>JAIRND010000043.1 GCA_031258225.1 Treponema sp. | reverse complement strand
GGATTCTACAAGCGTTTTTCCGCCGGGCTATCCCCGTCCCTGCCGGATCAGGGGGAAGGTTAAGGTCAGGACAAGGCACGTATAAACGTGAACTATCCACAGGTTGAATATTGACTGCCTGCTAGTGCGTAAACTTGACGGAGAGGTTCAGCGTCCAGCTTTCACCGGGCCCAAGGCGGACCCGGTAGAGGGGCGCGACGCAGGTTGACTGGTACAGGGCGGGGGGGCCGGAGGGAACCGGACAGTAGTGGGGGATGATCCAGCCGTCAAAGGCCTTGTCCGAATTCAGGTTGATAACGGCCTCGTTTTCCAGGTCCTGGAATTTCAGAGTCTGTACCCGTTCAAGTTTCCTCGGCGCCTTCGCGGCCAGGGACAGGGCGGCCCCGTCGGCAAAAAGACGCTGCTGGTCCTCGCCATCCCCGGCAAAGGAAAGGTCCACAAACGGAATAAAGCGGAAATTCTCTTCAAGGCCCTCCCGGCTGCTCAGGGTATAGGCCACGGTAAGGGTATCCTTTCGCAGATGGTAACGTTTCTCCATCATGATCGAACCGAAGGGACCGGATTCCCGTTCCGGAAGGACAAAACCCACCCGGCACCGGGTCTTGTCCATGTCCCTTAACTGGAAACGCTCGTTATAACAGCGGCGGATCGGGGCGCCCCCGGCAACAAGGGCCTCCTCCGGCGCGGCGGGTTCGCCGGACCCGGCGTCACCGGAAGAATTTTGAAGGTCCCCCGCGATAAGTTCCGAAAAACCCGCCCGGCGGCTCAGGGGATTCCGGTTTGTTTCCCACGGACAGCGGGAAAAAATGTCCATGTAGTTCCAGGAACGGGGCAGGTAGTCCAGTTCAAACACGCCGGCCCCTTCCTGCCGGATATAGCAGTTGATCCACTCCCCCTGGAGCAGGTACTCATCCTCGTTGTTAAGATCAAAATCAAAATTCATAAGGCGGGGAACAAAGGCCCCGGTTTCCCGGGTGATCTTCTCCGCCTCCAGCATGGAACGGTAGGCGGACCTCCGCAGGTCCCCCCGGTAGACGCCCCCGGATTCGGTGGGACAGAAGGCGTCGTAGCCCTGGGCCTTCCACAGTTCCTCCCGCGCGGTCTGCTTGCGGGGTTTGTCCCCCCGCAGTTGGTTGATAAGCCTGTGGGAAAACATCATCTTCGCGTAGAGTCCGTTGGCCTCGGGAAAATCGACCAGGTAGCGGCGTTCCGTCGAACTGGGGAAATAGGCCTTTTGGAGCCCTACCCTCCCCCTGATAAAACGACCGGGGGTGGTAAAGTTGAAGCGGGAACGGGAATCGGCAAGACCCTGGAACAGGGAATGCCAGTACAGTTCCGCCTCCCCGGAGGAAGCCATATCCCGGCAGGGATCGGGAAAGACCGTTACCACCC
The DNA here is from genome assembly GCA_031258225.1 of Treponema sp. Taxonomy (GTDB): domain Bacteria; phylum Spirochaetota; class Spirochaetia; order Treponematales; family Breznakiellaceae; genus JAISFT01. Next base: position 7,816 of record JAIRND010000043.1, on the reverse strand, counting down.
GCGAACCGGCGTCCGGCAGGTCCTGGGCCAGATTTTCCAGCGCGTTCAGGAAAGGGGCGGCCGCTTCTTCCTGGGGGGTAAAGAGTTCGGCCAGGGACAGGGAAACGGGAAACACCACTATCGTCTTACCCTGATCCTCGCTCAGGCAGGGGGCGTAGAGGTCCGCCCCGGTAAAACCGGCCAGACGGAACGAAGCCTCCCCAAGAAAGGTATACGCCATGCCGCAACTGGAAAGGGGGTTCACAAAGTTCTGCTCCCAACTGAAGCCGGGGAGCCAGCAGCCCTGGGGTTTCTTGCCGAAGCGTTTACGCAGGTAGGTGGTGAATAGTTCCACCTGGCCGATCTTGTCCTGCAGGGAGATAAGGGAGAACTGGGGTTCATAAAAACCTCCCCCCAAAAGTTCCACCTGCCTGCGGGACACCATCTCATCAATGGACATGGTACAGCCCGGGTATACCCGGTCCACCCAGTTGAACAGGGCCCCCGAACAGTGGAGCGTCCCCTGTATCTGGGGGAATTTGTACAGGGCGGAAACGAAGGGTGTCAATTTAAGGCGGTAGGCCCGCTCAAATTCCTCATCCGGCGCTCCATAGGGGACATGGACATGGGAACCAAGGATTATTCGCAGCTTCTGTGTTGTTTTTTTCAAAATATTCCCCTATCCCTTGTAGCTTAACCCAGTTTTCAGAATCTGGAAAGATTAAAAAACAGATTAAAAAACATTATCGACGCGGACGTGAATATGAGGGAGAGGAGGCCCAGGGAGATAAGGGCCAGTGGACCGCCGCGCAGGAAGGGGGGCACCGCCTCGAACCGTGAACGGCGGTGAATCTCCCGGAGAATCACCAGGGAAAGGCAGAGTCCCAGGTTAAACCCCAGGGCAAGGACCAGGGCTTCCAGGGGACGCGGGGCCAGATGGAGGGAAATGAGGAGCGCCAGGGGAAGGAATTCGGCCCAGACCGGGGGGCAGAAGGATACGGGGGGTTTGACTCCAAGGAGGAACCTGCCGCGCCCGGAGGCGGCGGCCCTGATAAACAGACAATCAAGCCCCTTTAGCGGAACGGCGCATAGGGGGTAGAGCAGCAGGTACCAGGCGGGACCCGGACTTAGGGGGATAATGACATAGGAAAAAAGGACCCACAGGAAGAACAGAAAGCCGGAGAGACCCAGGAAAACCGGCGGGGAAACACGGGTGTTCTCCAGCCCCTCCCCGCCGGAAGCGCCGGCAAGGCTGGACAGGCCCAGGCCGAACTGGGTAAGGAGGTTCATCGCGAACGACGCGCAGACCCCCAGAATCGCCAACCGGATCACGGTCTTCCCTCCCTTCCGGATTCCTCCCCGGCATCCGCGGAATCGGGGGAACTCCCCCCAAGACGCCGGAACAGGGCAATGCCATAGCCCAGAAGAATGAGCGCCCCCGACGAGGAGGCGATGATCCTGACGGGCACCCACTGGGAAAATTCGATACACTTCACGATGCCCCGCCTGATACCGGGCAGCGAAAGGCAGCCATAGCTCAGGGGTTCCCGAATCAGGGACAGGCCCAGGATCAGCGCCGAAAAGGCCAGAGCCTCCTGGCAGGATCGCGCCGCCGCTTCCCCGGCCTCCAGTTTTTCCAGCCGCTTGAGAAGCCCGGAGAAGACACAGCACAGGGGGCACAGGATCAGGAAAAACAGGGTATCCATCGCCAGGATAGGGTTAAAGAGAAAGATGATAAGGATGTAGAGCCCCCCGATAAACGAAGCCAGGAAGGGGACAAGACCCTCCCAACCGGGCACGCGGGGAATCCTCATGACAAGCCCCGTAAGGACGTAGACCCACAGCAGGGCAAGGGCGCATACCAGGGCAAAGGACAGGCGGCCCGACGCGAGAATCAGGAGACTCCCCCCGCTCAGGGTCGCCAGGGGGGATTGAAGGCCCCAAAACGGATGATTCCGGCGTCCGGTCATGGAAGGGTCCCCCCCTCGATGCGGCGGATATAGACCTCCATGATGCCCGCGGGTATCCGGTCAAAGATCTGCTCCCCGTGGGTCCCCAGGGGGATAAGCCGTTCTACCCGGCCCTGGGGATCGATAAGGGCCCCGCAGCTTAGGGCCGTACCGCCTGAAATCAACTGAAACACCAGGAAACTCCCCCCGGCGGGATTCCCGTCCCCGGCCACGAGCGGGAATTCCGCTCCCAGCGAAAAAAGCCGCCTGTTTTTTGTGGAGACGCCGCCCAGGACGATTGTCTCACCCCGGTCCGCGAGGATCCGGTTTACGCTCCGCGCCAGTTCCCGTTCCCGCGGGGTTTCGGTAAAGAACCACAGGAGCCAGCCGGCAAGGATAAGGGCGGCGATCCAGGCGGCGCATACGGCGGTATTTTTGAGGTCCCTCATCGCCCGTCCCCCTGACGTTCCATCGCCCGAATCAGGGGAACCAGGGCGTTACTCAGGGCGGCGGCCGGAAACGCGCCGTAAAATTCCCCCCCCGGATAGCGGAACAGAAACGTGAGCAAGGCCGCCAGAACGGTACTCAGCAACATTCCCGCGGGGGTTTTCGCCCCGGTTACGGGATCGCAGAGTACCAGAAAGGCGGCCGCCAGGGTTCCCCCCGAACAGAGACAGTAGAGAACATCCCCTTCCCCAAAACCGCCGCCCGTGGGGAGGGCCCCAAAGGAGCGCACCAGGAGGGCGTAGGCGGCCAGGTACAGCCCCGGTATCCAGGCCCGGTTGATCTTGACCGCCATAAACAGGATCGTCCCCAGGATCAAAACGGGGAGCCCCCGGTCGGCGATGATCCCCCCGCCGCCGGTCCCCAGCACCAGGTCCATGTAGCCGGGGGGAAGTTCCGCCCCGCTTAGCGCGAAGACCGTCCGGTTAAGAAAGGTCGTGATGGACGTATCGAGAACCCCGCCGGAGGAAAAGACCGGCTGGACGCCCTCGAACAGGGCGGGCCAGGACAGGCGGATAAAAAGCCAGGCCCCCAGGGCCGGATTCACCCAGTTGGCCCCCAGGCCCCCGTAACTGTACTTGACCAGCAGCATGGCAAAGACCGCCCCCAGCGCCGCGTACAGGGGGTTGATTGAATGGGGAAGCAGCAGGACCAGGACCATGATGGAGGCCGCGGCGCTGCCGTCGGCAATTCTGCCGTCGGCGATTCTGCCGCCGGTAAGTCTGCCATCGGCTAGTCTGCCGCCGGCGGGATTGGCGGCCTGGGCCCGGATCCTGCCAAAGTGCAGGGCAAGTGCCTCCGCCGACAGCCCGGCGGCCAGGGCGGCAAGGGCCACGTTCAGGGAGGCGAAGTTATCGAACAGGGCCGAGTACAGGGCCGTTCCCGAAGCGCAGCAAAAAACCAGCCACATCCTTAACACCGTGGACCGCGCCAAATTTACCTGGGGTCTCTGATTCGGGACGGACATCAGGAGCCCCCCTGGGCGGAATAGATCTCCGCCGCCAGCGGAAGCCGGGACGGGCAGACCAGTTCACAGCAGCCGCAGCCATGACAGTCCCGGCTCTCCGGGGAATCGTGGCCAATTTTTTTGTAGAGTTCCTCCGGGTCCAGACCCACGGGGCAGACCCGCCGGCATTCCCCGCAGCCTATACACTTCTGTTTGACAAAACCGCCGGCGTGGTTGTCCAGTGTGGCAAACGCCGCGTAGGTGGTCTTTAGCACCGGTTCGTCAAGGTCCACCACCAGCCTGCCCTGCAGCGGGGACCCCGAGGCGATACGCCGGGGCCTGGCCACAAAACCCCCGCATTCGGCAAACACATCGCCGATCCGGGTTCCAATGCGTACCCGCATCACCTGACGCTTCTTGACCGCCGATCCACCCACGGCAACATAACGGTCAAGGACAGGTTTCCGCAGCCTTACCGCGTCAAAAATCGCGGCCAGCGTGGCCGGCCCCAGGATCAGCAGAGTACCCAGGTTGATCATCTCCCGTTTTTCGTAGTTCCGCAGGGCTATCTCCAGTTCCCGCTGGTTCCGCTGGGGATACCGGGACCCCGTAAGTACAAGTGAAACAGGCGTGGGGCCGCCCTCGGTAAGCACGGCGGCGATATTCCGGAGGAACAATTCTCCCAGCTCCCGCTCCCCGCTGGAAAAGGCAAACACAATACGGTGTACCCCCGCCATTTTCGCCGCGATAAGACTCCCCTCCACCACCGCCATGCTCCGTTCCGCGCACAGCGCATAGTCCGCGGCCAGCCAGGGATCGTCAAACACGCAACGGACCACCAGGGAACGGTGTTCTTTCCCGGAACTTCTGGCAAACAGCATGTCCGCCAGGGCGCGCCCCGATCCTTCCATCTCCACAACCCCGTAATCGGAGGCGATACGCCGCAACTCCTGGGAGGAAAGCCCCTCCCAGGGGAAGATTTCCTCTTTTTTCCCCAGCTTTTCAAACCGGCCGCCCATACGGATCACCAGCGCCTCGATCTCCTGATCACAGGCGTTTTTCCAGGAAACCCGGCGGATCACCGTACCGGGGACCGTGGCGTGGACATTCGTGTGCCCCCAGCCGATCAGCATCCCCTCCTTCACCGTGTCCCCGACGGACACCACCGGCTGTACCCGCCCGCCCTCGTTGGGGATCAGGGGAATAACCGAAATCGTGGGGAGATAGGCAACCTCGCTGGAGTCCCGGCGCGGCGCCGTATGATCGTCATAGAGAAATCCCCCTCGGGGGAAAGAATACACTCTCATTACGCGGCTATCCGTTTATCATCATTGACGGCGATCCCCCCGCTCCGGCCCAGGGGCAAAAACACCAGGCCCAGACCCAAAAACGGCGGAATTAGCGCCGTCCACCCGCCGGAATTCCACGACGGGCCGGAGGGATCCGCCCACCCGGCCAGAAAATCGCTCAAATCCGCCAGGGGGAAGGGGGGAATATCCGGCCCGGCCTCCAGCCCGTACCCGGCCTCAGACAAGCCGGGAAGAACCCCCTCCACAAGACCATCCTCCCCCATAGTGTAGTGAAAATACGACGAAATCGCAAAGGCGGCGTCCTCCCGGAGGGAACGCCGGGCAAAGCCGGTCTGGTAGCGGACATGATCCTCGTAGTCCTGTTCCGAAACCAGTACGGGCCAGGACTCCGCGGTCCCGCCCCGTAACCCCGCCGGAACGCCAATCGGCAGATCCACCGGTAGGTTGAGCAGAAAGGCCAGACACGAGGCCAGGGCAAAGGGAACCGGAAGCGGGGAACGTTCGGGGCGGGGGGACAGAATGGGCAGCGGCACAAAACGGCAGGCGTCCGGGCCCCCCGGAGCCCCGGCCACGGAACAAAGGCCCGGCCCGGCCCGGCGGCGTACCTGGACCCCAAGACAGCACACGTACAGGACACAAAGCCCCACCAGGCCGCCCAGACCCGGAAGCGGGGGCAACCGGGCCAGCCACAGGACAAGGACAAGCGGCGGCGCCAGGACAAGACTCACCACGACGTTAAACCGGTAGGGCCCCGGAACCCGGCGGGGTTCTTTTCCCCCGCCCCGGAGTACACGGACCCATAGCTCCCGCAGGGACGGCGTCAACAGAACGGCCAGGTACAGGAACAGGGCCGCCAGGACGCAGCCCGGAGCGCCCCCCAGACTAAGCGCGAACAGCGGCGGGCCAAGGAGGAGCAGCATACGGCGATTCGGTCCCCCGCGGCCGCGTCTAGCGTCCCGGCGTTTCCGGAAGGGGGCCCCTTCCGCCAGGAACAGAACCGCCGGCCACGCCAGGGCAAAGGGGAGAACGCGGAGGCCCAGGGACCGTCCTTCCCGTTTCAACACCAGCGCAAACGGCTCCTCCCCCAGCGCGCGGGCGATCTTCTGTTTTAGCAGGCGTTCCGGGTCCGGAACGGGACCAAACATGGCCCGGTCCAGGGGGATAAAAAACCATCGCTTCCCGTCCCGCGTAAAAAAATCCCGCAGCTTCTCCGCGTAACCGTCCCGCCGGGGGTCGAACGGCTCAAGCCGCTCCTCGTATTCCCCAAGCGGAACCTGTTCAAGACCGCGGAAGTTGTTCAGAAGCACCGATTGGGAAAATTCCGACAGTACCGGACGGCCCAGGGCCCGCTCCAGCGCCGGAACCGTCTCCCCGTCCGCCTCCTCAAGGGCCAGCGCCGCGTAAGCCCCCGCGTAGACCCCTCCCCGAACCAGGTCCCCGGGAAGGGATTCGGAAACGGCGTACAAAAGGACCAGCCCCACAAGCAGGGAGCCCAAAACCAGGACCACGGTGGAAAATTTGAGCATACCTACAGCGACGCGAAAGCCACGGCAATGAACAAGCCCAAAAAGCCCCCCACCACGACTTCCAGCGGGGTGTGGCCGTGAACCTCCTTGAGGGGGTGGAACTCCCCCTTGGTGTACTCCGACACCTGTTTTCCCAGCACGTTAAGCACACGCGCCTGAAGCCCCGAAGACCGCCTTACCCCCAGCGCGTCCCGGATAACCACCAGCGCGAACCAAAACGACAACTGAAACAGATTGGACCCAATCCCCTCCGAAAAAGCCGTGGAAGCCGCCATCGAAGCGACCAACGCCACATGGCTGGAAGGCATGCCGCCGGTACGCCATACCAGCGTTTCCACCACATCCCGCATCGTTCTCTTGCGGAAACGGAACACCATAATAACCGTTTTGATAAGCTGGGCGCTCAAAAAACTCGTGATCGAGGCCAAAAAGATGGAATTCTCAAAAAACGCCTTAAACGGCAGACCCCGCAACGGCATGGAAAAAGGCATACCCCATAATCCCCCAGGGAGGATTCGTTGTCAATGACCACCCCCGGTGATCTGGGAGTATCCAAGTTTTAAACCGTAAATTTCCACGCGGTCTCCCACGCCGACCGATAACCCCTTCCACACATCCGGGGTGATAATGGCTATCACGCCCCCCGTCGAATCACGGAACACGTACAGGTCGTCCACAAGGCCAAGCACGATGTTTCCCGTTAACACAACCCCCGTGTTGAACTCAACCATAACACGGAATTTTATAGTATGCCAAGCGGACGGCGGATATTGAGCATGTTGAAGCCGCGTCATTCATGGACCTCACGACAAAAGCCATGAAATTTATCATGGCAGACGGGACAAACTTTGGCGGTATTCTGAAGAAACTCATGGATGTGTCCGCCCACATTATTACCCTGGCGGGTATTGTTTCCATAAGAAACTGGTCGGGTTTTACGATAAAGCGCATACCAACAACCTTAAAACCCAGGTTTTCAGCAATGTTATTACGTTTGTCCAACAGGGTATCGCCTACGGCTATCTGATCTATTCGGTACTCAACGGACGGTTCGGTATCGGCAGCTTTACCATGTACCTGGCGGCCATTAACAGCTTTTCCGGGGCCATGTTCTCCGTTATGGACAGCATTGTGGATATCAGGCGGTTCAGCGACTACTATGAGGCGGTCGATACCTTTATGAATTTACCCAAGCGCCAACGGGAAGGGAAAAAACCGCTCAAGCTTTCTACCCCGCCGGTGCTGGAATTCCGCAATGTGTCGTTCCGCTATCCCGGTCAAAGCGATTATACCCTCAAGAATATCAACCTGGTGATTCGGGAGGGAGAAAAATTATCCGTGGTCGGGGAGAACGGGGCGGGAAAGACCACCCTGGTAAAGCTGCTCATGCGGTTCTACCGGCCCACGGAAGGACAAATTTTACTGAACGGCACGAATGTTGAGGAATTTGACTTTGACGACTATGAAAACATCCTGTCGGTGGTATTACAGGATTTCGCCCTCTTTGCCTGGAGCCTGCGGAACAACGTAACCGTAGGCCGCGATGCCGATGACAGCCGGGTTATTGAGGCGCTGCGGAAAAGCGGCTTTGGTGAAAAACTC
>JAIRND010000202.1 GCA_031258225.1 Treponema sp. | reverse complement strand
AGTTTTGATTTCCAATGGCAGATAAAAAGAATCAGGGGCTGGCCGGCCGGTTCGAGCCATACCTCAAGCATAGGCCGGGGGGTGGTTTCCTCCCCGGAGATCGCGGAATGGGTTTTGGTCTTGGTAAAGGGGTATCGGCTGAGGATGCCGATACCCAGGGAGGCTTCTGGGTTACTTGCGAAAAAGGTCCAGGGGTATTTTTGCTTTGCCCAGAGATCCGCGGCAAGGGCCTCCAGAATTTGGAGGTTTTCCACCTCGATAAGCGCCAGGATATCAGCCCTGAGCTGGTTTGCCGCTTGGACGATGAAGGCGCGCCGGGCCACATATTTTTCTTCCGACCATCCCGACGAAGCGGTATATTCCCCGTATTCGTTTCCGGTTTCGGTTCCGTCAAACAGGGCCTGTACATTCCAGGCGGCGATATTTATGGTCTGCGGCAGCCGGGAATCCCGGACCGAAGACACGGAACAACAATTGAGCCCCAGAAGTATCAGGATTAATGCCTGGGGCGGGTTATTTTTTATTACACGATTTATCATCCCAAAGCCTCCTGCCGTATATAAGGCATTGGCATGAAGGCTGCTTTGGTTTTTTTTAAAAAAAGATAAATTTTGTGACAAGAAACCATAAAAAAGCCCCCGAAGGGGCATGGGCGATACAAGAGTCGAACTTGTGACCCCCAGCGTGTCATACTGGTGCTCTAACCAACTGAGCTAACCGCCCGGTTATTAACTCACTGCTACAGACGCCGTGGAAGGTCTCCCTTCCACGGGCAGGCGCGACAGGCTCCTAGGTCCGCTCCCGGATAACGACGTTGATCTCGATCTTGCCGTCTTTGCCCCCGGGGCCAAGCTGCATGGGGACGATTAGGGCTTCCACGTCTTTGCCCAGGTTGCTGGAAACTTCCATGTTGTCGCCGGTAAAAAGGGCCGGGGGTGTTAAATCGAACTTAAAGCCCAGGTCATGGAGTTTTGTAACCGCCTGGGCGGTGATCATATTGGCAAGTTCCTGAATAGTGGCCTTTGCCATATCATCCATCACCTTGAATTCTTCCCCGTTCATGGCGCTTACCACGTAAAGGGCCGATTCTTTGGTCATATCAAACAGAACACGGCCTTCCACATCCCCCGCAAGGCCAACCAGGGCCGCTACGCCCTGGATAGCCATATTTGTAGACTTGAGAAACAGATCCCCCCGCTTAACATCGGTGCTGAGTACTTCCTTTAACACATTAAAGGCCGCTTCAACAAAGGGGTTAATGTATTCAACTCTCATAAAAACTCCTTTTCGATACGACTATGAATTGCGCAAATACGCGGATATTGGATCCGACGCTACCGAAAGCCATTCACCGCCCTGAAGCTGCTCATTCTTTCCCAGTATAACCATGCCCCGGCTTTTCAGTTTTTCGGTGAAGGCATCGATTATTTTTTCCTGATCCCGTACCGACAGGAAGGAAAGAATATCCCGGGCAAGGATGAAATCCAAATCCGGCAGTGGATTGTCGTTTAGAATATCGTGATACTCAAAAACGACTGAATCCTTGATTGTCTGGTTAAAACTATAACCATTTTTCCCGCTTGCCATAAAAGGCCGGCAGTACTCCGGCACTTCCTCCAGATCAAACACCTGGTTGGGCGCCTGGGATATGGCCATGATATCGTTGTCGTTGGCCCATATCTTGATATGCCCGTCCGGATATCGCTGTTTAAGTATACAGGCAAATGAATAAGTTTCATAGCCCTTGCCGCAGCCAAGGTTCCAGACCTGGATATTGTTGGAGGGAAGTTCCGGCAGGATGTTCTTGACCAGTCCCGCGTAATCATCGTCCCAGAAGGCCCCCGTAAAGGGGGAATCGAAGGACGCCAGGAAGTTCTCCGCCTCCACCACGTTTTTCAGTTGAATGTCCGCGTCCGTGTGGGTGGCGGCCCATTCGCCAAAACGCCTGTTTACCCAGTTTTCGTTGACAAGGGAGGTATAAAAATGCCGCAGGGCCCCCAAATTTTCCTGGACAAACCCAAGGGCGGCGCCGGAAACCACCGGCTGGGCAGGGGCCTGTTCCGGCGCCTGGTACGCGGTTCCGCCGGTTTCCGCTATCGTGGGACGGGGCTTTTCCTCTTCCTTGTTCTGGGAGAAAATACGGACCACATCCAGGATGATGTAAAGATTCCCCTGCTTTTCCACCACGCCGCTTATAAACTTAATGTTGATGTCCCCAAAAATCGGGTGGGGGGGCTGGATGTTTTCGGAATTGATCGGCACCACTTTGTCGATCTTGTCCACGATGGTCCCGTAGACCCGGTCGTCGATGCGGAGGATAAGCATGTTTTCCTGGCCGTCCTCCTTCTGGTCCAGCGGCAGGTGGAAGAAAGAGCGGAGGTCGATAATGGGGATAATATCGCCCCGCAGGTTGTACACGCCCTTTACAAACGAGGCCGCGTTGGGGACATAGGTAAACTTGTCAGCTTTGGCAATTTCCTTGACGTTCATGATGTCAACACCATAGTCCTTCCCCCCCAGGGAAAAGGTGATCATCTTGTAATCATCGGTGCTAACCTGTTCCTTTTGTTCCTGAAGATCGGCGTTTACCTGGGCCAGGTCTTTGATCATTGCCATCTTGTTACTCCATCACCGTACAGAAGATTCGCGGATACGCCGGTTTTCCATTTCCCGGCGGAGCCCCAGTTCCAAAAGCTGGCCCACGTCAATGATCAGGGAAACCGAACCATCGCCCAATATCGAAGCCCCGGCAATACCCGGAGAGTTGGTAAACTGATCCCGCAGGGGCTTGATAACCACATCTTCCTCGCCAATAAGGCTGTCCACCATAAAGCCCATTTTCTTTTCCGCGGAACCTACGATAACGATAAAGTTGTATTCCTGTTGTTCCTCGGTTTTAATTCCAAACAGCCGGTTCAGCCTGAGCAGGGAGATAACATCGTTACGGATATTAAAGACCTCGTAGTTGTCGATCATCTTGATGTCCTGGGGCTTGATCCGCAGGCTTTCTATGACGCTGGTAATGGGGATGGAGTATATTTCCGTACCCACACGGACCAGGAGGCCCTGAATAATCGCCAGCGTAAGGGGCAGTTTGATGGTAAATTTGGTCCCCTTGCCGTGCTCGGAACTGACCGTTACGGTTCCGTTGAGTTTGTCGATCTGCCGGCGCACCACGTCAAGACCCACCCCCCGGCCGGAGATGCTGGTGATCTGCTTGGCGGTGGAAAAGCCCGGCTCAAAGATCAGGTTGAAGGCTTCCACATCGGTAAGGATCTTGTTGGGGTTGATGAGTCCGCGCTCGACCGCTTTGGCCTTTACCGCCTCAACATCGATGCCTTTGCCGTCATCGGAAATCTCTATGACGATCATGTTGCCTTCGTTGGCGGCCTTTAGGAGGACCATTCCTTCCTCCGGCTTGCCCGCGGCCTTGCGCGCTTCCTGGGTTTCTATGCCGTGGTCAATGGAATTCCGCACCGAGTGCATGATGGGGTCCAGAAGGTCTTCGATAACCGATTTGTCAAGTTCCGTCTCTTCCCCTTCGATAACAAGGTTGATCTTTTTGTTCAGAGATTTGGAAAGGTCCCGTACCAGCCGGGGGAAACGGCTGAAAATCTGGCTGATGGGTACCATGCGGATACGCATGACCCCTTCCTGCAGTTCCCCGGTGATCCGTCCCAGATTTTGGGCGGTGGAACGGAATTTGCCCATGTTGTTCTTGACAGATGCCTCGAAGCCGTCGAACAGCGTAAACATATCCCCGTATTCCTCGCCAATTTCCTTGCGGATATCTTTGATGGAACGTCCTTCCTGTATGCTGTCGAGGTAATCGGGGAGCCTGTCGAAAAGGCTTTTGATTTTTTCCCGGTATTTGTTTTCCAGATCGTGCAGATCGGCAAGCATGTCGTTGAACTGGTTGCTGATCTGGTTGAAGGTGGCCTTGGTAATGACCGTTTCGGATACCAGGTTGAGAAGATCATCGATGCGCTTGGAGTCTACCCGCAGGATGGAACCGGCCTCTTTCCCGGCTTTCTTGGCCTCCTCCGCAGAGCCCGCCGCAGCCGGCTTGGCGGGGGTTTCGGCCGGGGCGTGAACTGCCGGGGCTGCTGCCGGAACGGCCCGCGGGGCAGCCTGTGTAACGGCTTGCGGGACGACCGCGGGTCTGGCCGCCGCCGGTTTTGCGGGGGCCTGGCCTCCAGTAGGGACCTGGCCTCCGGTTGGGGCCTGGCTTATATCGGTAACATCGGCGTCCAGCGATACATCGGGGATAATGACGTATTTACGAATCTCGTCCGCCGTTTTTGAACTGGCATAGTAATAATCGACAACGGGGAAGAAATTGTCCTCGTAGAGGGCCTCAAAATCCGGAGAGGTCCGCAGAACGGTACCTTCCCCTTTCAGGGCCGCGTAGACCTGGATGCCCCCCACCGTGTTCATAAGGCTGTGTTCATCGAATTTGACTGAAACCCGGTAGATTGGCATGCCGCCGTCCACGGACTCCCGCAGTTCCCGCAGTTCATCATCGGTCAAATTTGACACGGTGGGAACCGCGGGCGCGGACACGGGCGCGGCAGGCTTGGGCGGAGGCGTCTTGGCCGCGGGTTTGGGGGCGGCCCCCCTCTTGGTTTTGGTCCCTTCCGGCAGCAGGGCGGAGAGTTTGGTCTCGATCTCCGAGGTATCTTCCTGGTAAACCATCCCCTCCATGCGCTTACCCAGCATGGCCTTTATCACGTCTATCGCGGAAAGGAGGACATCCACCACATCTTCATTTACCGACAACTGATCGGAACGAATTGCGTCCAATACATCTTCCACCAGGTGGGTAAAATGGGAAAGTTCCATCATTTCCACCGTGGCGGACCCGCCTTTTAGCGTGTGAGCGGCCCGAAAAATTTCGTCAACGGAGTCCTTATTGCCCCCTTCGTTTTCCAGAACCAGGATGTTCTGCTCCAGAGTATCGACCTGCATTTGGGCTTCACTAAAGAAATCTTTCAGCAGCTCCTCATTATTGGGATCCAGATAGTCGCTCATTATATATAAATCATTTATCGAGAACCCGTGTTAAGTCAAGGGCCAGTCCCATCAGGGCACCGGCGTTTACCAATGGTCTGTTGAACTCCTCCAACATCAAGCCAGCGGCAAGCCGGCGCCGGGATTATTCGGCGGAAAAAACCGCCTCTCCTTCGGGAATCCGCAGGGCAATCAGTTTGAGGGACAGGGTTTCATTGGGGGCCGCTTCCTGTTTCAGGCTTACCTGGGTATCCAGACCCAGGGCGGGGATGATCGCCTGGACTTTGGCCCCCTTTTTTTCCACGACTACCCCCTCCCACTGGGAGCCGATCTTGTCCCGCAGGTACACCAGGGTCCAATGGAGCCGGGACGCCCGTTCCGCCTGGACGCTCTGGGCCATAGCTGCTTCCCCGGCGCCCAGCCTGAGCAGCAGGTCGTCTTTCCCCAGGGGTTGGGCGCCCCGAAGCACGGCCCGTATCTGCTGATGGGCCAGGAGGTCCATGTAGCGGCGCAGGGGGCTGGTTACCTGGGTGTACACGTCCAGACCCAGGCCCTGATGGAGGCTGGGTTTAAGGGAAAGGGTTCTGGACCGCATGGATTTACGAAGCTGCCAGGCCCCCGCGTAGCCCGGCAGGGGATCGGCGGGGAGATCGCCTATTTCCTGGCCTACATAGGGAAAGGGGAGGGGGGTTCCCCCAAGTTCCCGGTCCCGGACCCAGCGGGCGGCCCCCTCCCCGGCCAGAAGCATACATTCCCGGACCATACCGGCGGATTTATAGTGGGGTATGGGTTCCAGGCGGACCTGCTCCCCTTCCAGGGCGATATGCAACTCCGGCAGTTCGATAAAAACCGCCCCCGCGGCACGGCGCCGGGCCATGTTCCGCTCCCCCAGCGCCAACAGGGCGGCCAGGATCGTGGAATCCTCCGGGGTTTCGGGGTCCCCAGGGGTCCCGGAACACAGGGCGGCCAGCTTGTCGGCCTCCTCGTAACTGAGCCGGGTAACGCGCACCCAGGAGGGGATAACGGCGGCGTCGGAGATGGAACCATCGGGGTTAAGGGTCAGCTTGAAGGAGAGGGCCGCGGAACGTTCGGAAAGGCCCAGGGCAAAGAGGGCCAGGGATTCATCGGCCAGCATCCGGCAGGCGCCTTCGGGCAGGTACAGGGTGGCCCCCCGGTTCCGGGCTTCCCGCTCGGCGGGGCTGTCGGGCTGGACCGAGGAGGCCGGATCGGCCACGTGAACCCAGAGGGTCAGGCTGCCCGAAGGGGAGGTTTCCAGGGAAAGGGCGTCGTCGGGGTCGGCGGACCAGGGGCTGTCGATGGCGAAGGCCCGCAGGCGGCCAAGGTCCAGACGATCCTCCGGGGGAGGCGGGGCGGGAACGGGGGAGGCTGAACTGAGGGAAAGGCCGAAACGCTGGGGGTGGGGGTTCACGGCGGGGTCCCAGAAGCCCGTCTCCACCAGCAGCCGGTGGGCCCGGATGGGGCTTTCTTCCAGCCCCGCGTCCCGCATGGTCCGGCTTTTTGCCGCCCGCCCATAGGCCAGGGCCTCCACATCCTGCAAAAAACGGCTGTCTGCGGCCAGGTCCGGCTTCCGGTTCTTGAGCCGTTCCAAAAAAGCCGCCCGTTCCCGGAGTTCCTGCCCTTTTTCGGCCCGTTTCTTCTCCTCCGCCTCCAGTTCCCCGGCGGAATGGGGGTAGATAAGGCCGCCGGCGGCCTTAAAGTACAGCCCGTCCCGCAGCAGCAGGAACAGATCCCAGGCGCCGCGGGGGCTGTAGTCCCCCCAGATCAACTCCGCCAGTTCTTTGAAGGAAAGCCCGGTTGCCGGACCGGAATCCCCGGCGGCCAGGAGTTCCCAGGCTTCCCGAACCGGGGCGCCGGAACCGGGGGGATCATCCGCCAGGGCCGCCAAATCCGCCGCGGCGCAGGGACCGGGGTGGAGGAACTGGAGGTCTTTTTCCCTAACTTTGAACTCAAGGGCTTCGGCGGAACGGGCGCCGGGCCGATCCGCCGCAGGCGCTGTAACGATGAGTAGTTTATCCCCCTCCCGGCCCTTCACAAGGGCGGGGCGGTTCTTATAGGCCACCAGACTTTTTTCGGATATCATGTTTTGCCCGCCATCAGGCCCAAAAGTCCGGCCCTTTTCAAGTATTGCCCTAAAGCCCTCCCTGTTCAAGGTGCGAACCGGGCAGCGCCGCTTCACCTTGTGTTGTTCAACCGGCCCTTGTTCCCACCGCCGCTGCCCTGCCTGAGACAAAGTAAACGCCGCTGTCCTGTCCGACTGCTTTCCTTTTCTCCCCATGTGCCGTATAGTTTTACCGGCAGGGGGATTTATGAGCGCCAACCGGGAGTACAAGAGCAGCGTTTTCTCGTTGTTGTTCGGGGAAGAACAGGC
>JAIRND010000199.1 GCA_031258225.1 Treponema sp. | reverse complement strand
GCCTGTTCTTCCCCGAACAACAACGAGAAAACGCTGCTCTTGTACTCCCGGTTGGCGCTCATAAATCCCCCTGCCGGTAAAACTATACGGCACATGGGGAGAAAAGGAAAGCAGTCGGATAAACACATAGCAGCCTGTTGTACTTGTAGGTTTTTGCTCCACGTTGTGTCGCAAAAACCACGATAAATGGGCTGCTTACGGAGTGTGCAAGGTAAAATCGCCTCATAGGTGGTACCCATTCGGCGATTTGTCATCTTCGATGACTTGGGGTTTCACGCGCGAAGCGCGACAAACTCCTAGGAATTTTATAGGCGCATTTCGGCCTACAGAACACCTCAAAACGTACTCTGTTCCTTCCGGATTGGGTGGGTATTCTGTAGATTTGGGCTATCCACCGTGCTTGCGGCTGCCGCATCTTGGCAGTTTGCGGGGTAAAAAATCGCCCTTGCAGGCGATTTTTTGGGGTTTTGCGCGCGAAGCGCGGCAAACTGCTAGCGCCCGGAGGGGAGTTTTTTGTTGAGAATTTTTATGCCCACGAACAGCGTTGCCGCGAAAAAGACAAGCGCGAACAGGAGGACGCCGCTGATGATAAGGTAAAAGCGGCGAATCCCCAGCAGTACAATGAGGAAGCCGCCCACCAGATTTCCCAGGATGGCAGCCGTGGCGGAGATGGCGCCGTTCATAGTCTGGGCGGTGGAGGTAAGCTCCGGCGGCGACAGGGAGTATAGGTAGTTGGCGGAACTGCCGATTAAAAGGCCGCCCCCCAGTCCCTGGAAGATCTGGATAAGCACGATGTGGGTCATGCGGGAGGCGCCGGAGTAGAGCAGGGCCTCCACGCTGTAGAACGCCGCCGCCCCGGCAAGCATGACGGGCAGGGGGAAACGCCGGCGCAGGGTCCGCATAAAAAACAGCGCGGGCACTTCCAGCAGGGCTTTAAGGCCGGTAATAAGGCCGAATTTGGCCGACTCGCCGCCTACGCTTGCCATCAGGTAGGGCATAAACGCGTTGGACGTGGTGGTGGGCAGGTAGATGAACAGCGCGAAGATCATAAACGTGATAAAGTAGTAGTTCTTAAACAGTCTGCCAAAGCCCATCTGCCTGAAACTCAGGACCTTCCGCTCCCCCCCGGAGGCGCTTATATCGGGATCTTTGAACTTCCACATAAGAATCATGAAGGGCAGGGTTAGAAGGCCGTAGCCGTAGTACGAAAATTCCACCCCCACGTGGGGCAGGATAACGCTAAACCCAAGGCTGGCAAGGGTATAACCGATGGACCCCCACAGCCGCACGTAGCCGTAGGTCAGGCCGTCCCGGTCGCATCTCCGCACGATATAGGCGTCCACCAGCGAGGGGTGGGCATTGCGGAAAAAGCAGCTCAGGGGAACCACGATGAACATCAGGCTTAGGGGGCCAAGGGAAATGGTAAGGGACGCCGGAATAAGGGTCCACAGGGGGATACCGGCGCAGAGCGTAACAAGGATGACGTTTCTGATGGAACGGAATTTATCGGCTGTCATGCCCCAAAAGGGGGTGGCGATAATCGTGATGAACGAGTTAAGGGCGTTTATGGCCCCCACCTGGGCGGCGGAATAGCCGTTTTTTTGGAGCAGTACCGTAAAGTACGCGCAGGCCGCCGTCCCCAAACAGTATGAAAACGATATTGACGAAAGTCTAAGGTACGCGGGATTCATACGGAGGCGGACTCCATCATAATGGGCGGCAGTATAAACCCGGCCTATTTCTTTTGTCCATCACTTTAAGTTACAATGAAACCGGAAAACCGGATGAAAACCGGATGAAAGCGCGGAGGATCGTATGGCAAAGATACCGGTAGGCGTACTGGGCGCGACGGGCATGGTGGGGCAGCAGTACATCGCCCTGCTGGCGAATCACCCCTGGTTCGAGGTCCGCTATGTGGCGGCCTCCCCCCGGAGCGCCGGAAAAACGTACCGCGAAGCCACGGCGGGCCGCTGGCATGCCACCGCCGGCGGTGATGGTTCCGGCGGAACCCCCTCCGTATGGGACCTGGTGGTACAGGACGCCAACGATATTTCCCGCGCCCTGGCCGCGAACAGAGCCGGGGACTGCGCCTTTGTGTTTTCCGCCCTGGAGATGGGACAGGACGAGATACGGGCCCTGGAAGAAGGCTACGCCGCCGCGGGCTTCCCGGTCATCTCCAACGCTTCGGCCCATCGCTGGACCGCGGATGTTCCCATGCTTATCGCCGAGGTAAACCCCGGCCACGCGGATATTATCCCCGCCCAGCAAAAGGCGCGGGGCTGGGACCGGGGCTTTATCGCCGTAAAACCCAACTGCTCCATCCAGAGCTACACCACCCCGCTCTACGCCCTGATAAAGGCGGGCTATGAAATTAACCGGATCATCGTCTCCACCCTGCAGGCGGTGTCCGGCGCGGGCTACCCCGGACCTGCCAGCCTGGACCTGCTGGACAACATTATCCCCTATATCGGCGGGGAGGAAGAAAAATCGGAACGGGAACCCCTTAAAATACTGGGCCGCGTCCGGAACGGGGCCATTGTCCCGGCGGAAGGGCCCGCCATATCCGCCCACTGCAACCGCGTACCGGTGGTGGACGGCCATACGGCCTGTGTCAGCCTGGAATTCGGTTCAAAGAAGCCGGACATTGGCGAAGTAAGGCGGATCTGGACGGAGTTCCGGGCCCTGCCCCAGGAACTGCGCTTCCCCACTGCGCCGGAACGGCCCATCATCGTCCGGGACGAGGAGGACCGGCCCCAGCCCCGGAAGGACCGGGACGCGGACAGGGGCATGGCCGTAAGCGTGGGCAGGATCCGGCCCTGCGCCGTGTTTGACATCCGCTTTGTGGGGCTTTCCCACAACACCATCCGGGGGGCCGCCGGCGGGGGTATCCTTAACGCGGAACTCCTCACGCACCGGGGGTATATCCGGTGAGCGTCAAAAACTTTCCGCTGGACAAGGACCGGCTTGAGGCACTTGAAAAGACCTACCCCACCCCCTTCTACCTCTACGATGAGGGGGCAATCCGGGACAACGCGCGGCGCATGGTCCGGGCTTTTTCGTCAAACGTTCCCGGCTTCAAAGAACACTTCGCCGTTAAGGCCCTGCCCAACCCCTTTATCCTGAAGATTCTGAACGATGAGGGCCTGGGGGCGGACTGTTCCAGCCTGCCGGAACTGCTTTTGGCGGACATGGCGGGGATCCGGG
Source organism: Treponema sp. (assembly GCA_031258225.1). Lineage (GTDB taxonomy): Bacteria > Spirochaetota > Spirochaetia > Treponematales > Breznakiellaceae > JAISFT01. The sequence goes on along the minus strand of JAIRND010000199.1, from coordinate 4,145 downwards.
GGGAGGAGATCATGTTCAGTTCCAACGAAACCCCCTCCGCGGAGTACCGCAAGGCCCGGGAACTGGGGGCCGTCATCAACCTGGACGATTTTACCCACATCGAATTCCTTGAAAATACCCTGGGCCGCCTGCCGGAGCTGCTCTCCTTCCGCTACAACCCCGGGCCCCTGAAGAAGGGAAACCTTATCATCGGGAATCCGGAGGAGGCCAAGTACGGGTTTACCAGGGAACAGCTTATCGAAGGCTACCGGCTCCTCAAGGCCAGGGGGGTCAGGCGTTTCGGCCTCCACACGATGGTAGCCTCCAACGAACTCAGCCTGGACTACCACCTGGAAACGGCGCGGCTCCTCTTTGACCTGGCGGTGGAAATTAAGCGCCAAACCGGAATTTCCCTGGAGTTTGTGAACCTTGGCGGGGGCCTGGGCATCCCCTACCGGCCCGAACAGGAGGCGCCCAGTTGGGAGACCCTGGCCGGGGGCATCAGGAGGCTCTACGATGACATCATCGTCCCCGCCAGCCTCGGGGGCCTTGCCATCCACACCGAATACGGCCGGCCCATCACCGGCCCCTACGGCTGGCTGGTAACCAGGGCCATCCACCGCAAGAATATCTACCGGGACTACATCGGCCTTAACTCCTGCATGGCGGATCTGATGCGGCCGGCCCTGTACGGGGCCTACCACCACATCACCATCCCCGGCAAGGAGCGGGAACCGCTGACGGAGACCTACGACGTGGTGGGGAGCCTCTGCGAAAACAACGACAAATTTGCCATCCGGCGGCAGCTTCCGCATATCGATGTGGGGGAACACACCGGGGATTTCGTGGTGATCCACGATGCCGGGGCCCACGGCCGGGCCATGGGCTTTAACTACAACGGAAAACTCCGCTGCGGGGAACTCCTTCTGCGGGAGGACGGATCGGTGCTGCCGATCCGACGGGCCGAAACCGTGGAGGACTACTTTGCCACGCTGGACCTGGCGGCTCTCCCCTGTTTCAACGGGTAGGGCGCGTAACGCGAAAATGAGAGGACACATCAAGGAGATACCATGATTCAACGGAACCCCTGTATTGCCAACATCAAGGCCGGCTACCTGTTCCCCGAAATCGCCAAACGGCGGCGGGAGTACGCGGCAGCCCACCCGGAGACCGCGCGCCACGAGACGCGGATCATCAGTCTGGGGGTGGGGAACACCACCGAACCCATCCTGCCCCACATCGACCAGGGCCTGGTGGAAGGGGCCCGGCGGCTTGCCACCGTGGAAGGCTATTCGGGCTACCAGGACGAGGGACTTGTGGAACTGCGGGAAAAAATAGCCGCGGTGTTCTACAAAAACATCGCCGGGGTGCCCCTGGGGGTGGACGAAATTTTCATTTCTGACGGGGCCAAATGCGACATCGGGCGGCTCCAGCTCCTCTTTGGCGCCGGCACGGCGGTGGCGGTGCAGGACCCCTCCTATCCGGTCTACGTGGACGGTTCCGTACTTATCGGCGCGGCGGGGGCCTGGCAGGGCGCCGGTTACGCGGGCATCGGCTACCTGCCCTGCACGGCGGAAAACGACTACTTTCCCGATCTGTCCGCCCTGCCCGCCAACGGTATCTTCTACTTCTGCTCCCCCAACAACCCCACCGGGGCGACGGCCACCCGGGACCAGTTGGCCGCCCTGGTTAAGGCCGCCCGTACCAAGGGCGTCCTCATCGTGTTCGACGCCGCCTACGCCGCCTACATCCGCGATCCGGCCCTGCCCGGGTCCATCTACGAGATCGACGGGGCGCGCGAATGTGCCGTTGAGGTGAACTCGTTCTCCAAACCCGCGGGCTTTACCGGAGTCAGGCTGGGCTGGACCGTGGTCCCCAAAGAACTCCGCTACGCCGGCGGGGAAAGCGTCAACGCCGATTGGGCGCGGGTAACGGGGACCATCTTCAACGGCGCGTCCAACATCGCCCAGGCGGGGGCCCTGGCGGCCCTGGACCAGGAAGGAGTCAAGGAAATGAGGGCCCTCTGCGACTTCTACCTGGGAAACGCCGCCCTTATCCGGGACTGCCTGCGGAAACTGGGGATCTCCTGCGTGGGGGGCGATAATTCCCCCTACATCTGGGCCCGCTTCCCCGGCAGGGACAGTTGGGACGTGTTCAACGAGATCCTTGAAAAGTGCCGGGTTGTTACCACGCCGGGGGCCGGATTCGGACCGGCGGGTCAAAGTTTTATCCGCTTCTCCGCCTTTGGCCACCGCGCCGACGTGGAAGAGGCGGTCAGGCGGCTTGCGCGGTTGTAAAAGGAAGTTCCAGGAACTATCATGAACCTTATTACGATGCAACGTACCACGGTACAACGTACCACGACACAACGGCGAATCCTCTGTACCCTTGGCATCCTGTTGGCCGTCATCGCCCCGGCTTCTGCCCAGTCCCTCCCGGCCCAAACCCAGACCGCGCGCGAGACCGGCACGCTCAGGGACTACGTGGGGCATATCAGCCAGAGCTTCCAGCCCGAATTTGCCGGCTTCATGGGGGAACTCAAGGGGGAATTGGAGCGGCGGGGACAGCAGGAGGCCGCCGGAAGCATTGAACGTTACCTGCGGGGAAACGCCGGCACCGGCTTTGTGTACGTCGCCGTTGACGGCGCCAACTACATCATTACCAGTTACCAGACCATTAGCCTGGCTTCCGGCCTCTCGATACGGTTCGAGGGAACCGGCGCGGCGGTCTACACCGGCCTTTCCATCGTGGCGGTGGACGAGGAACTGGATATCGCCCTGCTGGCCTTTGAAAACGGCGCCCGCCCCTTTACCCACGGCCTTTCCCTGCTGCAACGGCCGCCGCGGGAAGAAGAAACCGTCTACTCCGCGGGCTTCTCCGGCGGGAACGACGCGGTGTGGCAATTTGCCGAAGGTGTCATCTCCAGGACCTATGTCCGTATTCCCGCCGCCCGCATCCCCGGCGATAACGAAACCATGCTGATGCAGGGACCCTATATCCGGCATAGCGCCCGGACAGACCAGGAAAACCCCGCCGGACTCCTCTTGACGGCGGAGCCGGGAAGCCCGGCAGGTTACGCCGTCGCGGGGATCAACAGTTCAAGCGCCCCGCGGAGCGCCGGCGCGGACTGGAATCCCGCCTACGCCATACCCATTGACCGGGTGGAAAATTTCCTGACAAGGGCCCTGGGGGAACCCCTGGGGAATAACTGGATGGTGCTGGAGGAACGCCTCCTTGCCTTTAGCCGGCTTGCCGGCCTCCGCTCACCGTACTGGCACATCGCCTCCTGCCTTTCCGCCAGGTACATCGCGGACAACACCGCCGATATCATACCGGCGCTCAACAACGCCTCCGGGACCGCCATCGAGGAACTCATAAAGGCCTTTAACTATTCCCCGGTGCGGGGACTGAATCTGGCCGTGGCATGGGCCGTTGAAAACCGCCTGCGGAACGGAAAACCCGGCGCCGCCATCAACATCGAAGTAGAAGTAATCGAGATGCTTAACCCGGAACTGTACCACGTAGATTTCCTCGCATCCGGCGTACCTGACGGCGCCCTGTGGATATACGAGCGCGGCATCTGGAAAATCCTCAGTTTTGGCAACCCGGCCGCCGAGCCCCCAACAACCCCAGCCCCTCCTGCCCCGCCGGCCTCTCCAAGCCCCGCGGCGCCCAGAGAACCCGCTGACCCGGCCAAACTGCGTACCAGCTACCTGTTTACGTTCTCCGTGGGCTACGGACACATCTTCACCAACACCCATACCTTCATGGCGGAAACCGCCCAGCACGTGTGGGTCCTCGCGTTCGGCACACGAATTTATTATGGAGGCCCCTCCTACCTGCGGGGAGAAGGGATCATCGGAATCCACATTCCCATCCGCATTAAAAACCGGGTCGGTCTTATCCCCTTCACCGGAGCGGGAATAGGCCTTGTCAAGAAGGACAGCGGCGGTTTCCCCGCCACGTTAAACGGCCGACCCACAAGTTTCGGCCTAAGCGTGCCGGTCCAGGGGGGCCTTAGAATCACCAGTTCATTGGTCCCCGGCCTCTTCCTGCAGGGCATGTACCTGTACGAAGTATTCACCCTCCCCACGCAAAACCCCCATGCCTTTGCCATCAGCGTCGGCTATGGCTTCTAGTACGCAGTCATCATTCAACCTGTGAGT
>JAIRND010000179.1 GCA_031258225.1 Treponema sp. | reverse complement strand
GGGGCCGGCTCCAAATTGGGCGGGCCCTGGAAGGTGTACGATGATGTTGAAGGGGCCGCCGCCCTGTTCAAGGAGTACGCCCATTGTAAACGGCGGCTTCTGGACCACCTTGGGCGGGGTGGCAGCGTCTTTGACGAGGATTTGCCCGCCCTTCTCCGTGCCCCTTGATCAAGGCCCCCAAAACGGGGTATAACTCCAACGGTTTCCCCAAATTTCACGTTGGGGGGCTTGACTATGTATGTTTCAAGGATACGAGCATGTACGCACTGGTGGAATTTAAGGGCAAACAGTACAAGGCCGAAAAAGGCTCCCTGCTTAAGGTTGACAAGGTGGACGCCGAACCGGGCTCCGGCCTGAATATCGATACGGTGTTGCTGGTCGCCGGGGAAGGGGGATCGGTAAGCGTGGGGACCCCCTACGTGGGGGGCGTAACGGTAAGCGCCACGGTAGAATCCCATGGCAAAGACCCCAAGATCATCGTCTTCAAGTACAAACCGAAAAAAGATTACCGCCGCAAGCAGGGGCACCGGCAGCGGTACTCGATCATCAAAATTGAGGATATTGCCGGGGTATAGGCCGTGGTACGGGTCGATGTTACCCTGGACGGGGCGGGAATCCTTGCGTCGTGCAGGGTGGAAGGCCACGCCGCCTGGGGGCGCAGGGGCAGGGACCTTGTCTGTGCCGCCGTTTCGGTGTTGACACGGAGCGCCCTGCGAACTCTGGCCGGCAGAAAGGGCATCAGGTTACGGGGTGCCGCGCCGGAGCGGGGCCTTGTGTGGATGGAAGTGGAGTACGATACGGAAGGCCGGGACTTTCTGGCCGCCGCGGGGACCTTTCTTGTTGAGGGCCTGCGGTCGGTTTCGGAGATGTATCCGCGCTGTTGTAGTATGACAATAGGAACAATGGGGAACCGCGATTCAGGTTCCCGTGTGGAGGATTAACATGGCTCGCAAACGGGGCGGCAGCGGCGCGAAAAACGGGCGGGATTCCAATCCCCAGTACCTTGGTATTAAGGCTTCGGGGGGCAGTTCGGTACGGGCCGGTACTATTATTGTCCGGCAGCGGGGAACCAGGATTCACCCCGGTAACAACGTGGGCTGCGGCGGGGATTACACCCTGTTCGCCCTCAAGGACGGAACGGTTAGTTTTACCCGGCGCGGGGGCCGGAAACTGGCCTCGGTTATCGCCGCGGAATAGCGCCGGGATGGTTCTGCGGCCCGGTTTGGGTTCTGTGCCCGGCTTTTTTATCTGGAAAATTGGAAAAATTTGCCGATGAGGCGTTGATCGAAGTGTCTTCCGGTTCCGGTGGTAACGGTTGTGTGGCGTTCCGCCGGGAAAAGTACGTTCCCAGGGGAGGCCCCGCCGGGGGCGACGGGGGCCGGGGCGGCGATGTGGTGTTCACCGTGCGCCGGAATCTGCGTACCCTTTCCCATCTTAGGTACAAACAATCGTTTAAGGCGGAAAACGGCAGGGACGGCGAGGGGGGCGGCCGTTACGGCAGGAACGGCGCGGATGTGATCGTTCCCCTGCCCCCCGGAACGGTGCTAAAAAACGCCGAAACGGGGGTTCTGATCCGGGACTTTGGCGAAACGGCGGAAGATTTTACCTTCCTTAAGGGGGGTAAGGGGGGCTGGGGAAACATCCACTTCAAATCCCCCGTCAACCAGGCCCCCAGAAAGGCCCTGCCGGGGCAGCGGGGTGAACAGGCCAGCCTGCGGGTGGAACTTCGGATCATCGCCGACATTGGCCTTGTGGGCTTTCCCAACGCGGGAAAGAGTTCCCTGCTGGACCGTTTTACCAATGCCCGGCCAAAGATAGCCCCCTATCCCTTTACGACGAGGATCCCCAACCTGGGGGTCCTCCGGGTGGACGACCGGGACATTATCCTGGCGGACATTCCCGGCCTTATCGAGGGCGCCTCCGGGGGCCTGGGGCTGGGCATCCGCTTCCTCAAACATATCTCCCGGACCAGCGCGTTGCTGTTCCTTGTCGATCTGTCGGCGGATAACTTTCTGGAGGCCTTCCGGGTACTCTGCGCCGAATTGGAGGCATTTTCCCCCGCGCTGATCCAAAAACCCCGGCTTATCGTGGGGACCAAGCTGGACCTGGATGGAACCGGGGAGCGGCTTGAAGAACTGGCGGCCCGGTACCCGGGGGAAAAGGTGCTGGGCCTTTCGGTCTTCTCCGGGACGGGCCTGGGCGTCCTTACCGGGGAGCTGTTACAACTGGCGGACGCGGGATGAGGCTGGCGATTCTTGGGGGGAGTTTTAACCCCGTACACCTGGGCCACCTCTACCTGGCCGATACGGTACTCTCCACCTTTGGGTACGACCGCCTTCTCCTTATCCCCGCGTTCCGGTCCCCCTTTAAGATTGACGCCGCCGCCCCTTCCCCCCAGGACCGGCTTGCCATGCTTGCCGCGTCGATCCCCGGGGATCCCCGGCTGCTTATTGACGACTGTGAGATACGGCGGGAGGGGGTGTCCTACACCGTGGATACCCTGGCCGATGTGTACCGGCGCTATCTGCCGGAGGCTAAACCCGCCCTTGTCCTGGGGGACGATCTGGCGCGGGACTTCCCCAGGTGGAAACGCCACGGCGAGATCCTCTCCCTGGCCGATATTATCATTGCCCGGCGGACCCTTTCGGAAGCCGGGGAGTATCCGTACCCCTGCCGCCAGTTACAAAACGAGGTCATGGACATATCCTCCGCCCAGGTACGGGATTCTATCCGGCTGGGGCAGCACTGGCGCGGCCTGGTCCCCGCCGGGGCGCGGACCATTATCGAGGAACGCGGTCTCTATGGCTTTTCCACCGCCGCTTCAGCGTCCAGTCCCTCCCTTATCGTCCGTATGGAGGAGGAGGCCCGCCGTACCCTTTCCCTGTCCCGCTTTCTCCATTCCCGGCAGGTCGCGGTGATGGCGTCGGATCTGTGCCGGATCTTCGGCCTTGACAGCCATACCGGCTATCTGGCGGGTATTGTCCACGATATCGGCAAGCAGTTGGAGGTTGAGGATCTTATCAGACTGGCCCAGGCCGACCGGCTGCCCATTTCATCTATGGAACAAAAGAAACCCTCGCTGCTCCACGGCCGGGCGGGCGCGGTCCTGCTTGAGGAACGTTACGGTATCCGGGATCAGGCAATTCTGGACGCGGTACGGTACCATACCACCGCATCCGGTCTTATGGGGCCCCTTGCCAAGATCCTGTATATCGCGGACAAGGTTGAGGCGTCGCGGGAGGAGGTGGAGGGCAGCCTGCGAGATTTTCGTGAATATGCGGGGACCGGCGAGCGGGGTCTGAACCGGCTTTTTGGGAAAATTTTCATGGCAACGGTAGCCTGGCTGCGGGCAAAGGACTTTGAACTTTCCGAGGGCACCCGTAAACTGCTGGAACACGTGGAACGCGGGGCTTCCCGGTGAGAAAATCGCAGATAAACGCCAGCGGTTTCCTTCTGGCCGCCATACTTATCTTCCTGGCTGGGGGGATCATCTTTATCGCCTTTTCCCTGCGGACCGATCCGATAGAGGAGGCCCTGTCCGGGGACCGGGTTATCAATACGCTGTTTGTGCTGGAAAAAGACGGCAAACCCCTTAGTTCCTTTGTCCTTATGTACTACCCCGCCACCAGGCGCGCGGCGATCTTCGATATTCCCCGCGATCTGGGGCTTATCATCCGGCGGATCAACCGTGTGGACAGGATCGACGCCCTCTACGACCGGCAAAAAATCTCCAACTTTGAGAACGAGATCGAGGACCTCCTGGGGGTAGAGATCGGTTTTTACATGATCCTGGGGGAAGACGAGCTGGGCAGCGCGGTGGACCTGCTTGAGGGGGTGGAGATATTTATCCCGTCCCCGGTGGAACAGTACACCGATCCCCCCATTCTGTTCCCCGCGGGGCTGGTACAGTTGGACGGGAACAAGGCCCTGGACTATATTACCTATGAACTGCCGGATGAGGACCGGGAGATGGCGTCGTTCCGCCGGCAGCGGTTTTTCCTGGGCTTTATCAAGCGTTTGGGGGAGATGCGGGACCAGATATCCAATTCTCAGGTGAGCGGCTTGTTCCAGGGGCTTTTTTCCACCAACATAAACCGGCGGACCTGGTCCCGGCTGTTGGGGGAATTTGCCCAGATCGACGCGGACCGGACCAATATTCAGGCGGTCGGGGGGACTATCCGGGAAATTTCCGGGCAGACCCTGCTTTTGCCCTCCTGGGACGGCAATTTGATTAAGCAGATCGTCAGTCAGACCCTGGGGGCGATTACCCGGCAGACCGAAGGTTCCCAGTCCGACCGGGTTTTTACGGTGGAAGTGCTGAACGGGACCAACACCAACGGCCTGGCAAGCCGCACGGCGGAACTTTTGCGGGGTTTTGGGTATGATGTTATCTCGATAGGCAACGCGGACAACCACGACTATGAGGTTTCCGAGATTGTAGACCGTTCGGGCGTTACGGAGGCGGCGGAGACCTTTGGGGAGCTTATCCGCTGCGGGAATATCCGCTCCCAGGCCCCCTATGAGGAGGATGCGGAGATGGAACTGGAGTTCCGGAATTTTGAATACCGGTCCGATTTTACGTTAATTATTGGCAGGGATTTTGATGGACGTTATGTTACAGGCAGATGACCAGCGTACCGGTACCACCGGTTGTTCCCCCGTGGATTCGCGTGAAACAGCCCTTGCCCTGGGGGCGCTGCTCCGCGATCACCGGGCCGCGGATGTGGCGGTTCTGGATCTGCGGGAATGTAACAGTTGGACCAGCTTTTTCGTCATTGCCACCGCCACAAGCCTTTCCCACCTGCAGGGCCTTGAACGCCATGTTAAGGATTTTTGCCGGGAGCGGGATGTGGATATTCTGCGGCGTTCCCCCCGGTCCCGTCTTGCCGCGGAGGACGACTGGCGGCTCACCGACCTGGGAGCCGTCGTGGTCCACCTGATGTCCGAACGGGCCCGGAAATTCTATGAACTGGAGCGGCTGTGGAGCGCCGCTCCGCGTATTTTCCCCTAAAACCGCCGGGAAACGGGGCTTTTACTCCTCAAAGTCGTCGTCGTAGTCCGCGTCGTCATCGTAATCGTAGTCATCCTCCGCGTCATCGTCAAAATCGTCATCCTCGTCGTCGTCAAAATCGTCATCGTCGTCGTCAAAATCATCGTCAAAATCATCTTCCATGTCATCAAAATTGTCTTCGTCGTCCTCAATGTCCTCATCCTCATCCCCGTCGCCAAAGGCCAGGCAGGGGAAAGGAAGGCAGGGCCCCTCCTGAACCGGTGAACAGGCATCCGGCAGGGGTGTATCCATCATGGCGTTGACCGAGTCGCTCCAGGACATCAGGCAGAGGTTCTTCGTTTCATCGGCAAGAATTCTTTGCATATTCATGTACTTCTCCGGTAATGATATTTCTTGAAACATAAGGAGACTTTACGTGTCTGTCAACTGGTTTTTGCTTTTTTAACGCTTTTGTGGAGGCGGCAGGGCATGGCAGTGTGCCTGGCACCCTTTACAGAGAATACATTTTTCATTATAAGAATCCAGGCGATGTTCCGAATCAAGGTTTCTTCTCCCTGTAAGATCAACTTACACCTTTCGGTAGGGGAACACCGGGGCGACGGGTACCATAATCTGGAGAGCATGTTCCAGGTTGTGGATTTTGGGGACACCCTGAGCCTTGAACCCCTGGAAACGGATGGGGTTTGCGAGGTTCTCCTCAATTCCTCGCTTTCCTGGGGCGCGTTTCCGGCTTCGCCTGAGGAGAATATCGTCTACCGGGCGGTATCCCTGTTCCGGCGGCGTACCGGTTTTGACCGGGGCCTGCGGATTTGCCTGGAAAAGCGCGTCCCCCTGGGGGGCGGGCTGGGGGGCGGTTCCTCAAACGCCGCTGCGGCCCTGGGGGCTCTGAACGTGCTGGCGGGTACGGGCCTGTCCCCGGCGGAACTGCGGGACATGGCCCTGTGTCTGGGCAGCGATGTCCCCTTCTTTCTGCCGGACCTGCCGGGACCCCGCGGGCCTGACGGTTCCCCGGCGCTTGGTTCGGGCGGCGCGGCCTGGGTAAGCGGCCGGGGGGAGCGGATCGTGCCGCTGGAAACACCCCGGTCCTGGCCGGTGGTCCTGGTGAATCCCGGGTTTGCCAGCCCCACCGCGGAGGCTTTTCGCCGCCTGGACGCCTGGCGTCTCGCCAGGTGTCCAGGCGGGGGGGTAACGGACACGGGGCCCCGCCGGGAGACGCTTGCCGGGGCCCTGGCAGCCGGTCCCGCGGAGTGGCCGTTCAGGAACGATTTTCTCGCGGCCCTTGGGTCCGGGGAAGGGGCGTACCGGCGTATCGTTTCCGCGCTGCGGGACCTGGGCGCCGGTTTTACCGGTTTATCCGGATCAGGTTCTACCTGTTTTGGGGTTTTTACAGACGGGGGAGAGGCGGAGCGGGCGGCCCGGTTATTGGCGGATCATTGGTTTTTTGTGTGTGTAACGTTTTTTCTTGCGTGTTCGGCATTTCAAGTAGTAGAATATTAGTACTTTGTTGGCCACACCGCTAAAAGGAGACGCCCATGGAAATAACTGATATCCGTGTTCGTAAAGTAACCGGAGAAGGTAAATTGAAGGCGTATGTAACCGTTACATTTGACGATTGCTTTGTTGTTCATAACGTGAAGATCATCGAGGGGAAGAGCGGGGTTTTTATCGCCATGCCCAGCCGCAAGACGCGGGCAGGTGAGTATAAAGACGTTGCGCACCCCATTAACCCGGATTTTCGGGCGGAATTGCAGAAGAGGATTCTGGACCACTACGATTCCGGCAATGGAGAGGATGATCTTTCCGTAGAACTGTGATAAAAAGAGAGAGATTCGGCAAAACTAACCGGGTTTCGCGGGAATCTCGAGGGGCTTTCCCATAACCAGCCGGGTTTTGGGATTGGCTTAGGGGACTCTCACCGGAGGCTGTTTCAAAACCAGCCGGGTTTTGAAACCGGTTCAACGATACGCATTTTATTGGGACGTAGGCAAGTGGTAAGCCACCGGGTTTTGGCTCCGGCATGCACAGGTTCGAACCCTGTCGTCCCAGAAGACTATCGGATATCCGATTAGCATAAGGAGTTGTGGAATGAGTCAGGTAGTGTTGTCGGCCCGGAACAGGGCCGGTAGAGGATCGGCGGAAGCCCGGCGGATCAGGCGACAGGGCCGGATACCGGCGGTGTTGTATGGCCGGAGCGGCGCCTCCGTTACCATCGATCTTGACGGGCGCGAGTTTTCCAACCAGGTCAGGAATATTTCCGAAAGTACCATCGTTAAGGTGGAAGTGGAAGGAAAAACCTACCAGGCCTTTGTAAAGGATACCCAGCGCAGCATTGTTGAGGGGACTATCCTCCACGTTGATTTTTACGAGGTGGAAAGCGGCGTGGCCCTGCGGGCCCATGTTTCGCTGCGCCTTATCGGGAATCCCGTGGGTGTACGGGAAGGGGGTGTTCTTGAATCCCCCCTCCACGAGGTGGAGGTTGAGTGCCTTCCCAAGGACCTTCCGGAGCGGCTCGATGTGGATATTTCGGAACTCAAGGTGAATCAATCGATCCACGTTCGGGATATCAAACTGGGCGAGGGCGTCCGGCTGATTTCCAACGAAGATCAGGTGGTCGCGCTGGTGAAGTACGCCAAGGAAGAAACCGCCGCCGTTACCGAGGAGGCCGAGCCGGCCGCGACTCCCGCGTCGGCGGCAAAACCCCAGGGCTGAACGTAACGCGGCCTTGGTCTCAAATTCTTTGTTATGAATGTCCCCTTCACCACGCGCTCCGATGGCTTTGAGGCCGGGGTATTGAAGGGGCTTGGTGTTTCCGTGGGGGGGATGACCCTGCTGGCGGCTGTTTCGGGGGGCGCGGATTCCAGCGCCATGCTGGTGGCCCTGTCCCGGCTCCGGGAAGCCGGGGGCTTTGCCCTGCGGGTGGCCCATGTGGAACACGGTATCCGTCCGGCGGCGGAAAGCCGGGGGGACGCCCGCGCCGTGGAAGCCCTCTGCGCCGGTCTGGGCCTGCCCTGCCGGGTTTTGACTGTCCCCGCCGGGGCGGTGGCCCGTTATGCCCGGCGCCGGGGCACGGGGGTGGAGGCCGCCGCGCGCCGTTTTCGTTACCGCCTGTTGTGGGACGAGGCCCTGCGCCGCGGCGCGGGGGCCATAGTAACGGCCCATACCGGGGACGACGCCCTGGAGCTGTGCCTGATGCGGATTCTCCGGGGTTCCGGCCCCGCGGGCCTGCGCCGGATGCCCGGCCGCCGGGAATTTTCCTCCCGGAGCCGGGGGACCATGGTTGTTCTGCGGCCCCTCCTTGCCTTTTCCCGCGCCGATGTGGAAGCCTACCTGGGGGAGCGGGGCTTTTCCTGGTGTAACGACGCTACCAACGCGGATGAACGGTTCCTGCGTAACCGGATTCGCCGCGGCCTGGTACCCCTTTTGAACGAGAAATTTCCCGCCTGGCGGCGGGGTCTGGAGGCCCTGGGGGATACCCAGGCCCTGGCGGCGGATTTTATTGAGGCGGAGGCCCGGCGCCGCCTGGTGTGGGGCTGGGCGGCCCGCGGCGGGGGGAAGGAACTGCGCTGCCCGGCGGACCGTTTTTGGGCCGAACCCCAAATTCTGCGGGAGGAGGCCCTGTTCCGGGGGATCGGCATGTTTGCCGGCCCGGGCCGGACCGTGGCGGTAAAGCGGCGGAACCTGCGCCGTTTTGCCGCCGGGGAACTGCGGAATTTGGACCTTGGATTCTGTGTAATCACCCGAAACGGGGAGCCCCCGTCCGGGCATATCACGATACGCCAACGGAAATCGGCGGCGGAGGCCGGGTTTTCTCTGTTGATCAAAGGGCCGGGACTCTATAATCTTGGGGGACATGGTGGTGGTTATCGGGACGACACGGGGGGGACGGTCGTATTAAGGGTGTACGGACGGGCCCCTGCCGGCGGGGGGACACGGCGGGGCTTCTTTGCCGCCCTGCCCTTTGTGCTTCGTCCGGCCTGTCCCGGCGATGTCATTCCACGCGGGCCGGTTTCCGGCGGGGCAGTCGTGGCCCAGGATTCCGGGGGGCTGGCCGCCCTTATTGCCCCCTCTCCGGGGGGCGGGCTGATACTGCACCGGCGGGAATGTCCGCCCGGCGGGGAATTGTTCTTTTGCGACATCGGGGGTATTGATGCTCAATAATCAAAACGATAAATTGCCGCCCCGTCCCGGTTTGGCGGGGGGCCGGCCAAACCGCTTTGCCCTTGTTTTTTTTCTGGTGATGGCGGTTCTGTTCGCGATGTATTTTTTCCGGGGCAGCGGGAGGACCGAGGCGCGGGAGATACGCTATTCGGATTTTTTGCGCTACATCGAACAGAACCAGGTAGAATCCGTAACGATCCGCGACAACAACACGGTTGACATATTTCTCAGGGGGAACAGCGGGGCCGCCGGCGTTCCCATGAGAACCCTTATCCCCTACCAGGACCCCGGCCTTATCACCATGCTGCGGGAAAATAACGTCAACGTGTCCGGGGCGGTTACGGGGGTTAGTCCCCTGCGCGTCATCCTGGAATTCCTCCCCTGGATCATCTTTCTTACCCTCATCTGGCTCATGTTTCGCAACATGCAGGGTTCGGGCGTCAAGGCCCTCCAGTTCGGCAAGAGCCGGGCAAAGCGTTACCATGACGAGGATAAAAAAGTCGTTTTTAACGATGTGGCCGGCCAGCGGGACGCCAAATACGAACTGGAAGAGGTGGTCGCGTTCCTGAAGAACCCCCAAAAATTTACCAAGATGGGCGCACGGATACCCAAGGGGGTGCTTCTGGTGGGAATGCCCGGCACGGGGAAAACCCTTATGGCGCGGGCCGTTGCGGGGGAAGCGGGTGTGGCCTTTTTCCACATGTCCGGTTCCGATTTTGTCGAGATGTTTGTCGGCGTTGGCGCCAGCCGGGTGCGGGATCTTTTTGAACAGGGCCGCCGCAATGCCCCCTGCATCATTTTTATTGATGAGCTGGACGCGGTGGGCCGTGTCCGGGGCGCCGGTTACGGCGGGGGCCACGACGAGCGGGAACAGACCCTGAATCAACTGCTTGTGGAGATGGACGGGTTTGATTCCAAGGACGGCGTGATAATCCTTGCCGCCACCAACCGGCCCGATGTGCTTGATCCGGCCCTGCTGCGGCCCGGCCGCTTTGACCGGCAGGTAGTCGTTGCCATGCCGGATATCAAGGAGCGGGAGTCGATCCTAAAAATCCACGCCGCGAAGATACCCCTGGACAGGGATGTTGAACTTTCCCGTATCGCGCGGGCAACCCCCGGCATGAGCGGCGCCGATATCGCCAATCTGGTGAACGAGGCCGCCCTGTTCGCCGCCCGCAGGGACAAGGCGAAGGTGGAAATGACGGACTTTGAGGAGGCGCGGGACAAGATCCTTATGGGCGTTGCCCGGACGACTCTGGTGATCTCCGACAAGGAGCGGCGGATGACCGCCGTCCACGAGGCGGGCCACGCCCTGCTTCACTATTTTCTTAAAAATGCCGATCCCCTTCACAAAGTTACCGTGGTGCCCCACGGCCGGGCCCTGGGTATGGCCATGTCCCTGCCGGAGGAGGACAGCTATAGCCGTACCAGGGGCTGGATGGAGGATCGAATCGTCATCTGTTACGGCGGCTGGACCGCGGAACTGCTGTGTTACGGTGAAACCACAACGGGTACCAAGCAGGATATTCAGCAGGCAACCGAAATGGCCCGCCACATGGTATGTGAATGGGGCATGGCGGAAGAGCTGGGGCCGGTGGCCTACGGCCAGGAAGACGAACCCATATTCCTGGGCAAGGAGATAGCCCGGCACAAGGATTACAGTGAGGAGACCGCCCGGCTTATCGACAAGGCGGTCAAGGAAATTCTTGACAATGCCCGGAAGGAGGCCCGGACCATTCTGGAGACCCACAGGCCGGAACTGGAAAAATTGGCCGAGGCCCTTATCAACAGGGAAACCCTGGTGGACGACGAGGTCAGGGCCATCATCGGGCTCCCCGCCAGGGAGGTGTCCGCGGCGCCGCTTCCCGGCCGCTAGCGGCCTGTTGTATAGGATATGAATGAAGCCCCGCTTTTCCCACCGCCAACCGGGTTTTGGAAGCTGTTTCTTGCCCCGTTTCTGACCCTGATCCTGTTTCTGGGCCCCCCGGACGCGGTTTTTTCCCAATCGGGCCTTGAGGTCTCCGCCGCCGCCGCGGAACCGTACCTGTTGTGGGCTGAGCAGTCGCTGGGGGAGGGCCGCTGGGACGAGGCCCTGGCGCTGCTGGAACGGGGCGCCGATTTCGCCGACGCCTCCTCCGATATTTCCTACCTCCTTGCCGAAGTCCGCGTTCATGGGGGCCTTCCCCTTCTTCCGGCGCTGGATTGTCTGCGGCGGGCCTTGGATACCGGACGCTGGGAGCGTTACACCTCCTCCCAGGCGCGCCTGCTGGAAGCGGAGACGCTGATCCGCCTGCGGAACTACTCCGGGGCCCTGCGTTCCCTGGACCTGGCGGAGCGGGACCCCTCCATCGATCTGGATACCGGTCATGGGCCGTTTGTCCGGCACGGCGGAACCGGGGCCGCCCCCAGGACCGGCAGACAGTACGCCGCGATGCTGCGGCTCCTTGCCCTTAAGGGCCTTTCAAACACGGAGGAATTTTTCGCCATGTGCGGCCTGGTTATGGACCGTTACCCCAGGGATCCCCGTCCGGCAGAACTGCTGTTTACCCAGGTTGCCGGCCGGATGCCGGAAGACGGGGCGCCATCCGCCCGGACGGATCGTTCCCTGGTCGATCTGGCCCTGCGCCGTCTTCCCCTGCTTGTGGAAGGGGGTGGCGCCGAAGCCGGGGAGTCCCCGCCCGGTTCGTGGCTACGGGGGACCACCGCGTCTTCCCGCCTGGCCTATCTCGCGGCCCCCTTTATCCGGGATACCGAACAGGCGCGGCGTCTCTTGTCCGCCTACCGCGCCCTGGGGAAGATCGACGCGGAATCCCTTCCCCCAAGCCTGAACCTGGGACTCATCGATGACGGGCAGGCGGTGGGGGAACTGTTTGAAGATGCCGGGGGGATCCTCGACAAGGACACGATCCTGGGGGTCTGGTCGCTGCTGCGGGGCCATGAGGGGCAGGATCTGTTCCGCCGGAGCCTCCTGAATTTTTCCGGCACGATCATCACCGACGCCGACCGGGACGGGCTGTGGGAGGAGCGGGTACGCTACTCCCTGGGAACGGCGCTGGAATACCGCAGGGACGCGGACCAGGACAACCAGGATGAACTGCGCGTCTTTTTTTCCGCCGCCGGCGTACCCCTCCGGGCCGAGGAAGGGCGGTTCCGCGTCGAGTGGGAACAGTACCCCGCAGTGCTTCAGGCGGAACTGGACGGGACGCGGTACATTCCCGCGCCGCAAACCATGTTTTACGCCCCTGTCCGCCTTGTGCCGCTTACCGGCGACGCCCCGGTAAGCGGATTTGGCGCCGGCCCGGGGCCCCTCCACCCGGAGGCGGATACCACGCACCCGCGTCTGACGGAGAGGACCCTGGTCTCGTTCGCCCTGAACGTTGTCCGGCCAAGCGCGGAGTTTCCGGGGGGCCTTGAGTACATCGAACTGGATCGGGGCGTACCCCTCCGGGCGGAGGAGCTGGTTGAGGGCAAGACCGTGTCGCTTACCGAGTTTGTCCTGGGGAGGCCCCGGGTACAGCGGCTGGATCTGGACCTGGATGGCCGGATGGAGACGATCCGCCGGTTCCGGGAGGGGGCGGTTTCCGCTGAGAATCCCCTGGTGTATGAAAAGATACTTGAGTCGGTTGAAACCGACAGGGACGGGGATGGTTTATATGAAATGGCGGAGCGTTTTTTACCCGATGGTACGAGCGTCTACAGTTGGGACACCGACGGGGACGGGAGCCGGGATTATGTTGAGGTACGGGGGGTTCCGCGGTAATACCATGACACGAATCAAAGAACACGTACCGGTTGTTTTCGCCCTTGTCTGCCTGTCGCTTTCCTCCTGCCTTGGCCTTGCGACCCAGGAGGAGCGTCTGGCCCCGCCCCGGCAATCCGTGCAAGCCTACCGGCTGGAGGATATACGCCGTTATGTAACGGAAAACCCCGCTATGGCTGTCCACCTTATCGGCGTGTACCGTTCCCGCTTTGGCTCCGCCGCCAATGAACTTCCGGGCGCGGCGGAACTGGATTCCCTTGAGGCCGTGGCCCTGGAGAACCTGCGGGAGGCCCAGGAGCTGGCGATTCAGGGGGAACGCTGGGCCGACGCGGCCTCTCTGGCCCGTTCCCTGGCCGCCCTGGGCGTACCGGTGGAGAACACCGGCGGGGAGGCCGATTTTGTGCTGGCGGAGGCCAGGCAGTTGCTGGAAACGGGCTCCACGCTGCCGGGTTTCCTGGCGGCCGTCCGCGGCCATGACATGAGGCCCCTGGGTCTGGAAGACGCCCTGTTTTTCCTTGAGGCCGCCGTAACGGCCCGGCAGCGACGGACCGCGGCTTTCTTCCTTGCCGCCGCGGTGGAGGCCCTTGAGCGGGGCGCGGAGGGTGATCCCATACCGGAGGAATCGCGGGCCTACGCCCAGGGCCGGGACAGCCCCCAGGACATGATCAAGGGGGTAGCCACGGTACTTATTGACCGGGGTATGCGCCTGGAACGGGGCAGGGGAGTTCCGGACCGGGTGCTGGGTTCGGCCTTTTTTGTGGACGCTTCGGGCCTCCTTATCACCAATTACCACGTAATCGCCAGTGAGGTAGACCCTACCTACGAAGGCTACTCCCGGATGACCATCCGCCTGGGGAATTCCACCAGCCCCCGGATTCCCGCCCGTGTTATCGGCTGGGACCGGACCCTGGACCTGGCCCTGATCAAGGCGGAAATAACCCCCGACTATGTATTTTCCGTGGTGGACCGCGTGGTTCCCCAGGTAGGCGATTCGGTACTGGCCATTGGTTCCCCCGGCGGGCTTGAGAAAACCGTAACCATGGGGATCGTCTCCGCCCTGAGCCGGCGTTTTTTGCCGATTGGGGATGTGATCCAGATTGACGCCGCGGTGAACCACGGCAATTCCGGCGGGCCCGTCGTCGATACGCTGGGGCGGCTGGTGGGCATCGTGTTCGCGGGGATTGAGCAGTACCCGGGGCTTAACTTCGCCGTTCCCGCCGAACGGCTTGCGGCGGCCCTGCCGGTGATGCTTGAGGGCGGCAAGGCGGAACGGTCCTGGCTGGGGCTTACCATCGCGGAAACGAGTAGCGGCGCGGAGATCATCTACACCGCCCCCCTTACCCCCGCTTCCGACCAGATGATCCCGGAAGGAACCTATATCCACAGCGTCAATGGCGAGCGGATAAGCGCCCCCCAGGGACTTGTGATCCCCGCCCTGCAGGATCGGTTGTTTCAGGCCCGGCCCGGTGAGTTGGTAAGCCTGGAAATCTCCGGGGGAATGGATCTCCCCACGACACGGTACATCCTTATGACCGTCGCCAGGCCGGAACTGCCCCTGGCGGAGGCGGTGAAGCTGGACAGCCGCGAGCGTATGGCGGCCCCCCTCTTTGGCCTGATACTGGCCCCCACGGTGGGGAACTCGTTTTCGCCCTCCTACCTCGTAAAGAAGGTGATCCGCGGCTCTGTTGCGGATGAGGCGGGGCTTTCCGAATTGGATCCGGTCTCGATCCGCGGCTTCCGGGTTGTGGAGAAAGACGGTTACAGCCTGATGGAGATCAGCGTAAAAAAACGCCGGGCGGGCTACATGGAGGCCACCATGCAACTCGTGGCCTTGTTGGATTCGCCTGACACTCTGTAGAATAAGCCCTATGGCCCAGATCCAGTACATCCGCAATTTTTGTATCATTGCCCACATCGATCACGGCAAGTCCACGCTGGCCGACCGTCTTATCCAAAAGGCCCATCTGGTGGAAGACCGGAATTTTCAGGATCAGATACTGGACAACATGGACATTGAACGGGAACGGGGCATCACGATCAAGAGTCAGGCGGTAACGCTGCCCTACACCGCCGCCGACGGGCACGAATACGAACTTAACCTGGTGGATACCCCCGGACACGTGGATTTTAGCTATGAGGTGTCCCGCGCTATCAGTTCCTGCGAGGGCGCCCTGCTCCTGGTGGATGCCACCCAGGGGGTCCAGGCCCAGACCCTTTCCAACATGTACATGGCCCTGGAACACAACCTGGAAATTGTGCCGGTGATCAACAAGATCGATATGCAGGCCGCGGACATTGGGGAGGCCCGGCGTCAGATCGAAAAGGACCTGGGACTGGACAGCCGGGACGCCCTTCTCGTGTCCGCCCGGCAGGGAACCGGCGTTGATGAACTTTTTGAGGCCATTGTTACCCGTTTTCCCGCCCCCTCCGGGGACAGCGGCGCCCCCCTGCGGGCCCTGATCTTCGACTGCCACTACGATCCCTACCGGGGGGTGGTGGTACACCTGCGTATCTTCGACGGCGTTATCCGCCGGGGGATGAAGATCAGCTTCATGTCCAACGCCTCGGTCTACGAGGTGGAGGCCCTGGGGGTTTTCAAACTTGCCCTTGTGGAGACCGGGGAACTGTCCGCCGGCAGCGTGGGCTACATCATCGCCGGGGTAAAAACCGTGGGGGATGTACGGGTTGGGGATACGGTAACCGGGGCGGAACACCCCTGCGCCAAGGCCCTGCCGGGGTTCCGGGAGGTAAAGCCCGTGGTTTTTTCCTCGATTTACCCCATGGACTCCAACGACTACGAGGAACTGCGGATCAGCATGGAAAAACTCAAGCTGAACGACGCCTCCCTGGTCTACGAAAAGGACACCTCGGCGGCCCTGGGCTTTGGGTTCCGCTGCGGTTTTTTGGGGCTCCTCCACCTTGAGGTGATCCAGGAGCGGCTGGAACGGGAATTCGACCAATCGGTAATATTCACCGCCCCGTCGGTAAAGTACAAGGTAAAACTGCGCGGCGGCGAGGAACTGTCCGTGGACAACCCCAGCGATTATCCCGGCGAGGGCCGTATCGAGGGGGCGGAGGAACCCTATATCCGCGCTTCCGTGATCAGCCCCACCTTGTACCTGGGAAACATCATGAACCTGTGCCTTGAAAAACGGGGAGTTCAGACCGCGATGACCTACCTGGACGAAAAGCGGGTGGAACTTGTCTACGATATGCCCCTGGCGGAGGTGCTGTTCGACTTTTATGACCGGCTTAAAAGCATTACCCGGGGCTACGCCTCGTTTGACTACGACATTACCGGCTACAAGCCCACGGAACTTGCCAGGCTGGATATTCTTCTCAATGGCAAGCCGGTGGATGCCCTGTCCTGCCTGGTGTTCCGGGGGAAGGCCCAGGCCCGCGCCCGCATGGTCTGCGAGCGGCTGCGGGACGAGATTCCCCGGCAGCAGTTCAAAATTCCCATCCAAGGGGCGATTGGCAGCCAGATCATCGCCAGGGAGACGGTAAACGCCCTGCGCAAAGACGTGCTTGCCAAGTGCTATGGCGGCGACATTACCCGCAAGCGCAAACTTCTGGAAAAGCAAAAAGAGGGCAAAAAGCGGATGAAAACCGTGGGGGAGGTGGAACTTCCCCAAAGCGCGTTCCTTGCCGTGTTAAAAACAAAAGACGAATAATCAGGCCCTATTCAACCTGGGGGTAGTTCACGTTGATACGTGTCCTGACCTTAACCTTCTCTATCCCCGCCCGATTTCCCGCAGGGTGATTTCCATGAGCCCCATAAAGGGCTCGATCTCCGCCCGTATCCGTTTAAGAAAGATGGTGTCCGCGGCTGTGGGACGCCGCCCGGCGGCGGCGCATTCGGGGAAGTGGGCCCAGAGGTAATCGCAAAAATCGAGGAGCGCCTCAATTTCTCCCGGCGCCGCGGCGGTATTCCCCCGCAGAATGCGCAGCAGTTGTTCCAGGGCCCCAAGTTCCCTGCCGATAACTTCCCGCAGCCCCGCGGCCCTGGCCCGGTCGTACTCCGGGTTCCCCGCTTCCGGCTTTTCAGGCCCGGCGGCGCCCCGGATGTTCCCATGCCGGAGAATCGCCGCGGCCTCCGCGAAACTCAGGGTGGGGAGTCCCAGCGGGAGGCCGGAACCCTCCACATCCCTTAACCGGGGGTCACCGGCAAATTCGCGCTCAAAGAGATCGCGGTAGTTCCGCATGGCAGGATCGCTGCGCACGGGCCGTCCGGATTTTGAGAGGGCGGCAAAGGCGCCCGCGCGAAAGGCCGCCGCCTGGTTCAGAATACCCCGGAAACGGTTCTGCCCCCGGAGTTTTTCCCGGTGTCCCGGCGTGGAACGCGCGTGGTAACTGTCCGCGCTAAAGGAAAAATCGATGCCGCAGACGATCACCGGCCCCCCGCTCAGCTTTAGGGCCGCGGCCACGGCGCTCAGGCCCACGGAACCCAGGGGCGGGAAGCGTTCCGGGAGGAGGCCCGCGGCTTCCAGCCGTCCGAAGAAGGCCATCCCGGTCCAGGGGGTAAAGAAGGTGTAGCAGGGTCCCCCCAGAACCCGCGCCGTGGCGGGGAGGGCGGACAGGTCCATCGCCAGGGCCGCGTTCCAGCCCCGCGCGCCGACAAAATCCCGCAGGTTCCAGTGCTGACTTTCCAGCGCGATAACAAGGTCCGGCCGTATGTTCCGGGCCCTTAGGCTGGGGATCGCCGTATCCACACAGACGATTCTGAACGGGCCCCTGCCGGATCTATCCGGCGGGCCCTTCCCGCCCAGGCTGTCCAGGCTGTCCAGAAAACCGTCCAGCGAAGGTCCCGCCCCCAGGACCAGAACGGGCTCCATCCCAAAGGAGAGGCCGGAAAGCGGGAGGGTCCGGGGCACAAGGGCCAGGTTACGGATAAAATTTCTCATATAGCGCCGCCCCAGCTTTACCAGGGTCATGGCGTTGGCCCAATCGGTGGCGATACCGGCGCGGAGGGCCTCCGCGAGGGCGGCGTAGAGTTCCGGGTAAAGCCGCCATGCCCCGGAGAAGCGCAGGACTTCCACACGGCGGAAACGGCGGCTTCCCCAACGCCGCCGGACAAACGCGCAGAGCCTGGCCGCGCTTTCCTCCGCGCTTTTCCCCGGCAGGGAACCGGCTTCGGCGATGCCCGGCATGGAAAACCGGGGATGGTCGAGCAGGGCGGGGATCGCGCTGTCGGCCCCGTCCAGGGAAAGGGCCAGCAATTCCCGGTCCATTTCCGCGCAGAGGACCGCGGAATCAAACCCCGCGGCCTCGATTCGTTCAAGAAGCCGGGTCAGCCCATAGCCGAACAGGGGGGAGGGACAGAAATAGAGGGTAGAATCGCGGAGCGGCGCGGCCTCCGCCGTCCGCTCCGCCTGGGTAACCGGATCAATAGTGGACAGCAGAGTCTTTCCCCGGTAACAGACGGAAAGCCCCCGCCCCGCCTTTGTCCGGCGGGGAAACGATTCCGGATGCCTTAATTCATCAGGTAGCGGCTGTAGGTCTCCCAAAACTGGTCCTTTAGCTTCGGACTCTGGGTAAAGAAGGGCTGGATAGTGTCGCCGCTTTCATAGAAAAAATATTGAAAGGTCAGTCTGATATTCTCCGCGTCTTCCTCCGGCGACTCCGCCGCTTCCGCTTCCAGGGGCAGAAGAACCAGCACCTGATCCCCCAGTTCCACGGGTTCCGATACGGTATTCAGGGGGGTGGAAAACGCGGTCCGCCAAAAACTGTCGGTTACCGCGAAATTTGACAACACCGTGTCGGTGAAACCTTCAACACCCGCAAGCCGGGGTAAGAAGGGCATGTTGCCGTAGTTGATCGCCAGGGGGCCAAAGCTGAATTTTTTCAATCCCGCCTTCTCGACGGCGCTATCAAAGCCCTCAACGGCGCCGGCCCGCAGTTCTTCGGCCAGGCGGACAAAGTAGTTGACCATGCGGCCCCGTTCAAAGCGGAGCACGTAGGAACGGATCTTATCCATCTGGGAAGCGTCGCCGGTATCCGCGACTATGGAATCTTCCTCGGCCCGGAAGAAGAGCCAGCTTTCCCCCGTGTAGATAAGATCGCTTACCTCGCCCCTCCTCAGGGCCAGAACCTTCTCCCGTTCCGCCTCGTCGCTGATAAGTGATGACAGTTCATAGGCCATTTGGACGCCCATATCGCCCCCGCGTTCCGCGTAGAAGTCCTGGGACTGGTTCCGCGCGGCGTCCTCGAAACTCTGGGTACCGTCCCTGACGGAGGCGAGGATCTGCCGGGCCTCCCGTTCACTTGAGGTAATGGTGATCCGGGAAAAATGGATACTTTTGAACAGGTCGAAATTTTGGGCCGCGTAGGCGCTTAGTTCGGCCTCCGGGTAATCCGCCAGGTTGTAAGCCACCCCCTCGAAACGGCGCTGATCGGCGGCCATTTCAACCACAAAGTCCTCTTCCCCGGCGGGTTTCAAAATCTCGTACTGGTCCCGCTGGTATACCTCGGTGATGATCTGCTCCTGGGCTTCCCGCCATAGGGCTATTTTGCGTGTATTGGTGAGCTGGCGGTAACTGGCCGCGTCGAAACGGCCGTTTACCTGGAACGCCTGGGCTACCTCCCGGTCAACCAGTGCCTTGGAGGGTTCGTAACCGGCTTTTTCCATTTCATGGAGGATCCCGGTATGAACAACGGCGGATTGGAAGGCGGTCCACCATATCTGGAAGTTGATGTAGGCGGCGTTTTCCTCGCTGTAGGTCCCCTGGTTACTCTGGACCAGCTGCTCGTATGCCAGGGCAAAGTAGTTGCCCGGACGGTAACTGATGGGGGTTTTGTCATAGTACCCAAAGGTGTAATCCACCCCAAAGCCGCTGATGTTGGGTACAATGGCGGGAACAAACACAAAGGCTATGATTACGATGATAAGAACTACCACGGTCCCGATAAAAATGCCCGGATTTGCCTTAAAACGGCGGATAAGCTCTGATTTTGCGGAATCTTCCCCGTGAGCCGGCTGCTTCTTTACCTTCATTGCCATAAAAGATCGCACCTCTTGCCTGAATTTCAGATTTAAGGCTCTAATCATACCAAAAACGGGGCTGGCAGTCCAGTAAGCGGATCAGGGCGCCGGCGTTTACATTTACATAAAGGCCGGTTAAACTCCTCCTCCACCATCAATCCGGCAGGTAGAAGTATATCGGAACAGCCTCAGTTTTGTGGCGCAAGGCGAGCGTGGCCGTTGCCGGCCTGCCGCTCCCCAGCGGGTTGCTGTTGGAGGAAATCAACAGATCATTATACCTAAGTAAACGCACATGGTGCCAGGCACCAAAAAACAAAAAAATCACGATTCCCTATTGACACTGGTTGCTTTTTCGGTAATTCTTAGTTATCATATATGTTTAGTTAGATATAGGCGGAAGCGATGACCGCCCGTATCGGCCCAGGGAAAAGTCTCGATTGACCGGACAGCCGGAGATCGGATGGGCAGAACCCGGAATCCCCGATGGTTCACGGTTCTGCGTGCCGGTTTCCGGCTTTTTGCGTGTTGGGACCACCAGGTGGGACCCCACCAGGTGATCCCACCAGGTGATCCCACCAGGGCACTAACAGTGGAGGAGGCGTTATGCCCATTCAGGCGGATACGGGGACCGTGGCGAAGATATCACTCAAGAATCTCCGGCAGGTGTACCTCATCCGTAATCAGGAGAAACGGCGCACCGAGGAATTTGTCGCGCTGGACGATTTCAGCCTTTCCATTGGCGGCGGCGCCTTTGTGGCCATTGTCGGTCCGTCGGGCTGTGGCAAATCCACCCTGCTTGACATTGTGGCGGGGTTAACCAAGTCCAGGGGCGGGGAAATTCACATTGACGGGAAGCTGGTAACAGGCCCGGCCCTGGACCGGGGGTTTATCATGCAGGGGTACGCCCTGTTTCCCTGGCGTACCACCCGGCGCAATGTGGAGTACGGCCTTGAGGTTAAACACGTGGCAAGGAAGCGCCGCGCGGAAATTGCCCAACAGTTCATTGAGTTGGTGGGACTTAAAGGTTTTGAGGATCGCTATCCAAACGAACTGTCCGGCGGGATGCGTCAGCGGGTCGCCATTGCCCGGTCCCTTGCCTACGACCCCGAAGTGCTGCTGATGGACGAGCCATTCGCGGCGGTGGATGCCCAGACGCGGGAAATTCTGCAGGACGAACTGCTGTTGATATGGGAAAAGACCGGGAAAACCATCCTGTTTGTTACCCACAGCATCGAGGAAGCGGTTCTGCTGGCGGACACGGTGGTGGTTATGACCAGGCGGCCCGGCAGAATCAAAAAGATCGTCCAGATTACCCTGCCCCGTCCCCGTACCGCGGCGGACATGAGGGCTTCGGCGGATTACGGTTCCATTGTGCGCCGCGTCTGGGAACTGCTTAACGATACGGATGAATCAGGCGGAACGGATGGGGGACTTGCGGACAGGATAGCTTCATCCGCGCAGTTGTAGATCTGAAATTGGTTCCACATGAAGATGCCGCAAGCGGATTGCGCGCCGGTATCTTTGGTAGATAGGAGAGGAGGTATGATATGAAAAAGAGTAGTGCCGGGGGTTTGACCCCGGCTGCGGTGGCCTTCAGTATTGGTATGGCCGTTATCGTTGCCGGGGCGGCAGCCTTTGGCCTTGCCGGCTGCGAAGGGAAAAAACAGGCAGCCCAGGACTCAGGCGGGAAATTCAAACTCCGCGCGGTAACACAGACTACCTTTAGTGAAACCATCATCGCCGATCGCCTGGGTTTTTTTGCCGATGAAGGCATCGAGATTGAGTATGTCGGCGCGCTGGGCAGGGGTATTACACAATTTCAGGCCATTGAACTTGGAGAGATCGATGTGTTCACGCAGGGGCATTTAACTTCGGTAGGGCAGGCCCGCCTGGCCGGTATCAAGGTTAAGGCGGTCTCCCCCGGTTTTATTGATGACCCTGATAATCCGCACGTCCTCTACCTTGTACGTGAGGATAGCCCGCTCAAGTCTCTGGATGATCTGCCGGGCACGAAAGTCGCGGCAAGCGCGAGTGTATGCACAGACGGTTTTTTGAAACGTTACCTAAAGGGGAGGGGAATTGACTACAGTACGGTTGAATTTATCAGCCTTAGCGGGCAGGCGGGGATCGCCGAACAGTCCCTGGTGCAGGGATTGATCGATGTTACCACTTCCCATACGCCCCAGGGCGGCATTGCCCTTGCCGCAGGCGGTGTTCGTAAACTGGCCAGCAGTTGGGATATTTTTCACAGTCCGTCGGCGGGCCTTGCCGTCCGTGGTTTCTCGGATAAATTCATAGAGGAACATCCTGATATTGTGCAGGGCTTTGTAAACGCGGAATACCGCGCCCGTGTTTTCATGAAAAAAAATCCGGCCTATTCAAGAATTGTCGGGGGGGAGTACCTGGAGCTGCCCGCGGATGAGGTCAGCTCCAACAGTTACGACCAGAACAAGAATATTGATACCCAGTGGGCGCTTGAGTGGATCAAAATGTCCGAGGATGAAGGGTATTGGGAAAAAGGCCAGCTTACACCTGATGATTTATACACTAATGCCTTTGTGCCCCTGGACGTTCCCGCTTCCGATGAGGATATTGGGCGTGAATATTTGGGAAAACCATAGGGATACTACGCATGGTTAATCTAACAAAAGGCGCGACAAAGCTGTTTGACCACACCATTGCCGTTATTGTCCTGCTGGTGATCTGGGAGGTGTTTGCCCGGCTGGGTTTGTTTGTGAATCCGCTGTTCCTGCCTCCCTTTTCCAAAGTGCTTAAGGTGTTTGGAAAGATCATAGTGAGCGGTGAATTGTGGCGGCATTTCCTGATCAGTATCCGGCGTTCAATTTCCGGCTTTGCGCTTGGCGTATCAGTCGCGGTTCCCCTGGGTCTGGCTATCGGCTGGTGCAGGCGTTTTGGTTCCATCATTTATCCTTTGTTGATGATATTCCGCAACCTGCCTACACTGGCGCTGCTGCCCCTATTTATCATGTTTTTCGGGATTGGTGAGGTGTCGAAAACCGCGTTGATTCTATGGGGTGTTATGTGGGCGACCCTGCTCAATACCATTTCCGGTGTGCGGAATGTTGATCCCCAGTTGATCAAGGCATCGCGCTCCATGGGTACAAAGCCGCTGCGCCTGTTTGCAACGGTAATCCTGCCCGCGTCTCTGCCCTATATCTTCGCCGGAATGCGGATCTCCGCCACTACATCAATTTTGATATTAATCGCGGCGGAAATGATGGGCGCAAACAGCGGCTTGGGCTATGCGTTGTTTTACTATCAGTCAAATTTCAAGACACCGGAAATGTACGCATATATCATTGTTATGGCATTTCTGGGTGTTACGCTTAACTTTGTGCTGGAAGCCGTTGAAAAACGTCTCTTCCGGTGGCGCGGAAGCGGTAATTAGAGGAGCATCGTTATGGAGAAGATCGCCAACAGTCTGACCGACCTTATCGGTAAAACACCTTTGGTGGCGTTACGGCGTTATTCTGAAGGGAAAAACCTGCGAGGTGAAATTGTCGCGAAACTTGAATATTTCAATCCTCTGGGCAGCGTAAAGGACCGCATTGCCTACGCGATGATTGCGGACGCCGAGGCGCGGGGGCTTATTAACCGGGACACGGTAATTATTGAACCCACCAGCGGCAATACGGGGATTGGGCTTGCGTTTGTGGCGGCAGCCAAGGGCTATAAGATTGTACTGGTGATGCCCGATACCATGAGCATTGAGCGCAGGCGGCTGCTGCGGGCACTGGGGGCGGACCTGATATTGACGCCGGGTGTACAGGGAATGCGCGGCGCGATACGTGAGGCGGAACGGCTGCGGACCAAAACTCCGAACGCCTTTATTCCCCAGCAGTTTGAGAACCCCGTCAATCCCGCTGTCCACCGGGAAACCACGGCAAAAGAAATACTGGAAGATACGGGAGGGCGGATTGACGCCTTTGTCGCCGGAGTAGGCACCGGTGGTACAATCAGCGGCGTTGGTCAGTCCTTCCGCGGCCTGGGGCTGCCGATCCATGTTGTCGCGGTGGAACCCCGCGATTCTTCTGTCCTTTTGGGCAATGAGCCGGGGCCCCACGCAATCCAGGGAATTGGCGCGGGCTTTGTACCCAATGTCTTTGACCGTTCGGTGGTGGATGAAATTATCCCCGTAAGGAATGGGGAGGCCTTTGACGCAGCAAGGGCTCTTGCGCGGACAGAGGGTATCCTGGCCGGTATTTCTTCCGGAGCGGCGCTTTTCGCGGCGACAAAGATCGCGCAGCGGGACGAATTCGCGGACAAGCGTGTTGTAGTTATACTCCCCGATACAGGGGAACGGTATCTGTCAACTCCGCTGTTTCCGGACATGGGGAAATAGAGAATTATCCGGTGGTTCCGGATCAATATTTAAATTATGGAGGAGAGTAGTATGCCGGAAATAACTGCGGAAGCGGTCAAAAAGGCCGCCCGTGAATTCGGTGCGGACCTTGTAGGCATTGGTTCCATTGATCGCTGGGACAAGGCGCCTGTGGAGAATCACCCGCGGACCATTATGCCAAGGGCACAGTCGGTCATTGGTATCGGGTTCCGTATGCACCGGGGCTCTCACCGGGGGGTAGAGGAGGGAACCTATTTTAGTTCCTACACCCTTACCGGGTACATGGACCTTAATAACATTGTTGCCCCTGTTGTTCAGCGCCGCGTGGCCAGTTTTGTTGAGGATTTTGGATGGGAGGCGACCACGGTCCAGTACCTTTCCGGCCGCCTTGGCAATGACGCCGGTGAGGCGGCGTCGCGGCCGGATGGTACCAGCAAGCCAAGGCCGGACATCTTCTTTAATTTTCGTATCGCGGGGGAATTGTGCGGCATGGGGGAAGTCGGGTATAGCCGGATGTTTTTGTCCCCCCGGTTTGGTCCCCTGCAGCGTATTTACTTTGTGATTACCGATGCCCCGCTGGAAGCCGATCCGATGATCAAGGGGATCTGTGACGGCTGCCAGGAATGTGTCCGCCAGTGCCCGGCCAAGGCGCTTTTTTCCGACAGACGGGACGATGTGGACGCCGGGATTACCATGATCAAGCGCAGCGCGATAGATGTTCTAAAGTGTTCTGTTGCCCACAGCATGGGGGGTCTTAGTCCCTTCGCATCGGAAGAGGTGAAAAACTACGCGCGGAATATCATTGACGGGACGGACACCCATCTTGCCGATGGAACACCCCGTCCAAGCCGGGAAGAAATGATAAAGAACATCCAGGACAAGGTCGCGTATGCCAAGAACGCGAAAGATGTTTTTCACGGTCCCGCGGTACTCTGCGCCGACGGCTGTGTGCGGGGATGCCTTGCCCACCTTGAAAAGAAAGGGAAACTGGCCCTGAAATTTCACAATTCCTTTCGGGATTAACGGGCGCGGCGCGGTGTTCCGGTGTTTAACCCCCCCTCCTTCAACCCACGGCGTAAAAACGCAGGTTTTTGTGGCGGGGGGGCGGCAAAAGAACCGGGAACTAGAAATACCAGCCAAAGTTAACCTGAATCGTATGCGTCAGGTCATCTTTGCCGGTTACGTCTTTTGCTACAACAAGGTTGTAATACGTATAAATGGTAATGTTGCTGATCGGATTATAGGTAAGATAGGGCCTTAGCTGAATGCTGTAGGTCAAATCAGGCGTAGGCGTTGTTGCTGCTAACGCTTTAGCGACGGAATAGTCTGCCATACCGGTTCTGAACTCAACCCGGAAACCCGGAGTTAAGTAATCGTTGAGCTTATACTCCACATAGGGCCGCGCATAAATGGCAAACTTGGTATAGTCATCAGAGGGCGCCTTCGTATCGGAGATGTCCGCATACTCAAGAATCCATAAACCGACTGTCAGGGGGGAGTTGGAATACAACACCCTTTCAGCAAAACTGGCATACCGGGTAGCGGCGTCATCAATGTTTTGGGTGTAACCGACCACATTGAACGTAAAATTCGGTACTGTCGTAACTGTTACCGCGAAATTGGCGTCCACATTGCTCGTATCTCCGTCGTCGGGGTCGTCAAGTTTCAGGAGGCCCCTGATCTCGAACTGATCGGTTTTGTATTTGGCGCCGAACCGGGTTTCCTTGACGGCATGTTCCAGCTTCGCCTCATCAATGGTGAGAGGCAGGGAAACGCCGAAACTAAAGCCATCGATGGGTGTAGCTTCAAACTTAATACCCATGACACTGTCCCAACCCGGATCATACCATAGGCCGTCACTAAAGATAGAGCCTGTACTCGATCCGGCAAGCAGTTTCAGCTTACTGTCCAGAAACTGGCCCCACACCCTCGTATAATCCAACCGAATCGGATTGAGGTCTGCGGCCTGGACCTCGTTATTAACATCTAACGCTGTCTTGGCTACCGTCTTGACCATATCGAGCGGGTCGCCCTGAAGGCCGAAAAGAATCCCAAAGTTACCGTCCCCGGTCGTTGCGGCGCCTGTTACATACAGCTCGGATCCTTCAGGATCGCTATGACTCAGCCTGATGGTAGGGTCGCTATCTTTTTCGGCTGTAACGTTAACCCCTGTTTCTATCTGCCCTGTAATGGTAATTTCGGCGAATATGCCGCCTGTTACCGCCAGCATCAGAAAAACCACTAACAATTTTTTCATCGTATGCTCCTTCTGTTCCAATGCAGCCCGGGAAGCGGGCAACGCCCACATAATCCCCGGTGCTATGCACGGTTTTGGAACAGCCTGAGTTTCGAGTTTGAATACCTCCTTAACAGCGAGCCGCTGCGGATAGACGCGGTTATTATCAGGAAAAAGCCGGGGACGCGCATCGACATTCCCATTGGGGCGATGTTCCGCCTGGTAAATATCGTGGAGTACAAAAGCCCCGGGGACTATCTATCCCTGGCGGACTACCAGAGGGTGGGGGCCTACGCGCGGCTATACAGTGCGCGGGAGGGGACACCGACGAGAGATATGACGATAACGTTTGTGGTGGGCAGGTACCCGAGGAAGCTGATTAGTTATTTGAGGAATAACTACGGGTACGAGGTGAAGGAGGAGTGGCCGGGAATACATTACATTCGAGGGGATATATTCGGGATGCAGGTAGTGGAGAGCGGGAAGGCGAGAGGAGAGGGAGGGTGGCTAAAGGACCTGAGGGGCGGGTTGAACGGGGAGCAACTAAAGGAAATAATAGAGAGAGGGGAGAGGATGCCGAGGGGGACACCTATATCGGCATATATGTACATGGTGATACAGGCGAATGCGGCAGGCGCGAAGGAGATGGCGGCGATGTCAGGGGCGGCGTTAGAGAAAGTGATGAGGGAATGTGGATTTATCGAGAAGTGGGAGACGGAGGGGATGGAGAAGGGTCTGGAACGTGGACTACAAAAGGGCC
>JAIRND010000134.1 GCA_031258225.1 Treponema sp. | reverse complement strand
TTTAAGATTATAGTCCGGGAATTTCTCCCACAGGCGGGCGGCGATGAGTGTCTCGATAAGTTCGCCCAGGGACCGGTTGAGGCCGCCGACGTTGGCGGTTACCCGCTCAACGGTTTTTTCCAGGGCTTCAAGCCGTTTATCGGTCTCTTTCATCTGCCGGTCGGTTTCTCTCATCAGGGCCCAAATTTCGTCGGCCGCGGCTTTCCACTCCGGTATCTGCTGTGTTGACATACTACCCCCTGGTTTGACCATACGGTGATTCCGCCCCCCTGTAAAGGGGACCCCTGTACAGGGGACCCCTGTAAAGGGGACCCTGTGTAAGATTGTTCGTGGTTTTTAGCCGCACCGTTAGTCCAATTAACCTGCTGGCGCCGCGAAGTTACCGGAAAAAACTCAAGTCTTTCCGCTTTGGCGCCGAAAATGGTTTGAATTGGCAGACCGGAAGAGCCGGTATCCGCGGCACCGCGTTCACGGGTCTGTCTGTTCGACAGGGCAAGGATGCCCTGTCATACCATTCAAGGAGGATGACATGATCATCAACCACAATCTGTCCGCCATGTTCGCGGACCGGTCCCTTAAAGTTACCCAAAGCGACCTGACAAAAAATTTGGAAAAACTCTCTTCCGGCCTGCGTATCAACCGGGCGGGGGACGACGCATCAGGACTCGCGGTATCGGAAAAGATGAGGAGCCAGATCCGGGGGCTCAACCAGGCATCGGCCAATGCGGCCAACGGCATTTCCTTTATCCAGACTACCGAAGGGTATCTCCAGGAAACCCAGGACATTCTCCAGCGTATCCGGGAACTGGCGATCCAGTCGGCCAACGGTATCTACACCGATGAAGACCGGATGATGATCCAGGTGGAGGTTTCCCAGTTGGTGGATGAGGTAGACCGGATAGCCAGTCACGCCCAGTTCAACGGCATGAACCTGCTTACCGGACGTTTTGCCCGGCTGACCGGGGACAACGTGATCACCGCCTCCATGTGGTTCCACATCGGCGCCAATATGGACCAGCGGGAGCAGGTGTTTATCGGTACCATGACCAGCAAGAGCCTGGGCCTGGGGAACCTGCAGGAGGATAACATCATAAGCCTGGCAAGCCCTGAGTCGGCAAACCAGGCTATCGGTACGCTGGACGCCGCCCTGCGGACCGTCAGCAAGCAGCGGGCCGACCTGGGGGCCTACCAAAACCGGCTGGAACACGCCATTATCGGGCTGGATATTGGGGCGGAAAACCTGCAGGCCGCGGAATCCCGGATACGGGACACCAATATGGCCAACCTTATGGTTGACTATACCCGGACCCAGATTCTTAACCAGGCGGGAACGGCGATGCTGGCCCAGGCGAACCAGAGGAGTTCTTCCGTCTTGCAACTTCTCCAGTAAGGTAGTAGTATAAACTAGGTTTGATCGTTGCCGGATCGGTGGATCCGGTAATGACCGCCGGCGATCTTTGACATACACCTTCCCGCGTTTAACCATACGGCGGCGCGGAACATTCTTTGCGCTTCCCGTTGATTCGGGGGCTTTTCGCCACGGCGGAGAAGGATGTTTCGCCCCGTGGGACATGACGGGCGGGAGCGGCGCGAAGCTGCCCCCGGCGTGTCCGTTCGTGCGGGGCGGCTCCGGGCTATGGACAGCCCGGGGTTACTAAAACGCAAGGAGGGTACCATATGATTATAAACCACAACATGAGCGCCATGTTTGCCAACCGTGGTCTTGGGGTAACCCAGACGGCGGTGAGCAAGGAGATTGAGAAACTCAGTTCCGGCCTGCGGATCAACCGCGCCGGGGATGACGCCTCAGGACTCGCGGTTTCCGAGAAAATGCGGAGCCAGATCCGGGGACTCAATCAGGCGGAGCGCAATATCCAGAACGGTGTGTCGTTTATCCAGACTACTGAAGGCTACCTTCAGGAGACCCAGGATATCCTGCACCGTCTGCGGGAGCTGTCGGTACAGTCCGCCAACGGAATCTATTCCGATGAGGACCGGCTGCAGATCCAGGTGGAAGTGTCCCAGTTGGTCGATGAAGTCAACCGTATCGCGAGCCACGCTCAATTTAACGGGATGAATCTTCTGACCGGCGCTTTCGCCCAGACAGACGGGACCAGGACCATGCTGCTTCAGGTAGGGGCCAATATGGACCAGAACGAACAGGTCTTTATTGGTAACATGACCGCCATGGCTCTTGGCATACAGGACGCTCAGGGTGAGGAAGGATTCCTCAGCATCGCTACGCCGGAAGAGGCCAATATGGCTATCGGTACGGTGGATAATGCCCTGCGGCAAGTATCCAAACAGCGGGCTGACCTTGGGGCCTACCAGAACCGGTTCGAAATGGCCGTGGAGGGCGTGGCAATTGCCGCGGAAAACCTGCAGGCCGCCGAGTCCCGGATTAGGGATGTAAACATGGCTTCCGAGGTGGTTAATTTCGCCAAGGATTCCATCCTTACCCAGGCGGGGACCGCCATGTTGGCCCAGGCCAATGTGCAGACCCAGTCGGTACTTCAACTTTTGGGCTGACGGTGAACAAACCCCACTAAACACCACAGGTGTTGCCGGGTAGTTTTGCCGATAATACCCTTAGGATGGGGTTATTTTGAACAGGAAGGGGTAAAAGAGGCCGCTGGACGTTGTCTTTTGAGCCCCCGGGATAGGGAAGTTCGCGCCCTTCCCTATCTTATTTTGAAATCAATTTTCGTCATGGACGACGGAATGATTATACATGGAGGTAAGTATGAGTATAGCTATCGCGGGAAGCAGGGTTCTTGGTGTAGCTTCGGATTCTGTCCCCGAGGTTTCCAGGATTCGCGGTCAGGCCGTTTTTGAGGGGCGGGAGCCCTTAAAAAGCGGGGAACACCGGGGGAACGTGGCCGGACGGAGCGGGGAAATCTCCAATATCGTCAAGGACCTTGAACAGATAAGCCTTTCGTTTAACCGGCGGCTGCAATTCGTTGTGGACCACAAGTCCAACGAGATCAGCGTCAAGGTCATCGACAGGGCAACCGATAAGGTGATCAAGGTGCTGCCGCCCGAAGAACTTCAACGTTTGCACTCCAGAATAGAGGAAACCATCGGCTTTCTTTTTGACGAGACGGTGTAAAACGTTCCTGGCGGCGATCACATGGGATTAGGGGTAACATGTCCGATGTTTACGTACCGGGAATAAAAAGCCGCTTCGATACCGACACGATCATCGAAAGCCTCATGTCCGTTGAACGGCTCCCCCGGGACCGGGCCCAGCGTAACATCGATCAGTTGGAAAACCAGAAGGGGTACTGGCAGGAAGTGGGCCGGCGTATCTCATCCCTGCGGGACGGCGCCCGTTCCCTCTACTCGTTTCAAAATCCCTTTACCGAGCGTATTGCCCAATCCGCTGACGAGCAGGTTATAAGCGCCAGCGCCACGCGGGAAGCCTCCGAAGGGGAGTACCATTTTACCGTCAAACAGATCGCCCAGGCGGATCGTTTCCTCTCCCGGCCCCTTGACGATTCGTTCCGGGTGGACGCGGGGACCTACACCTTTACCGTGGGGGACCACGAGATCTCGTTTGACTTCCGGGGGGGTACGTTACGGGAATTCGCCGACACGATCAACCGCCGGGGTCAGGATAAGCTGGGGGCCAGTCTTATCGCGGTGGAACGGGGAAGCCGGGCCCTGCTTATCGAATCCAAGTTAACGGGCGCGCAAAACCGGCTGGGTTTTACCGGGGATTCGGAGCGGCTGGCCTACACTACCGGCATGGCGGAACGGGTGGACGATTCCCGCCGGGACCTTCCCTTTACGGAGAACACCCTGGGCTACCTTTCCAGTCCGCAGTACGTCAACCTGGACGGTTCCACGCTTTCGGTGTACGCGGGCGGGGCGGTTTCCGTGCCGGTAACCCCCGGCCTGCGCGCGGACGCCCCCTGGGTTATCCAGTTTGAGGCCCTGACCGGACTTCTGCCGGAGGAAGCCGGGGCGGAGCCCGTGCCGCCCCCCGGACCGGATATTCCCCCCGCGGGAAGCGTCAGCTACGGGGGTCTTACCATCGAAAACGATCCCGTTTCCACTCCCCTGCCCGCCTGGAATCCCCCCTCCCCTCCCCCACGGGTGGACGATATGGTGATGCTCCGCCTGGTCTTCTCCGACGGCAGCAGGGTTCCCCTTCCCGCGTTACGGGATACGGCGAGTTTTACCACCCTGCGCTACGAGCTGGGCGATCTGGGCGGGGGAAGGAACCTTACGGCGCTGGAAATTGTCAACAACAACACCCACCGGGACCTTTCGATCCGCGGCGCGCAAATATTCAACCCGGAGGCGCCGGGGGGGTTCCGGCCCCGGAACCCCGTCTCCACCGCCCAGGACGCGATTATCACGATGGAGGGTATCGAGATAAAGCGGGATACCAACACCATTGACGATCTGATCCCCGGCGTTACGATAAACGCGCGGGGGGTTTCCTCGCGGCCGGTAACCCTGGAGATTGAACCGGACCTGGAGGAAATCAAAAACTCGATTATCACCCTGGTGGGAAACTACAACCGGCTTATGGCGGAGATGAATGTCCTGACCCGCAACGACTCGGTGATCATCGAGGAGTTAAGCTACCTTTCGGACGATGAACGGGAGGTCCTGAGCGAGCGGCTGGGCGCCTTTTCGGGGGACAGTATCTTAAACCAGTTCAAAAGCAGCCTGCAGCGGGCCGCGTCCATGCCCTACCTTACCTCCGGGGAGGAGCAGGACTACATTCTGTTGGCCCAGATCGGCGTCGGCACCGACGTGAGGCGCGCGGGTACGGGGGGTTACGATCCGGCCAGGCTGCGGGGCTACCTGGAAATTGATGAAAAAGTCCTGGACGCCGCCCTGGAGACCAAGCTGCCGATGATCCGGCAGCTTTTTGGGTACGACACGGACGGGGACCTTATTGTCGATTCCGGGCTTGCCTACACGATAGAGAACCTTTCACGGCCATACGTGGAATCCGGGGGCTTCATTTCCCTTAAAGCCGGTACCATCGATTCCCGGATCAGCCAGGACCGGCGCCGGATCGAGACGATGGACCGGCAACTGGCCGCCAGGGAGGCGCAGCTTAAGCTGCAGTACGGCGAAATGGAGGGGGCCTATAGCCGTATGGAACAGTTGTCCAGTTCCCTGGACAGCCTGAGCCGGCAGACTACCACCGGCAGCAACAGATAGCCGGGTTTTTTACAGGAACACAAGCCATGAACATGACCATTGACGGTAAAGCGGCGGATATTACCCTTGAACGGGAAAAGACCATTGGGGACGTGCTGGCGGCGCTGGAAGACTGGCTGCGGGGCTCCGGCTACCGGCTTTCCGGCATCCGGGTAAACGGGGAGACCGTTGGCGAAGCCGTCCTGGACCAGTTTTTTAACCGGGACCTTTCGACGGTGGAAACCCTGGACCTGCGAACCAGTTCCTGGGCGGAACACGCCTTTCAATCCATCGTGTCCCTTTGCGGGATACTTGAGAGACTGGAACAGGCGGCCTACGCGGAACGGGAAGGTCTAAGGGCCGAATGGACGGCCCTGCCGGGGGCGTTGTTTCTACGGTCCGAGATTCCGGATCTGTGGGGTATGGCGGAGCGAAGTTTCGCCGGGGAGGGGGTTCCCCCCGCTGAACTGCGGACGATCCTGGAAGGACGGCTGCGGGAACTGGAGGATCCCCGCCGGGAACTGGCCGCCGCGGAGCCGCTGGTACAGGCCCTGGCCGGGCGGCTGGGGGAGCTTCCCCTTGACATTCAGACCGGCAAGGACCACAGGGCCGCGGAAACCATGACTCTGTTTTCCACCACGGCGGAAAAAATTGTGCGGCTTTTCAATTTGTTAAAAATCGAGGGCTTTTTCCCCGAAAATATAACCATAGAGGGGGCGCCGGTGGTGGACTACATTGGGGAATTTGATTCTACCCTGAGGGACCTTATCCGGGCCTACGAGGAGCGGGACACGGTTCTTGTGGGGGATCTGGCGGAATACGAACTGGCCCCCCGGCTCCTCAAGTTCTACAGCGCCATTAAGGTATAACGGGAGGCTACTTGTACCTGTTACAATTACCGCGTTTTTACAAAGAGACCAATCCCATGGATATGGTCTACTTCGGTATCGGACTTGGAATTACCGTCATCGTTTTGGTGATCGTAAATCTTTCAAGAAAACGGCTTGGAATTAGCGATTCCGGTTTCAGCGCCCCGCGCCCCAAGTCCGGCGGCGGTTTTGTCGTTCACAAATTTTCCCGTTCCATCGGTCTGGACCCCTCCCAGACCAAGATGCTCTCCTTTGTCATGAAAACCGGCGGAACCACCGAACCGGAACGTCTTATCCAGTCGCCCGCGCTCTTGGACCGGCATTTCAAACAGGCCTACAACGCCATTGAACACCGTACCGGCGGGGAAGATGAAACCCAGCAAAAACTTTCGGTCCTGTTCGCCACGCGCAACATCCTGGAATCCACCACGGGCGGAGGGGTGGGGGTCAATTCCACGCGGGTTATTCCGGAAAACACGCCGGCGGTCCTTATCGTTGACAACAACAGTTACCCCGTCCGGGTCATATCGTCCCGCGGGGCCTACCTTCTGGTGAATAACCCGGTAAACGCCCTGGGGGACCTTATCCTTATCGGCCGGAACAAGCCGGTTACGCTGTCGTTCTTTACCAAGTCCAGCAACGGGTTTTCCATCCAGTCCACGGTCTACGGCACCGCCAAGGCACCGGGGGAGGGTCAGGTTCTGCAGATCGTCCATTCCAACGCGATTAAACGGCTTTCCCAGCGCCGTTTCCGCCGCCGGATGATCGCCGCCGCCGCCGAATTCAACCTGGTGCGGCTGGAACCGGGGCCCAGAAAACGGGAACAAAAAATGGTGGTGGACAAGCGAAAGGCGATGGGCAGGATTTTGGACATTTCCGTTGGGGGCTGTTCCATCCAGACATCCAGCGTTATATCCGCGGGGGTCAGGCTTAAAATTGGGTTTACCGCCGGCGGCCGGCCCGTTGTGGCCCTGGGGGAGGTGCTGCGCGTCAACCGGAACCGGACCGGCACGGTGATGCACATTAAATTCCTCAAGGTGCCCAGAAACTCCCTTAACCGTATCAACGCCCTTGTATTTGAGTACATTGACACCTAGAATTATTAGAAGCGCAGGTGGTTACGTTCAATGACGATCCTTAAAATAAAGGACATTGTCCGCAAGGATGTGCCCATATACTACCGGAGGCTCTACAGCGGCGTGGCCGTGATAGAGATGCTTAACCGATCCCAGGATGTGCGTGTGGATTTTTCGATAGAGCACAAGCCAACCGGCCAAAAAGAGATACTTATCACCATCATCGACCATGTTGATTACCCCCTGGTGCCCGTGAACGCCGCGTTGAAAAAGGCGATTGACGCTCTTGACTCCTCCGGGGGGCTCCCTGGCTGAGTTCCGCTCAAACTCCCCCGGGGAAACTCAGGCCCTGGGCCGGCGTATCGCCTGCGGCCTTGGGCCCGGCCGGGCGCTTGCCATGCGGGGCGGTCTGGGGGCGGGAAAAACCTGCCTGGCCAAGGGAATTGCCCGGGGCCTGGGCGTGCGCGAGGAACTGACCAGCCCTACCTACACCATCGTGGCCGAATACGAGGCCCGGCCCGCCGGCGGTCCTCCCCTCCCCCTCTACCACATCGACGCCTACCGGCTTGCCGGTCAGGACGACTTTGAGGCCCTGGGGGGCCGGGACCTGCTGTACGGCGGGGGTATCTGCCTGATCGAGTGGGCGGACCGTATCCGGGAAGCCCTGCCCCCCGATACGATCTTTGTGGACATTGAGATATGCGGGGAAAACGGCAGAATCGTCCGTGTTTCCGGCGGGATTGGCGGGGAAGACGAACCGTGACGACGATCCTTGCCCTGGACACGGCCACGACGATCCTCTCCGCGGTCCTGACGGCGGGGGAGCGGAGCTGGTACCGGCAGGTGGACGCGGGGCTTGGTCATTCGGAACTCCTTATGGAGATGGCCGATTCCCTGATGAAGGGGGCCGGTCTTGGGCCCGGGGACCTTACGGCGGTGGCCTGCATGAGGGGTCCCGGTTCCTTTACGGGTCTGCGAATTGGGTTTTCCGCCGCCAAGGGGATAGCCCTGGCCCTGGACATTCCCCTTATCGCCTGTCCCACGCTGGACTGCCTGGCCTATCCCTGGTCCTGCTGGCCGGGGCTGGTTGTCCCCGTTATCGACGCCAAAAAGGAACGGTTTTTCAGCGCCCTGTACCGGGGGGGCAGGCGCGTTTCAGAGGAACTGGACGCCGGGGCAGACGGCATCGGGCGGATGATGTGTTGTTCCGATGAACCTGTCATCCTGACCGGCCCGGACGCCCCCCTGTTCCTCAGCCGGCTTGGGGAGGCCGGCGGTGAGGGTCCGCGGCCGGATCGGTTCCGCCTGGACCCCCTGTACCGCAGGGGCCGGGCCCAGGAACTGGCGGCGGTTGCAAAAGAAAGGCTAATTGTGAATAATGAAAGGGGTGATGTATTATCCGGCCCTGAATATTTACGAAAAAGTGACGTGGAACGGTGAAATCTGGAATAGAACCATATATGTCGGAAAGTGAACTGGATACCACGGTCGAAGAACTGGAACCGCTTGAGGAAGAACTGGAGGAGGAGGAGGAACTCTCCCCCCATATCGGGCTTCTGGGAAGGGCAATCGGTATGGGTAAACCTGATGACGCGGATATCCAGGCCCCCATTCCGGTAGTCCTTAACCCCTTCATGACCAGCATATTCCCCATTCTTTTTGTGGACCGGCAGTTCAGGATCATCGCCACCAACCCCTCCTGCGACAGTCTCTTTGTGGGGTTTCCCCGCATGGCGCGGAAGTACTTTTTTGATCTGTTCGGCAAATTCTTTCAGGTGGAGGATATCCGCACGATAAGGGAAAGCGTTGTGGGGGGGAAGAACGGGTACTCCTGGAAGGGTGAAACCAAGATCAAATCCCACGACATGGCGACCGTGCAAACCAGGGTGTACATATTTCCCGCGGAGATTGTCAAAAACCCCAACGAATTTGTCGTTATGTTCGACGACGTAACCGAGGAAAACCGCCAACTGCTGCAGGCGGTCTTCTTAAGCCTGCTGGAGGCGTCAAAACTCAAGGACAACGATACGGGGAAGCACATAACCCGCGTCAACTACTACTCCAAGCGCCTGGCCGAGGAACTGTTCTACAGCCTGGGGCCCCAGTACCCCACGATTGACGCGGACTTTATTGAGAACATCGGCTTTCTTGCCAGTATGCACGACGTGGGCAAGATCGGCACGCCCGACGATATTTTGAACAAAGAGGGTCCCCTTTCGGATTGGGAATGGACGGTTATGCGGGAGCATACCAAGAACGGGGCCTTTATCCTTTCCACCTACCCCAACCCCATGGCAAAGGAAATCGCCCTGGCCCACCATGAACGCTGGGACGGCGGCGGCTATCCTTTTCAGCTTGAGGGGGAAATGATCCCCCTGGCGGCCCGCATTGTTTCCATTGCCGATGTGTACGACGCGCTTAGGATGCGGCGGAGCTACAAGCCGTCGCTGAGCCACGGGGTATCGGTGGAGAAGATGATGAACGAACGGGGAAGCCATTTTGACCCCTACCTTATCGAGGTGTTCCGCATTATCGCTGACGAATTCGATAAAATTTACGAGGCCAACCGGGACAGCGACTGATCCCCCGCCAAACGAATGCGCCGTAACAGGCCGTCAGGACTGCCAAAGCGGCCAGGAACAGGACGAACGCGGCGAATTCCGCCCGGTCATGGGTCCGGAGGGTCGTGAGCAGGGCCGGGAATTCCACCGATGAAACCACGCGCTGGGGGGAGGGCAGGTCCCTGAGGCGGAGGCAGGCTTCCAGAATCCACCGGGCAAGGTGGAGGCAGAGCGCGCAGAGGAGGGCCAGGCCGGGGATACGGCGCGCGAAAAAACGGACCGTCCCGCCGGGGGACCGGGCCGGGGTCCGGGGCACCGTCCGGCTGTCCCGGAGGCAGCGCCGGGCAAACACGGCGGAGAGGGCGCAGAGGAGGAGCCGCAGGGCTATGCCAAGGCGCAGGCCCCGCGCCTGTGAAAGATCGAACAAACGGTGGTTCGCGGCCCCCAGGGATTTAAGGGCGTTTTCGACGCGGGCCTGGTCGCCGGACCATACCAGGAGGGAACGGGGGCCTTCCCCGCGTATCGAGGCGGGGACGTAGATCCGGGGGGATTCGTCTTCCCCGTCGTTGACGACGCCGCAGACAAGCCAGAGTTCGCCTTCCATCCTGACGCTTCCGCCGCCGGCCGGGAGGGCGCCGAAAAGACGGGCCGCCGCGGTCCTGTTCAGGACGGCGTGCCGGTTCTTCGCGTTTTCCGCGGCGGCGGTAAAAAAACTCCCCCACTCAGGCGGGCAGGGGATAAGGCGGGGGTAGAGGCTGTTGGTCCCAATGACGGTAAGGGGGCAGGCGGCAAAACCGGTGGAGGCCCTGATCCGCCGCCGGACTTCGTAGGTAACAAGAAGCCCCTCCCCGTTCAGCCGTTCCAGTTTTTGCCGGTCAAACACAAAGTCTTCCAGGGGGCTTACCAGAAACAAATTCGGGGGGTTCCCGCGCCGTTCCCCGATGCGCAGAACCACAAGCACGGCCAGCGGGACGGCCAGGAGGGCCAGCGGGACGGTCAGGAGGGCCGCCTGAACAGGGGTCCGGCTAATTTTCAAAAAAGTCCTCCGGGTTGACAAGGGAAACCGTGTCCCCGGAGGCCACCGGCTTATCGCCCCGCAGTACCACGGGTTCAAAAAACGTAAGGCCCCAGGTAATTACCGTATTGTTAAGGTCCGAATCCCCGATATATACATCAAGGCGTTCCACATAGTACTCCTCCCCCATGATCCCCCGGCGGCGTTTTATCTGGTTCAGAAAATAGCCGCCGCTGTCCTGGTTGACGGCGGCGCTGGGGACCAGGGTATAGGAGGCGGCGCCGGCCTTCTCAAAACTTACCTCGAAACTTTCCCCCGCGCTTACCTCGGAGGAAACCACACGGATACTGACAAGTTTTCCCTGGGGGCCGGGTTTTACCGTCAGTACCGTTCCGTCCAGCACGTGAGCGGTATTGGCGAGCTCGCAGTGGTCGGCGGGGAGAATAAAGTTGTTCTCACCGCTTACAACGCAGTCAACGATAAACTCGTCCCCCGTACCGATGCTCGCGAGGGGGGAGTTTTCCTGAACGTACATGCCCCTGGCGGCGTTCACGGACACGACGACCCCCGGCGCGGGGGAGCGGACGGATGAGAGCGCCCGGTAGTCCCGCAGGAGGGCCAGGCAGGCTTCCTCCCGGATTTTCTGGTTCTCCAGATCGATGTTCTTTGCCGCGAGGCTGAAGCGCAGGGTTTCCCGTTCCTCCTCGTAGGTAAGGCGCAGGACCCGCGCGGCGTCTTCGGCGGCCCGCAGGGCGTTGGCGCTCTTTTCCCCCAGCGAATAGGACAGTTCCGCCGCGCGCAGTTCCCGTTCCGCCCTGTCAAGTTCCAGGGCGGCGGCGTTGGTGTAGTCCTCCCCGTCCCTGTCCAGAGCGAAACTGAGAGCCTCAAGCCGCGCGGCGGTAAAATCAACATCGCTTTTAAGTTTCGTAATGTTGTTGCGTATTTCCCGCAGGTTCCGTTCCGCGTCTTCCACGTCGAAGTCCATCGTAAACAGGATCTGTCCTGCCTGAACCTCCTCCCCTTCCCGTACAAAAACCGCGCCGACTACGCCGCTCCGCGAGGCGTACACCGTTTCCTCTACCGCCCAGGAGGCAAGCCCCCCGGCGATTTCCAGCTTGTTGAGGACGCCCCGGAATGGCCGCGCGGCGCTTACCTCCGGCAAATTGTAAAAGTAAACGGTTTTGGAAAAAAAGATCAAAAGTCCAAGAACGGCGGCAAGGAGGATGGTCTTTTTGCCTTTGCCCGTGTGTAGTCCCACTACTTTACCCCCGACATCTCGATGCCCTTTTCCAGATCGTCCTGGCCGGTAAACAGAAACCACAGGGGGGGCAGCATGTACACGGCGGACGCGGCAAAAATCAGGGCGGTACGGCCCTCCGCCAGGCGCGACAGGTACACCGACAGGGGCTCCCTGGTGTAATCGGTGATAAAGACGACCGCCTGTTCCACCAAATTCCAGTAATCAACAAAGGTAAGCATGCAGAGGGCTGCGGCGGACGACTTCATCTGGGGCGCGACGATACGCAGGATGACGCGGAGGGGACCGGCCCCGTCCATTTCCGCGGCCTCAAAATACGAGGGGGGAAAGGCTTTGAGGTTCTGCCGCAGCAGGAACATACCGAAGGGGGAAAAGATCCCCGGCAGGATGATGGCCAGGTAACTTTCCCGTATACCCAGCCGGGACGCGATGATGTAATTCGGCACGAGGAGCGCCTGAAGCGGCAGGAGCATGACGACGACACAGGCCCTAAAGAGGAGTTCCCGGTACTTCCAGCGGCTCCGGGTAAATCCGTAGGCGGCGGCAAGGGACACCAGCAGGTTCCCCAGGACCACGGGGACCGTTAT
The DNA here is from genome assembly GCA_031258225.1 of Treponema sp. GTDB lineage: Bacteria > Spirochaetota > Spirochaetia > Treponematales > Breznakiellaceae > JAISFT01. Next base: position 5,541 of record JAIRND010000134.1, on the reverse strand, counting down.
GGTGAGGGAGTTGAACAGTAACACGAGGAAGGAGGGTTGCTTGACCAGCACCTGGGCGTACTGTTCCGCGCTGAAACGCCGGGGTACAAGGGACATCCTGGCGTACGGTTCCCCGGTTCCCTCCAGGATATCGAACACCAGGGGCCTGGCGGAGTAGTTTACCGTTAGTTCGGATTCCGCCATAAAGGAATTGCTCAGGGTAACAAGCAGGGGATACAGGACGAGGAGTCCCAACACGCCAAGAAGCGCGGTAACGCCGAAGTTCCCGTTCTTTCGCATCGTTAACGCCGGGCCGCTCATGGGGCGAATTTCCGTTCCAGGCCCAACAGCCCCTGTGTGGAGACGGCGATAACGAACACCAGCACGAGGACCGCGGCGCTGAGCCGGGGGTAGTTGAGGGAAACAAACATGTTGTTCATAAAGTGCTGCAGGGTGTAGGCGTCCCGGTGGGGGTAAGCGCCGGCGATAAGGTAGACCTCCCGGAATATTTTGAAGGAGTTGACAATCGACATGATAAGGGCCGTAACAAAGACGGGGGCCAGGCCGGGAAGCGTTACGGCCCGCAGGATCCGGCCCCGGCCCGCGCCGTCTATGGCGGCGGCCTCGTACTGTTCCCCGGGAATACCGCTTAGGCCCGCAAGGTACAGCACGATGTTGAAGCCGGCGTTTTTCCACAGGAAAATGGCGGTCATCACCGGAAACACCAGATCCGAATCCAGCCAGTTGAGCGCGGGCAGCCCCAGGGAGACGAGGAACCCGTTGAGGGCACCGCGCCGGTCCAGCAGGGATTTCCAGAAAAACACCACCGAGCCGGACGGAATAACGAGCGGGACCAGGAAGACCAGGACAAAGCGGCGCCGGGCCTCCCCCGTCCCGGCGATCAGCAGGGCCAGAACCAGGGGGACGATAAGGTTAAGGGGCACGGAAACTCCGGTGAAGCGCAGGGTGTTGAGGAGTCCCCGTATATACGAGGGGTTCTGAAAGAGGCTCACGAAATTCCGCGCGCCCACAAATGCGCCGCCGGGTCTGTCCACAAGGGCGTAGTACAGGACGGCGGCAAAGGGGCCGATGAAGAACACGAAAAACCCCGCGAGGGGGGGAACGATAAAGACCGACGCGGACAGCGCCGGTCTTTTTTTAGCCCCGCCCATCAGTCCCGCTCATTCAGGTACAGGGTAACTTTGTTGTGCAAAACCGCCGCCACTTCCTCCGCCGTCCGCGAGCGGTCAAAGAAATACGGTAGTTCCGCGGCTATCATATCGTCGATCATCGTGTCCCCGGGAACGTAACAGGTTATCTGATCAGACAGTTCCTCTACCGTGTCGCGGTACTGTTCAAGAAGTTCCCTCCACGTTTCCCCCTGGGCCGGGTTTGTGAACAAGCCCGAAAACACCGTCTCCGCCTTTGCCCGCCGGGCCTGGTTGTTGAGGGGCAACGCCGAGGGGGAGAAGGCGGCGGAACGCTGAACTTCCTCGCTCAACAAAAACCTGAGGAACTCCCAGGCGTTCCGCTTGTTCGCAGACCCGGCGTTGATGGCGTAGGCCTGGGAAAAAACAAAGGGCACGCCGCCGTCCCGGTTCGCCCTTAGACCGGCGATTTCATCGTCATCATCGATGCCCCCGCCGGAACCCGGGGTCCGCATCCTCATCCGCCGACCGGAACGGCGGCCGTACTGGTTTACAAGGGCGAAGTTGTTGTTGATCTTGAAAAAATACCGGTCCGTTTCCCCCGCGGGGTTCAACGTGACGGGACCCGTCCGGGCCCCGGTGTGGCGGAGTATGAAACCGCGTTCCGCGTAGTCCCGCACGGTTGTAAGCAGCGCGGCAAAGACACCGTCGTTAAAGTTCACGCGCCGTTCCTCCGGATTGACAAAGTAGGAATACTGTTCCGCCACAAGTTCCCCGACCATCCCCTCCAGGGAACCCGGCACGTAGTCGTAGACGTTGAAGAGTTTCGCCGTTCCCGAAAACAGGGGCCGCGCCATGCCGGCCAGCGTTTCAAGGGTAAAGGAGCGGCCGGGGCCAAAATCGCCGGAGGGCGGGATCAGGGAGCTGTCGTAGGCGTAGTAGCTGAACCCGTAATCGATGGGCAAAAACCACAGGCCCCCGTAACATCGGGCGGCGTCGAGGATATTTGAACGCCAAGAGTCCCGGAGGGGATCGGCGGCCAGAAGGGGCTCCAGATTTTCAAGCTGCCCCCGCTCCACGTACTGGCGGAGGGGCAGAATGTCCATCGCGTAAATATCCGCGCCCTCCCCGCTCATCAGGGCGGCGCTTACCCGGCTGATGTAATCGGCGCGGCCGCGCGGATCGTTCTGGCTCTGTATCACGCTGGTCCGGCCGGCTCCCGAATCCGAAGCGCGGATCTCCGGCATGACGGAAAAGGTCTCCAGTTCCACCCGGATACCCGGGTACCGTTCATGGAAAAGCCTTATGGCCTCCTCAAGAAAAGCCCGGTAGGTCATGGTGTCGTAGCAGGATACGACGAGTCTCTCCTCCGCGGCCCGTGAACCATCGCCGCGCCCCCCGGCGCCGGCCGCCGCGAGGGCGGCGCAGAACATCGCTACGGAAACAGTTATTCGCATGGGATACCTCCAAATTGCCGCGCCCATCGTAACAGGCCAATCTGAAGTTTCCCTGAACCCAGGCGGTAGTTTCGCTCAAGTTGTTATTCCGCGACGCGTTCCGCGACGCGCCCCGCGACGCGCTCCTCAAGGCACAGGTCCATCCAAAAGAGGACCCCCCCTTCGGCGTTTTCAAGGGCGTAGGGGATGCGCATCCCCTCCAGGGCCCGTTTCACGATGGTAAGGCCCAGGCCGCCGGGACCGCCCGTCCGGGAACGCCGGTAGAAGGGTTCAAAGGGCCGCTCGTCCCCGGCAAGGCGGGCGCCGGGGTTAAAGACACAGATGCGCAGCAGGGCCGGTTCCCGCCGTTCGTCCCAGACCCGGATCGTCTCCCCCTCCGGGCTGTTCCGCAGGGCATTGCTCAGCACGTTGGAAAAGGCACGGGCCAGAAGCCGGGGGTCCGCGCGTACCGCCGAGGCGGACAGGGTCGAGAGGACCCGCTGGCCGCGCCGCGCCGCGATGGGGGCGTATTCGGCGATCAGCTCCGCGGCCAGAGCGGCGGTATCCACCGTTTCAAAACAGGGTTCCCCGGACAGGCCGGCAATCTCCAGAATCTCCGAGACCAGCCGGTTCTGGGCGCTCAACAGGTCAAGACACTCCCGTAAGTACTTCCGGTGGTCCCGGTACTCCCCGACATTGGACAGCATCCCCTCCGTCAGGGCCTGAAGCGCGGCGACGGGGGTCTTGAGTTCGTGGGAGGCGGCGGAAAAAAAGGCCCGCTGGTTCTCCTCCATCGCGCGTTCCCGTTGTACCTCCCGCTCCAGGCTGGCGATGGTTTCTTTAAGGGCGCCGTACATGTTGTAGATGTCCTGAGTTAGTTGGCCGATCTCGTCGTTCCGCAAGGCCGGCGCGGGAACATCCTCCAGTTTCGCCATACGCCTGGCCCCGGCCGCCAGTTCCATGATGGGCCGGGTTATACGCCGGGCAAAAAACAGCGCCCCCAGCGCGCAGAAGACCAGCATCAGGGCCAGGACCAGAAGGCTCCTTCCCGCGAGGGCGCCGTAATTCACCGCGACGGGGCTTACAAAGGCGCCCCGCAGCGTATAATCCGTATCCCCCCGTGTCAGGCGGAATATGATCCGCGGGCCCGTCTCGTCCGTCCGGGGGGGCCCGCCCGCGGCGGAATCGGTGGAATAGAGGAACCGGCCCCGCGAATCTTCGATGGTGAACGAAAAACTCTGGTTCTTCTCGTGAAAATCCCCGGCGATACGGGCTATTTCCCCCGGACCCTTACCCTCAAAGCTGTCGATGAGCGGCTGAAAGGCGCCGGACAAGCGCCGGGCCTGGTCCGACCGGTAGAACGACAGGAACTGCCGGGCAAACAGGGCCGCCGTTACGACGATCATCAGGAGCAGGAGGATCAGGATGTAGCCGAAAACCTTGACAAAGACCCCCCGTTTACGGGGAGGCGCCGCTCCGCTCATGGGGGTCCCGCCTCCAGCATATAGCCCAGCCCCCGCACGGTCCTGATGATGTTAAGCGGCAGTTTGCCCCGGATGTTCTTGATGTGGGTATGGACGGTTCCCTCGTTGCCCGCGTAGTCGTAGCCCCAGAGCCTGGCCAGGATGGTTTCATGGGACACGACGGTCCCGCGCCGTCCGGCCAGGAGCAGGAGTATCTCGAACTCCCGCAGCGTAAGGGGCAGTTCCCGGCCCTCCCACAGGGCCCGGCAGGAGGCGGGGTAGAGGCTCAGGGCCCCAACGCGCAGTTCGTTTTGGAGGACGCCGCTTCGGCGCAGCAGGGCCTCCACGCGCTTGAGAAGGACCAGCATGGAAAAGGGTTTGGTGATGTAATCGTCCGCCAGGTTGTCAAAGGCGTTGATCTGGTGGCTGTCCCCGGAGAGGGCCGTCATCATCAGCGCCGGCGTATCGCCCAGCTTCCGCAGTTCCCTGAGCAGTTCCCGCCCGTCCATGCCGGGCAGCATGATGTCCAGAATCACCAGTTGGTAGCGCCGCTCGTACATCTTCCGGTGGGCCTCGCCGCCGTCGGCGCAGAGATCGACCTGGTACCCGGCCTCCCGCAGGAAGGCCCTGAGCGCCCCTCCTATGTGTTCGTCGTCCTCCGCCACCAGGATTCTGATGTCCATTGAAAGCGGACCCGGCCTAATCCAGCAGTACCGCGCCGATAAAGGTTATCGTATTGGGGCCATAGTAGTAGGGGATATTGTTATCCCTGCACACCTCGCTGACTATCATGCCCAGCCCTTCCATCGAATAGGAGGTCCTGCCGGGAAAACGGCAGGGGGCATCGGGATAGGTACAGGCCGCGCACCGGCGGCAGACCCCGCCGATCAAAAAAACGCCGGGGTAGGTTTCGTGAAGCCGGTCTCTGAAACTATCGAAGCACTCCCCATGTTTACGGGAGGTACTCTCGATGGCCTCGTAGTCGAAGCTGTCCTCCATCTGCCCGGTACTCTGGAGCAGAAGCCCGCGCTTGTACTTCCTCAGCCTCGCGTCGCAGTCCTCCAGCGTGCCGCAGCCGGGAGGGCAGGACCAGCTTTTCCCGTAGTGGCCGCACTTGTTCACCTCACAGCCCTGGCGCGCCTCGATCCGTAGTTTGATGGTGTCCACCGACAGTTCCCCGATATGGGAAAACCCGCACTCCTCCGCGATCCGCCACACCGTCCCAACAATGTCCGCCATGATCCACCTCCGGTTGAACCTTCGGTTTACACCACATCGGCGGGATTATCAAGCTCGACGGGAACGCAGGGCATCGGCGGGTAGGGTCCGTTGAGCAAAACGACGTGAGCCGGTGGGGAGGCGGCAGGCCGGCGGTGGACACTTGACCGAAGCCTTGCGACACAAACCTGATGGCGCAAGGCTAGCAGTTTGTTGTACTTGTAGGTTTTTTTGGTGCTTCCGATCCTTCCCGAACCTCCACGACTCTGCCCTCTTTGTGGTGTAGTCAGACACCAT
>JAIRND010000118.1 GCA_031258225.1 Treponema sp. | reverse complement strand
AGAATGCGGGGGTATTTATGGAGGTAGGACGTATGGTGGACGGGACGCTAACGTTTGACGATGTGTTGGTAAAGCTTGGGTTTACGGACAAATGGAAAGCGGAAGGCCGGGAAGAAGGCCGGGAAGAAGGCCGGGAAGAAGTTGCCAAAAACGCCCTGGCAAGGGGATTACCCCTGGATATGATCGGAGAAATCACCGGCCTTGACGTAGAGACCATCAAGAGTTTCACCGGTCCGGATGCCTAATTCTTTAGGTACTATCGATGAGGCGATGCAACCGGCCCCTATTCAACCTGGGTGTTAGGTTTGACACTCACCTAACCTTAACCCCTGTCTCAGGCAGGACATCGGCGGTATGGTAAAGATCGGTTGAACAACACAAGGTGAAGCGGCGTGGCTGGCGCCGGCCTGCCGCCCCCCCGCCGGATTGATGTTGGAGGAGTTCAACAGACCATTAGTAAACGCCGATGCCCTGCGTGCCGCTGTTCCAGCACTCCAGAATGAATGCGGCAATCTCCCGCGGGTCTTCAAGGCTGTGGGGGTGGTGTCTGCCGCCCGGTTTAATGATCACCTTGATGGGACCGCCGTGTTCCCGGTATCGCCGTTCAAAGGCCCCGCCGTTTTCAGGATAGTAGACGGCCTCGTCCGCGTCCCCGGATACCAGGATAACCGGTATGCCCCGCTTCGCCAGCGCGGGGGCGTGGTTCAGGGGGCTGTCATCGTAGTCCCTGACCGTATCGTCGGTTAATCCGTAGATAAGTTTGCACCGCGCCCATTCCGCTTCAACGCGGGGATACCGGTTAAGGCCGGCGGGCCAATTGCGTATATCAAGGCATGGGGCGTCAAGGTACAGGCAGCAGGTATCGTCAGGGTAGGCATGGGCGTAATTAACCGCGTAAAGGCCCCCGCGGCTAAATCCAAAGATGGCCGGCCGGGGGCTAAGGCCCAGGCTGTGTACCGCATAGGTATGAAACCGCTTCATCGCCTCTACGGCTGCGGGAGCGCCGTACATATCGCTCAGGCAGCAATAGGCCACGTGCCAGCCCCCGCAGACCAGGTCCACGCCGGCAAAGGCGTCAAAAAACTCCGCCCGCCACACCCAGGGCCTTCCCTCCACCGCTTCCCGTGGAGACACAACGGTTATCCTACAGGTTTTGGCGGGCAGTATCCCATCCCGGTCGAATTCATCCAGCCGAAACCCATGCCATCCTATGCGTTTATCTGCGTTTATCCTGGCAGCCCCAGGGCCTTTGTAAAGTTCTCCACAACCTGCTCCACACCGGGGCGGGCGTCCACATCGATCAAGAGGCCCTTGACCCTGTAAAAATCAATAAGGGGCGCGGTTTGGGCCCGGTACACCTCCAGGCGCTTCAGCACCGCCTCCGGCCTGTCGTCGTCCCGTGTGTAGACTTCACCGCCGCAGTGATCGCAGACCCCTTCCCGTTTCGGCCTATCAAAGATCATGTGGAAGTTGTGGCCGCAGGCGCGGCAGACCCGGCGGCCTCCCAGCCGTTCAAGGACGGATTCATCGGGAATATCAAAATTCAACACCCGGTCCACGGGGGAAAAACCGGCCAGGGCCTCCGCCTGGGGGATGGTCCGGGGAAAGCCGTCCAGGATATAGCCCTCCCGCGCGTCTTCCCGGCCAAGGCGTTCCCTGACCAGATCGACGGTGGTCTGGTCATCCACAAGCCTGCCCGAATCCAGAATGGCCTTAACTTTAAGGCCCAGGGGACTTTGAGCGGCTATGGCGGCCCTGAATATCGCCCCGGTACTGATGTGGGGGTGGGGCGCCCCGCGGGCCGTTTCCAGTATCCCCACCGCCCGGACCGCGAGGGTGCCTTTTCCCGCTCCGGGGGGGCCCAAAAAAATCAACTTCATATATGCTTCCGCCTATAAGATTTTCGCATTGTTATGCACGATAATTTTAACGAACCACGGGTTCTTTTTTCAACGTGTATAACACGACGTGTATAACACGATGTGACGCGGCACAACGGGGCTTGTAAAAAAATTGTGAAGCTGGTTTTAATAAAGGTTATGCCAAAATTTTGTGCTGTCCAAATTTTGTATTGCCCAAATTTTCAAGAGGTATGGTATGTCCCAACTTAAGTGGCTTTGGAACTATCTGAAGGGGAACCGCGCCGGTCTTGTGGTGGGGATTGTCCTTTCAGCTATCACATCGGCGACGATGATCATCAACCCCATGTTGTCCCAAAAGCTGATCGACGATGTTATAACACCGGGGAACGCGGAGCCCCTTATTCCCCTGTTGATCGTCATGTTCGTGGTGCAAATAGTCAGGCTTGGCCTGCGCTATGCCATGCACAACCTGTTTCTGGAGCCGATGAGCAATACCGCCATGACGGTGCTGCGAAAGGATATGTTTGAAACGACGCAGAAACAGGACTACCGCTTTCTCCACAAATTTCCCACGGGGAACCTGATGACCAGGATAACCCAGGACCTGGACCGGGTCCGGCATACGGTCTCGTGGGTTTTGTTTGCCTTTGTGGATTCGGTGATCCTCTTTGTGTTCGCCTTTGTCTTTCTGCTGTTTGTCAACTGGGAACTTTCCCTCTGCCTTACGGCGGTTACGCCCATTATGCTGCTGGTAAGCCACCGGTTTACCACGATCATCCGGCCCCGCTTTGTGCTTCTGCGGCAAAAGCTGACCAGCCTGGGGACGGCGGTAACCGAAAATATCGACGGGAACCGGGTAGTTAAGGCCTTTGCCAGGGAAGACCACGAAATTGAGAAATTCGAGGTCCACAACGCCGAATTCCGGGATGTAAGCTGCGGCAACGCCCTGATCGCCGCCCGGTACCAGCCCATACTTGAACTATTGAGCAACCTGCTGGTTATCATGACCCTGATTGGGGGCGGTTTTTTTCTGATCAACGGCCGTATGACCGCGGGCCAGTACCTGGCCTTCTCCTCCCTAAGCTGGGCCCTGGCAAACCCCCTGCGGATGCTGGCGGTAATTTTGGCGGATATTGAACGCTACAACGCCACCGCCACCATGATTCGGGAAGTGGTGGAGGCCCCCAAGGGCTTTACGGACGCCCCGGACGCGGTGGAACTTTCCAGCCGTCCCAGGGGGGGCATTGAGTTCCGGAACGTGAACCTTAACATCCAGGGGAACGACATCCTACAGGATATCAGTTTCAAGGCCGGCCCGGGGGAGACTATCGGCATTCTGGGGAGTACGGGGTCGGGGAAAACGTCGCTTATCAACCTTCTTGGCCATTTTTACGAACCGGATACCGGAGAGGTACTCCTGGATGGGGTGAATATCAACAACTACACCATGTCTTCGCTGCGGCGGCACATAGGGTTTGCCATGCAGGATGTGTTCCTCTTTTCCGACTCGGTGAAGGGGAACATCGCCTACGGTAGGCCGGAACTTGGCGATGATACCATTGTAAAGCGGGCCGCCCAGGCCGATGCCCATAGTTTTATTGTCAAAATGGAGGAAAGCTACGACACGCTGGTAGGGGAACGGGGGGTGGGGCTTTCCGGCGGCCAGCGGCAGCGTATCGCCCTGGCGCGGGCCCTGGCGATAGAGCCGGCGATTCTGATACTGGACGATACCACCTCCGCGGTGGACAGCGAAACCGAACAGTACATCCAGAATCAACTGAGAAACCTGGACTTCCCCTGTACAAAGATCATCATCGCCCAGAGGATATCCTCGTTCCGGGGGGCCAGTCAGATCCTGGTCATGGACAAGGGCAGGATCGTGGAACGGGGTACCCATGAGCAGCTCCTTGCCAACCGGGGCTTTTATCACCATATCTGGTGTCTCCAGTACAACGTGGACCCCAACGCTCCCCTGGGGGATGTTCCGGCGGGGAACCTGGCGGCTTTTTCTAACGGGGGGACAAACTAATGGCCAAGAAAATACGGGAACAACGAACCGCGTCAAAACGTAACCGCTACGATGTTGACGAGTACCTGGACGAGAAAGTCAGCCTGTTTAATATCCGCCGCTGCCTCCGTTACCTTGCCAAGACCAAAATGGGACTGGGAATGGCCCTGCTCCTCTCGATTCTGGCCAACCTGGCAAGTCTGACGGGGCCTCTTTTTATGCAGAGGGCCATGGACGAGGCAATTCCCAACAAGGACATGGGACTGCTCCTGACGATGGCCCTGTACCTTGGCATTACCATTATCGTAGCCATAGCACTGGGGGCGGTCAGGAACGTCCTGGTGGCCCGGGCGGGCGCGGTTATTGTCCACGATATCCGCTTTGACCTGTTTTCCCACCTGCAAAAGCTGCCCTTCTCCTTCTACGACAGCCGTCCCCACGGAAAGATCTTTGTCCGCGTGGTGCCCTACGTGAACAGCGTTTCCGACGCCCTGTCCAACGGGATCATCAACTTCGTTATCGAAGTATTAAACATCGTGTTTATCATCTTCTTCATGTTCCGGGTAAGCCCCCAACTGGCAAGCGTTACTATTCTGGGACTGCCGGTGCTGGCGATCTTTATCTGGAGCATCAAACCGATCCAGCGCCGGGCCTGGCAGCGGGTTTCCAATAAGAACTCCAACCTTAACGCGTACATTCAGGAGGCCATTGACGGCGTGCGGGTAACCCAGGCTTTTGACCGGCAGGAACGGAACAGCGGGATCATGAGTACGCTTACCAATGAACGCAACAACGAGTGGATGCGGGCCCAGTATATTTCCAACACAACCTGGGTTTCCACGGAAACGATAAGCCAGATCGTGTTTTCGTTTGTGTACATCGTGGGGGTCTACCACATGCACCCCATGGTCAGCTTTGGCATGCTCCTGGCTATGGGAAACTACGTCTGGCGTTTCTGGCAGCCCATTATCAACCTGGCGAACATCTACAACACCTTTATCACCGCCATGTCCTACCTGGACCGCATATTCGACACCATTGCCGAACCGGTAAAGATCAAAGACGCGGAGGGGGCGGTGGAATTTCCCTTTGTCCGGGGGCACGTGGAATTCAAAAACGTAAGTTTTAGTTACGACGGCGTGCGCAAGGTGCTGAACAACGTTACTTTTGACGGTCATCCCGGGGAGAGCATCGCCATTGTGGGCCCCACCGGGGCGGGAAAAACCACCATCGTCAACCTGTTGTCCCGGTTTTACAACGTTGAGGAGGGCCAGGTCTGCGTTGACGGGCAGGATATTATGAAAGTAACCCTTAAATCGCTGCGCAGTCAGATGGGGATCATGCTCCAGGACAGCTACCTGTTTACCGGCACCATTGCCGATAACATCCGCTACGGCAAACTGGACGCCAGCGATGAGGAAATACAGCGGGCCGCCAAACTTATCGGAGCCAACGGCTTTATCGAAAAACTGCCGCAGGGCTACCAGACCCCCATCACCGAACGCGGGGGGGGCATATCCCAGGGTGAGCGCCAGCTGCTTGCCTTCTGCCGGACCCTTATCTCCGATCCCCGCATCCTTATCCTGGACGAGGCCACGAGCAGCATCGACACGGGGACCGAACAACTGGTTCAGGAGGGGATCCGTACGCTGATGAAGGGCCGGACCTCGTTTATCATCGCCCACCGGCTTTCCACCATCCGCGACTGTTCCCGAATCATGTACGTCAAGGACGGCCAAATTGCCGAGGCGGGAAGCCACGATGAGCTGATGGACAAAAAGGGTCTGTACTACCAGCTCTACTGGACCCAGCACGCCGAGGAGGTCTCACTGTGAGCGGGGACGGCGCCTGGCGGCAGCCATGAACGTATTTATCGTCTACGCCCACCCAAGTGAAGATTCATTCACGCGCCGGATACGGGACCGTTTTATCGCGGGACTGGAGAGCGCGGGCCATTGCTATACCATCTCCGACCTGTACCGGATGAACTTCCGGACCGACATGGACGAAGACGAGTACCGGCGCGAGGCATTCTACCGGCTTGAGGCCCCGGTCCCGGAGGATGTGCGGCGTGAGCAGGAAAAGATAAACCGCGGCGATGCCATTGTCTTTATCTACCCCGTGTTCTGGTCCGATGTTCCCGCCAAACTCAAGGGCTGGTTCGACCGGGTCTGGACCTACGGGTTCGCCTACGGCCCGCAAAACATCTCCATGAAGCGGCTTGAAAAGGGCCTTGTCATCTGCTCCGCGGGGAACACGATGGATTACTTCCGCAAAACGGGGCTCCTGCAAAGCATGGAACGGGTCATGCTGGACGACCGGCTCCACGACCGGGTAAAGACCAGGGAACTGGTCATTCTGGAGGCCACAGGCCGGGCCACAGGCCAGGCCACAGGCCAGGCCACAGGCCGGGAAAATTCCAGCCGGGAGGAGAACTGGGACAGGCATCTGGACCGGGTGTTTTCCCTGGCGCGGAATCTATAAACCCCACGCGGAGCGGACAAGGGCGGGGATTTACCTCTCTTACTTCTACTTCTCCTGCCGGTCGATCTGTGAGATACGCCAGTTTCCCTTGTGCCGGATAAGGGTAAGATCGTCGATCAGCGGGTAGCCGCGGGGGGGAATAAAATCCTCCACGGAAACGACCCCGCCGGTCCCAAACCCGGCATCGGGCAGGGCGGGTTCCGGCGCGGGCCCCGGAACGGCGGCAATACCCCCCGAATCCTCGTCCCCGCCGGGAAGCCAGATAATGTAGTCCGCCCGGTAGCGTACCTGCTCATCGTCCTCCTCCCCCGCGATCCGCGTAACATTCAAATCGGTAACGCCAAGAACCTGGGCGGTTGTGGGCGGGGCGCCGGCGTCAAACCAGTCCTGGGCCGAAACCATCACGGAACTAAACTCGTAAGCCTGGCGGACCCGGCTGGTTACAAAGTAGCGGGTAATCATGTCGATGTCCCCCTTACCGGCCTTTTTGATGACACAGGCTTCCATCAGCGTATGATCCAGCGTGGCAAAAGCGCCGTAATAGGTTTCCACCACCTCACGGGAATCCATGCCCACGGTCGTGGGCAGGTTCCGGCGGGAAGATACCATGCTGCTGGTGAACAGGATCACAACGGCCAGCGCCGCGGCAATGCCGCTGATAATGGCGGTGTTCCGTACCAGAAAACGCCGGGTTCCCACGCTAAGGTTCCGCTTTTTTTCGTAGTGTGCCCGTTCCTCCTCCAGCTTTTCCCGTTCCCGGGCGCTCAGTTCACGGAAGAAAGCGGCGGTTGGGCCCGCCGTACCGCCCGCAGCGGAGAGCAGCTCGATAAATTCCCCCGGGGACGGCCGGGGTGCCTGCTGGCCTTTAAGACCGGCAATGGCCCGGTCCACAAGACCCGCAATCCCAGGGTCCAGACCCGGAGCCGCGAGGCCCAGGGGCAGGAAGACCCCCTCCCTCATGTCCTGGTGCAGTTTTTCCGGATCACGGCTGGGAAAGGGCAGAGCGCCGGACCGCTCCAAAACGGGCTGCCCTAGGAGCCTGCCGGACTTGTGGATTTTTGCGGCCTTTGACCGCAAAAATCTCCGATTTTCGGGCTCCTTTGGGAGTCTGCCGGACGGGTGAAAAGCGGGCCGCTCCGAAGCGCCGGCCTTGAGTTGCGCAAATATCCGGTACAGCATGGCCCCAGCGGTAAAAGAGAGCGCCGCCTTCCCCGCAAGATCCTGAAAAACCAGGGATTCCCCGCTGTCCAGCCACAGGTCCCCGGACTCCGCCTGGATACAGCGGCAGCGCAGCCGTTCCGGCGGAAAGAACATGGTCCCCCGGGGGTACGGCCCGCCGCCGCCCAGGACGACGAACACCCCCGCCGGCCACAGGCCGGCCTCAGCCACCAGGGGACAGGCGGCCAGCCAATAGCGCAGGGCCTCCAGGGCCAGGTCCTCCCGGCCCGGCGAAAGGAGCAGATCGAACCGCTCCCCCTCAAAATCCGGCCCCCAGACCACCATTGTCCCCTCACTTTCGATGACTCCGCCGGGCAGCCAGGGTTTGACCGTGCCATCCGGCAGGACAATGTGCCCTTCCTGGGTAATAAACTGGGCCAGCTTTGCCTGGGCAAAAGCCTGGGCGTTCAGCCCCGTATCAAAACCCAGCCGCCTTTTGCCGCCGGACTCAACATGAAAAATCCCTCTGGCCATACCTTAACTCCCGTTCCCGCCTAACGCGCGCCAGGCGAATAGAGGTACTTGAAATACTCCATGTCCGTGGACAGGGTCTTGTCGAATCCCGGCATCGTGTTCCGGTAGGATTCTACCGCCCGCCAGAAATCAAAGAAATCCCGGTCCCGGCCATAGGCCTCCGCGTAGGTCCGGGCCGCTTCCGCGTCCCCCTCGCCCCGGATCGTTTCCGCCTTCTCATAGGCTTCGGAAAGAATGGAACGCCGCTCCCGGTCCATACGGCCCTGCCAGTCCGCCTTTTTCCCTTCCCCTTCGGACCTGAACGCCTGGGCAATCTGGTTCCGCTCCTTGATCATCCGCGCGTACACACTCTGCGTAAGCTCGTCGGAATAGCGGATCTGCCGGATTACCACATCGATCAACTCAATGCCGTACTCGGGAACCATACGCCGGGACCGGGCCAGAATCTCCTCCGCCAGTTGACGGCGGCCCTTCACAATCGGCTCGTAGTTGGTCTCCGGCTGGATAGAAGCCTGCAGCAGTTCCGGGTCGATATTATCCCCCAGGCCCAGGGCCTCCGGGCTGCCGGACCGTTCCATAATGATGTTGGAATTCCGCACCGATTCCCACAGGTAGTTCTCCGCCACCACCGTCCGCACCTCGGAGTCGACCACCTCTGCCAATTTGGCGTAGGCCGCGTCAAGGGTCTTAATCGATTCGTAAAACTTCGCCGGATCGGCAATTCTCCAGCGGGCGGTTACGTCCACCCAGATGTACTGCTTCTCCTTGGTAGGTATACTCCGCTGTTCCCCGTCCATCGCCATGATCCGTTTGGGGTAACGGACCACATCGTCGATAAACGGAACCTTGAAGTGGAACCCCGCGTCGGTAATAACGTTTACCAGCTTCCCCATCTGAACAATGACCGCCTGCTCCCCCTCGTCAACCACATAAAAGGGACCGGCAGCCACCACACCTATAAAAACCACCGCAATCACCACAAGGGTAACAATAAATCGTTTCATTATTGCGCCTCCGTCGCGCGGGCGCCCAGGTCCCGCAGGGGCAGGAAGTTGTCAAAATTCCGGTCCAGAAGTACCGTGCCGTCATCTTCCTTGAAGACCTCCTCCACCATCTCGTAGTAGAGCCGCTGCCGCGTAACCTCCGGGGCCCGCCGGTATTCCTCGTACACCGAATTAAACCGCGCCACATCCCCGTTGGCCCTGTTGATCCGCTCAGTCTTGTAACCCTGGGCCTCCTGAATGATCCGCTCCCGTTCCCCCCGCGCCTTGGGGATCTCCGCGTTGTAGACCTGCTGCCCCTCGTTGATCAGACGGTTCATATCCTGTTCCGCCTTGTTCACATCGTCAAAGGCCTCCCGTACCCCCGCCGGAGGGTCGATATTCTGCAGCTTAACGGCGATCACGTCGATTCCCAGACCGTAACCCCGGAACGTCTCGTTCATAAACTGAGTCCCAAGGGATTCGATAATGCTCCGTTCCGGCCCCATAATATCCATAATCGTCCGGTCCCCCACCAGCATATTGATGGCCGACCGGGACACATCCTGAATGGTACGATCCCGTTCCATCACGTTAAACACCCAGGCCCTGGGGTCCACCACCCGGTACTGAATAATCCACTCCACCTCCACAATGTTCAGATCCCCGGTGAGCATCGTTGACACGCTGGTCTGGTTGGCGTAGGTGGAGTTAATACCGGTTGTTACGGTACGAAAGCCAAACTGCTCAGTCTGTACGGTTTTCACGTTCACCTTGTAGCTCTTGTCGATCCCAAAGGGCAGCTTAAACTGGAGTCCCGGCCCCTGGGTAGAGTGATAACGCCCAAAACGGGTTATTACCGCCTCCTCAGTCTGGTCCACAATGTACACACCGGTTCCCAGCAGAATCAAAAGCACAATCACCGCCAGGGCCGTCAAAAACATTGCCGGGCTGAACCACTTTCCTAACTTGCCTGCCATAGTACCTCCATAAGTTCCATGCTAATCACATTATAGCCTAAAAGCATAACTTAAAAAGATGGCAAGAATTGG
>JAIRND010000061.1 GCA_031258225.1 Treponema sp. | reverse complement strand
CAGTTTGTCGCGCTTCGCGCGTAAAACCCAAAAAATCGCCGAATAGGTACCACCTATGAGGCGATTTTACCTTACAAACTGCGTAAGCAGCCCAATTATCGTGGTTTTTGCGACACAACGTGGAGCAAAAACCTACAAGTGCAACAGGCTGATAGCGGCCTGGCCCAATCCGGAAGGAACAAGGAACAGGGTACGTTTTGGGGTATTCTGTAGGCTGGGGATGTACCTATAGTGAATCGCGGAGGCATGTCATGCTGCGTTATACCAGGGGCGCGCTGGAGCTGGCGGAGTATTACTCCCGTCCGGCGCCCGGCGTTGAGGACATTCGGCGGGAGATCGGCGATTGCTGCCAGGCGCACAAGGATGAAAGTTCCTGCGCGAAAAAGTCGTTTATCCATGAAATTATCGCCGCCAGGTGTTCCATTGCCCTGTTTTCTCATTTTCCCTTTTTCTGGGAAGTTTCGGTGGGCAGAAACCGCCGCGACTGGGGGCTTTCTTCACCCTTATCAACATACCTTAAGGAAACAAGCGCGGGGCTCTGGCTTAAGCCGTACCAGCGGGATATACAGCGCTACGTAGACGCGGCGCTTTTCCGCGGCTGGTCCCCTGTGGGGTACGACCATCACTGCCCCGGTTACGATGTTATTTTTGAAAAGGGTCTTGCGGGGCTTATCGCCGGCGCGCGGGAACGCCTGGCCTCCGCGGAGGGCCGGGCTGAACGGGACTTCCTGGAGGCGGTCATCCGATCCAACCAGGCCCTTATGGGACTCGCCAACCGCTTTGCCGGTGAAGCGGACCGCCTGCTTGCCGCGGACCAGGACGAAGAGGGGCGCGTCAACCTGCGCCGTATCGCCGCCGCCGCCCGGCGGGTTCCGGCGAATCCCCCGGAAACGTTTTACGAGGCAATCGCCCTTATCCTGTTTATCCGGGAGACCTACGGTTCCCTGGAAGCCTTTGGCCAGAGTACCTTCGGGCAGATCGATCGCCTTCTGTACCCCTACTACGAAGCGGACCTGCGGGAAGGCCGGATCACCAGGGAGGAGGCCCTTGCCCTTATCCACGCGCTGCTTGCCTTTACCGACGCGAAGTTCGGCATCAACGACGGATTTTTCAGCGAAACCTCCACCACCCTGGTAATAGGGGGCTGCGACCGCCGGGGAACCGTGGTGTTCAATGAGATTACCCGGATGGTGGTCCAGGCCTGTGTCGAAAACCGCTACATCGGAACAAAAATTATCGCCCGCGTCTCCGGCAAACACCCGGACGAGTATTTCTCCCTTTTGGCGGAGTTTACCGCTTCATGCGCGAATATTCTGGTCATGCCCAATGACGACGTGCTTATCCCCGCCAACCGCCGCTGGAACAAGGCCGTGGGGGACGCGCGGCTGTATGTCGGCGGCGGCTGCCATGAAATGGTTCTGGCAAATACCGAGGTGAATACGCGGGCCGACAGTTGGGTCAACCTTCCGGGGCTTTTTCTGCGTACCCTGGCCCCCCCATCGGAGCCATCCGGTTTGCCGGAATTCAAAAGCGGCGGGGCTTCGCCTGATTTTGAAGCTTTTTACGCCGCCTGCATGGATAATGTCCAGAGGTTTCACAACCGTATTACCGCCCTCAAGGAACAGTATGAAAAGCAGTGGAACTGTTTCGACGCGGCGCCCCTCTATTCCGCTTCAATACTGGATTGTATCGAAAACGCCCGCGACCTAAGCGCCGGCGGGGCCAGATACAATTCCATTTCCCTTTCCATGGTAGGGGCGGCAACCTTTGTCGATTCCCTGTACGCGGTCAAACGGATCGTCTACGATGAAAAACGTATGGGCCTTGGGGAACTGTGGAACACCCTCTCCAATGACTGGCAGGGGAATGAAAGTCTGCGTTTGTACATCCTCAACCGGCTGCCCAGGTACGGAACCGGAAACCCCGAGCTGGACGGTTTCACAAAACGGGTATTACGGGACCTGTCCACAATGGCGGGCCAGCCGAACGGAAGGGGCGGCATCGTAAGCCCCGCGTTTTACCCCCACGATACCTTCATCGGCTTTGGGCTGGAAACCATGGCAACCCCGGACGGCCGGCGGCGCGGGGCCTACCTGTCCCGCGGAATCGCCCCCAGCGAATTTACCACCGTGCGCAGCGTTACCGACAGCATCCGGTCCCTGAACACCCTTGACCTTACCCTGTTCCCGGAGTCCATGGCCACGGAACTTACCCTCCCCCTTAGCGTAAGTTCCCGGCAGGGGGTCGATTCCATAGCCGCCCTGATAAAGACCTTCGCCCAATCGGGAGGATCAACCCTCCAGATCAACGTCCTGGACCGGGAAACCCTGATCCGCGCCCGGAAAGAGCCGGAACAGTACCCCAACCTGGTCGTGCGGATCTGCGGCTACAGCCAGACCTTCAATTCCCTGTCGGACCGGCAGAAAGACGAGGTAATCAGCCGGACCGCCCGGGCCATATAACGGGAACCACCGATGCCCTGAACAGGCCCCTCGACCGCGCGGCGGAAAACCGCTATGCTGGAAGCATCCCATACGAAGCGAGGAAGCTATGATTCGAGGCGGCGATATTGTAAAGGGGAGCTGTTTGCTCCAGAAAGGGCAGCCCTACCTGGTAGTGGAGCGGGAGTTCCACAACCCCGGCAAGGGTACCGCCATTGCCCGCGTAAAAATGAAAAGCATCAAGGACGGTTCAGTTCTCGCCCTCACCATCCCCACCCAGCAGGAAATCGAAGACGCCCAGGTAGACGTCCGCTCCTGCCAGTACCAGTACGCCGACCAGGACAACTACCACTTCATGGACAGCGAAAGCTACGAACAGTACGAAGTCCCCGTCGCCGAAATGCCCGACAAAAAACTCTACCTCCAGGACGGACAATCCTACGAACTCACCGTCTGGGAAGGCCGTGTCATCGACATAAAAGTACCCTACAAAGTAGTTTTTACCGTCGCCGAAAGCGAAAACTACATCAAAGGCGACACCGCCTCCGGCGCCACCAAACCCGTTACCACCGAGACCGGCCTTACCGTCCGCGTCCCCCTCTTTATCAAACAAGGTGAAAAGATCCTCATCAACACCGAAACCAACGAATACGTGGAACGCGTCAACGCCTAAACCCCGCGGAGGGGGGATAGCCAGCTTCGCTGGCTCGCCTCCCCCCTCGCCTCAAACCTCCGGTTTTCGGCTGCCCCCCTCAGCGGGGGGCCCGCCCCCCGCAACACCCCCGGAGCCCTCTGAAACCGGTTTCATCTCCTACCTGGAAGCATACGGCAACAGGGAAGTTACGTTTCAGTTCCGTGGCCTCGAATTCCGCTTTGTCCTGTCCCAGGGCCTTTTCAGTTCCGCGGACATAGACCGGGGAACCAGACTCCTCCTCAAGGCCTTCTCCCAACTCCTCGATGAAGACCTGACGCAGGGCCGCCCCCTGCCCCGCCGGATTCTGGACTGCGGCTGCGGCGTCGGGGTCATCGGCATCTGCGCCGCCCGCGCCCTCCTAACCACGGCCGGAACGGACAGCCTCCGCCTCCGCGCCCAGGACCGGGACGAACTGGCCCGGATCTTTACCCGGGGCAACGCCCTCCGCAACGGGCTGGGGTTCATTGAGGCCCGCGCGGAACCCCTCCTGGCGGGGGAGGAAACCTGGGACCTCATCCTCTCCAACCTCCCCGCTAAGGCCGGGGAACCGGTGCTGGACGACTTTGTCAGCCGCTCGACGGAACTCCTTGCGCCGGGGGGCCGGGCCGTCGTCGTGGTCGTGAACACCCTGGCCGGTTTTGTCCGGACGCGCCTTACCCGCCGCCTTGGGGAGCGCGGCGTCCGCCTTGTCCGGGAGGGAACCGGGCATCAGGTTGTTGTGTACGAACGGCCCGCCGTTCAGGCCGCGGACCCCCCCGCGCGGCCCCCTTGCTACCCGCGGCACCGGGCCCGTTACGAAATGGAGGGCATCACGTATGAGATCGGCGCGGTCCACGGGGCCGCCGAATTTGACCGGCCCGGCCCGGCAATGGAACTTGCCGCCGCGCTGCTTAACCGTCTGGGCGGCGGCCCGCTTGGGGACCTCTCCACCCCCGTTCTTGTCCACGAAGGGGGCCAGGGCCACTTCCCCCTCTGGTTCCTCCTCTTTTTGGAACAAAACAGGGCGGCGCCCCCGGAACTCCTCCTGCTCCACGGACGGAACATCCTCGCGCTGGAGGCCGCCCGCTCCAACATCGCCGCCGCCCCCCTGGCCGCTCAACCCCTTGTCCTTACCGTACCGGGGGTGGACCTGGGGCTGGACAGGGGTACGCTGGCCCGGGCCCCCCCGGCGCGCGGTTTCGGCTTTATCGCCGCCTTCCCCCAGATCGTGCCCCAAACGGACCCCTACGCCGGCATCTGGGAAGCCCTGGATTCCCTGCTCACCCCCGGCGGCGCCGCCCTGCTCAGCCTTCCCGCCACCCAGGCGTCACGCCTGGCGTCACGCCTGGACAAACAGAAACCCCCCGGTTTCACCCGCCTGGGCGACCTCAAACGCCGGGGCTTCCGCGCCCTGCTGCTAAAACGGTGTTAGTCCCCTAGTACACCTGTGGGACTTGTTGGTTTTTGCTCCACGTTGTGTCGCAAAAACCGCGATAAATGGGCTGCTTGCGGCTAACGCCGCTTAGGAGTTTGTGGTGCGGCGGGTGCGCTTCCCCGCCTTCCTTTCTCCCCAGGCCAACAGCGCCGCCAGACCATACCCCGCAAAAGACGAGAACAAGCGGTCAAGCAGGTTCACCGGAATACGGGAACCAATCTCCACAAGCACGCTCGAAAGATTCCTTCGCATCAGGGCGAACCTAAAATTCTGTTCGGGGGATACGGAATCGGGAACAAGCGATGGGGAGTTAAAACGATAAATAATCACCGCGCAAAGGCCCCCAAGAACGCTTATAGCCAGACACAGGGCGAAGGATAACAGAACAAGCACAATAGCCCTTCCCATCAGGTCCTGGAACCAGAGGCTTTGCCGTTGGCTCTGCCGTTGGCTTTTGGGAAGCGTTTTTTCCGTGCCGCCAACACACAACTCCTGGGGAAACCAGCGGATAAAAAGGGCCGTAACCAGGGCTACCGCCATATTACAGAGGGCGTACAGATAATAGGGCCAGCCGTAAAAAAAGACACTTTGCTGAATCAGGTTGGTCAGCGCCCCGGTCAGGACACCCCAGAACACCCCTCCGTAGAATGTAACGGTCATGGTCATCGCCGTGTCCAGGAACAGGGGAATACCCAGCCGGTTCCGCAAAAGATGGTAGATCAGCATATTCAGCAGGGCCCCCGCGATAGCTACAACCATCAACGCCAGCGGATTTTTCGTTCTATGGCCGGATGCGGACGCTTCAGTTTGACTGTGCGGCAGCCCTTGCCCAGAGGGGTTATGCATACCCGCATTAAAAACCTTTAGTGCCCCTTTGTCCAGTTTTACCCCTGCCAAGCGGTGTTTACTCCGGATTACACATACGTATTATCGTAGTCGGATATGCCAAAGGGCTTGTCCTGTTTGTCAACGAAGTTGAAATTGATGAAGATACGGTACGGATTATTTCAGCCAGACCTGAGGTTTTAGGTTAGATAGCCGCCTAACCTTAACTCCCTATCGTGAACCGCCCCTGCCGGGAGGCGGTAGAAGGTTACATTCAGGGCGTATCAAACTGAACTACTCACAGGTTGAATGATGACTGCGTACTAGTACGCAGTCATGATTGTAATTGTGGGGTTTTTTGGTGCTTCCGATGTTTCCCGAACCTCCACGACTCTGCCCTCTTTGTGGTGTAGTCAGACACCATTCAACCTGGGTTTTAGGTTTGATACCCTCCTAACCTTAACTCCCTATCGTGAA
>JAIRND010000058.1 GCA_031258225.1 Treponema sp. | reverse complement strand
GACACATTATGGACAGACTACCTTAAAACAGGCATTTTGCGCACCGTTTTGGTACAAAACGGGAGCAAATGCAAAGTGCGTCCACAAAGTAACCGACTTTGTGGACAGGCACTAATTATGAAGACTTGCAATGTCCCCCAGGGTTATGAGTTTCATGGGACTTTCCGACGAATATTTGATAAGCGCCTCGTCCGCCCCGGCGTAGGCGGGCCGTACCGCGTAGCCAAAGAGGGGAAGGCCCGCCGAAAAGGTCAAAGTATTTTTCCCGTCTATGATCCACTTTTGGGTCGCGTGTACACCCAGCGATGCCAGTACCGTAATGCCGGGATAATGGGCAAACTGCAAATAGGCGTCGGCCCGGAATGATCCGCCAAGAAATCCGGGGAACCGTTGAGTACCCCACAGCCGGTAATCCAGCGCGTATTCCAGAGAACCCCGTATCGCGAGAAACCGGGGACGATAGGCCCGGAAATAGCCATTCCCGGTTTGGGGATCATAATCCTGCGCCACAAGCTTCTGTGCCGGGTTTTTCATCTTGGAATCTCCCATAAAAAAACCCATGTTCAGCGAATGGAAAAAATTGTCCGTTTCAATATTGCCGTCAATAAGAAAGGTCAACGTGTTAAGGTATCTGTTTACCGGTGAGTAGGTTTTTTCTTTGTATCCTGAAAAGACATAGCCCAGGCCGGCCCCCACGCGAAAAGGCTGTTCCGGCCCCTGCGCGCCGCACGGCAAAATATTAACCAGTAGCACTATAATTACGGTATATTTTGTTCTTATGCCAGCCATCCCGTAACCATATCAGTTTCCGCTGGGTTTTGTCAACCGTGCAGCTAATACGTTAAAAAAATCACTTGACAAATATACCAATATTGGTATATGGTTAAGGCATGGCATATGAAGTAAACATTTTGGAAACAGCAAAAGATTTTCTCGATAATTTAGAACCAAAATTACGGGCAAAATCATACCGTACTATACAAATGCTTACTCAATTTGGTCCTGTTTTAACGTTGCCGCATTCACGAAAGATAGTTGGGTCAGAGGATTTATATGAATTAAGGGTGCAACAGGGGAATAATATCTGTCGGTTATTTTATTTCTATTATAATAAAGCGATTTATATAATATTATCTGGATTTATCAAAAAACAGCAGAAAATGGATCCTAAAGAAATAGAAAAAGCATTGGAAATACGAAGAAAATATGTTGAAGATAAGATAAATGAAAATAATATAGAAAAAGAAATCGATGAAATTAATAAACCCGATGAAAAGGAGGGCTATAATGAAGGAATATAAATTTGAAGATTTGTTAAAATCGGAAATGGGGAATGAACGATTCCGCAAGGAGTATGAACAATTTGAAGATGAATTCTGTTTGGCGGAAGAAGTCATCAGATTAAGGCAGGAACAAAATTTATCGCAAAACGATCTGGCAAAGATTGCAGGTACATCACAACCGGCCATTGCAAGGCTTGAATCTGGAAAATATCAAAATGTATCAATGTCCTTTTTGCGTAAAGTTGGCAGAGCGTTAAATGCGGTACCAGAGGTACATTTTAAGAAGGCGTAAAAATGTAGTGGACCAAAAAACAGCGCAAACAGGTCTGTATGCGCTTCGGGGCCTTGCGGCCCCTCGGCTTAGCGCAATGAAGAACCCCCGAAATCGCCGAATAGGTCCCATCCATGAGACGATGCAACGAGACGATGCAACCGCAAAATCGCCCGCAGAGAGTATGGCGGTTACCAGTCTCCTTCGGAAATAGATAAATCCTTGCTATAATAACCGGTTGTAACCAGAATCTTGCCGGTTGAATCCGGCTTGCTTTTGTTTGGCCTGGACGACCAGATAGAAAGGATGACTCCATCGTCAAAGGTAAGACGAACATAGAAAAGGTGACCGTCCCCGGACTTCCCGGTAAAACCGGACACTGTGTATACAGGGGACATTTCGCCCCTTCTAAAGTTGACCGTTTTTGTTTCCAGTACCGGATCGGCTTTATTGGAACCGTTGATAAACTCAATCTTGGTGATGGTATTCGATAATCCGTAGGCAGCAGAGGGGTTGTACACTTTGAACTCAAACGTGTAGTCCTTTCGAGAATACAAACCCAGCGGTATGGATATAAAATAACAGAAATGGATACCGGTTAAGCGGACAAAGTTACAACGTTGGGGGAGGGGGGGGGGGGGGGTAAGCGCCTGATCACGGGGGCATTTTTACTTTTTTACGAATTTTTGTCGCTTTGCGCAGAACCCGGCCCATAAAACAGCCTTGACGCCAGGGCCGACAGGCCAAGGCCGACAGGCCAAGCTACTTTATGACCAGGCGTTTGCCTTCCGCTCCCGCCGCGGGGACTTGCTGTCTAACCTTCATGGTGATGTTGTGCAGGGCCCCTTCCCGCTTCAGCTTGACAAGGTAGATGCCCATTTTCTTGTCGCATACCGCGATATGGGCCAGAACCCAGTCTTTAAGAAACAGGACAAAGTCGTTGGCGCTGACCTTTTGGCCCGCCTGGAAGTCCTGAACCTGGCGGAGTACCTCTTTAACAAAATCTGAATGTTCTTTTTTATGGCTTTTATAATCCGGGTAGTTGACCCGTTCCATGATCTTTTCTTCGGTACTGAAATGATAACCTACATAGTCCACCGCGGCGCGGATTGCGCTCATAAAGGCAACCTTGGACTTGTCCCAGCCCATGACGCTTGCCTCGTGGAGCCTGTTGGTAAGGTTGATCAGTTCCTTGTGCTGGTCGTCAACAAGGCGGATACCTATTGAATATGAATCGTGCCACTCCACTATCTGTTTCTTGGGATTCATGGCTGTTTGCCTCCTCTGTCTGCGTCTCTGATCCGGATCACGTTCCGCTGCACCTTACCGCTTATGGTTTTGGGTAATTCCTCTACAAATTCCACGATCCGGGGATACTTGTAAGGGGCGGTTACCCGTTTCACATGGTTCTGCAGTTCCCTGATCAACTCCTCTGAAGCCTCGCGGCCCCGTGCCAGGACAATAGTGGCTTTAACCACCTGGCCGCGGACCGGGTCCGGCGCGGCGGTTACCGCACATTCCAGTACCGAAGGATGCTCCATCAGGGCGCTTTCCACCTCAAAGGGACCGATACGGTAACCGGAACATTTTATTACGTCATCGTTTCGTCCAACAAACCAGTAGTACCCATCCCCGTCGTGCCAGGCCATATCCCCCGTGTGGTAAACGCCGCTGTACCACGCGGAACGGGTTATCTCCTCATCCTTCCAGTAGCCCGTAAAAAGCCCCGGCGGCGCGCCGGTCTCCGGCTTTCTACCGGGTTCGCCGGCCAAGCCGCCGGGTTCGCCGGCGGCAGTAATGCTTATATTGCCTACGATGCCGTCATCGCAGGGCTTTCCCTCCTCATCCAGCAGGTTAAGGCCAAAAAGGGGGGCGGGCTTTCCCATGGAACCCGGTTTTACCGGAAGCCACTTAAACGTGGCCGCCATTACCGATGTTTCCGACTGGCCAAAACCTTCCCGGATTTCCAGGCCCGTCATTTCTTTCATTTTGTAATATACTTCGGGGCTTAGGGGTTCCCCCGCCACCGATGTATGTTCGATAAAGCTGAAATCCCAGCCGGAAAGATCTTCCTTGATAAGAAAACGGAAGATCGTCGCGGGGGCGCAAAAACTTGCGGGCCGCAGCCGCTGCAGGGCGGAAAGCATCCCCTGGGGGTTGAACTTTTCCGTGTCGTAGGCCCCAATCGCGGCCCCGCAGATCCACTGGCCGTAGATTTTGCCCCAGGCGAACTTGGCCCAGCCTGAATCGGTCTGGGTCATGTGGACCTTGTTGTCCTGAACACACTGCCAATACCTGGCGGTAACGATGTGGCCCAGTGGAAGGCTGTGGTTGTGAAGCACCATCTTGGGCATCCCCGTGGTCCCGGAGGAAAAATACACCAACATGGGGTCCAGTGTTTTGGTATCCGCGCTGCCCCGGGGACGGTTAAAGGTTTCCGGGGCCTGTTCAATCTCCGCCTGAAGATCGACAAAGCCGGGGGGCAGGTCTTTTCCCTCCAGGGCCGCCCCCTTTACGGTTTTACAGTCCGGCAGGGCGGCGCGGATACTCTCCACCAATTCTTTATCGTCAATACTGATCAAAAACTTTACCCCCGCGATGTTGCAGCGGTAGACAAGGTCTTTAAGGGTGAGCTGGTACGTGGCGGGGATACAGATTGCGCCAATTTTCATAAGGGCGGTTATCAAAACCCAGACGTACGGCCGCTGTTTAAGGATCAGCATCACTACGTCCCCTTTGGCGATGCCCCGGGCCAGGAGCATGTTCGCCGCCTTGTCGGACAGGCGCTTCATGTCCGCGAAGCTGTAGGAACGCAGTTCCCCCTGGTCGTTGGTCCAGAGCAGGGCGCACTTGTCCGGCTGTATCCGGGCCCATTCATCAACCACGTCGTAGGCAAAGTTAAAATTTTCAGGTACTTCACAACGGTAGTTGGCGTAAAAATCCTCATAACTGTCAAATTCGGTCCGGGGACAGTACCGGGAAAGTATCTCGTTCATGTGGTGTTATTCCTGAATTATGGTGATGAATTGGGCGGAGTTCCCGCTGTCGCTTTCCAGGGCGCACTGGGCATGGGGGAGCCGCGCGTCAAAGTAGATGGTATCCCCCGCCTCAAGGTCGTAGTCCCGCTTCCCCACGGTAACGCGGACCTTTCCCTTGACAACGTAGTTGAACTCCTGCCCCGAATGACGGACCAGGGGGGCGGGGGGCTTGCGGGTATCCAGCGTTACCAGAAGGGGCTCCATGGTCCGGTCTTTGAAGTTGTAGGCCAGGCTTGAATACTCATAGCCGGGGTAGCGTTCCACCTGGATGCCTTTGCCGGCGCGGCAGACGCTGGCGGTTTCCATGCGGGGGTCCTCCCCGGTCAGAAGTACGGTGGTATCCGTACCCAGGCGGTTTGATATCCTGTAGAGTACACTGATGGGAATGTCCAGCTTGCCGGCTTCGTATCGCTCGTAGGTTTCAAGTGGAATACCGATGTCCCGTGCCATGTCGATGGCGCTTATTGCCAGGATTTCCCGAAATTCCCTCATGCGGCCGCCGATTTCCCCCGATTCTACTGGTGTGTCCGGCGGGGACAGGAACGTGTCGTCCATACCGGTACTATACCCGATCAATCCCGACTGAGGAAGTCCTCAGGGCCGGCGCATATAAACCATGTGAACCGCGCCTAAAACAGGGTTAAACAATGTGTTGGGGTCCTGTCAGGGGGAACATACCATGCGGGGCATGGGTAGCTTCCCCCTGACACCCCGCTTCACATCTGCTCACCCTGTTTTAGGCGCTCGTGTCGCATAGCCTATGCGCCGGCCCTGTCTCTCACCAAAAGGGGAACAATTAACGAACATAAGGCAATCTTCGCAAAAAAGGTACACGGCGGTTATGTATTTGTGCCGGCCCTGAGGAAGTCCCAAAAGTTACGGGATATTGGCTGTTCGGTTTCATCCAGAATTTTAAGGGGGGTATGCAGGGCCTCGTCGCCCCGGCTTTCCAGGCGGCCCGCCTCAATCCTTAGGTCCGCGGTACCCCGTACCTCCCCGGCTTTGATCATGGCCGCGAAAGCGGCGGAGTTTTCCGGCTTTTCCCGCAGGTAGACCCCGTACAGTTCCCCGGCCTCCGCCTGTTCGATGTGGTGAATGTCGGAGCCGGCGCTTAGGGGAAGGCCAAGTTTTTCGGCGTAACGAAGGGCCAGGGCATCGTAGCCCTGCTCCCGGTTTCCCGCGTTGGCCACCTCTACGGCGTCGATCAGGCGCGGTGCCAGGCACACTTCCTCGATATAATCGTGCTGGCGGAAGGGGTGGGCGTGGACCACGCAGCCCCCGGCGGCTTGTACCGCCTGGTATTGTTCCCGCCGGGTCCATCGCCGGACTTCGGGGTGTTCCAGGAGCCATTCTTTGTCCAGCCCGTAAACCAGGTAATCATCGCCCTCAAAGGTCTCCTCCCAGCCGAAAAATACGTCCAGCCCCCGGCGGGCCCCCTCCTCCCGGGCGTCCTCATAGCCCCGGCAGAATTCCCTGACCCACGCCCGCCAGGGAAGGTACGGGTCCAGCGTGCTGTTTCCCCTGAAAAAGTGATCGGTAACGACGATGCCGGAATACCCGGCGTCCAGGTAGTATGGTATGTACTCCCGCCCCGCCGCAGAAGCGCAGGCGCTGCTCTGGCAGGTATGCAAATGTGTTTCGTAAAGATAGGCCATGCCCCACATCGTAGCATACAGGGGTACTCGTGTCCCATAGCCTCGCTGGCCCAGGATATCGGTGTTTGCTAATGGCCGGTTGAACTCCTCCAACATTACCCCGGCGGGGGGCGGCAGGCCGGCGCCGGCCACGCTCGCCTTGCGCCATCAGGTTTGTGTCGCAAGGCTTCGGTCAAGTGTCCACCGCCGGCCTGCCGCCCCTCGCCGTTCACGTCGTTTTGTTCAATCGATCGTTACCATACCATACGCCGATGCCCTGCCTGGGACAGGGAGTAAAGAGACAAGCCCCGCCAACAAAAGTAAACACCGGTGCCCTGCGCCGGCCCCGTACAACACAAAACCCCCGGCAAGGCGGGGGTTTTGGAGGGGTTTTAGCGCCACGCGGGGTTTAGGCCCCGCGCCGGTCCCAAAAACCGGTTGGCGTGGGGAAGCCTTTTAGAAATCTTTGGCGGCGGCGTCCAGTTCGGCCAGGACAGCCTCTTCCGTATCCTTGTCAAAGTAGCGGGCCTTGTCCATATGGGGAACAAAGTTTACCTCGTCGCCCACCTTAAAGATGTGGTGAGGCTCGGTACGGGCTACCAGGGGCTGGGTAACGGTGGTCAACCACAGGTGAATGTCGGCGCCCAGGGGCTCAACCACGGTGATCTTTACGGGGAAGCTGTTGTCCGTTGGCCCGCTCGCGGAGAAGGTGAGGTCTTCCGGCCGGATGCCGAAGAACACTTCCTTGCCTATGTACTTTTTGAGGTAATCCACATGGGTGGCGTGGGGTTTGATTTTGAAGGAACCTTCGTCCAGGACCAGGGAACCCCCTTCTTCCAGGACCTTGACGGTGAGGAAGTTCATGGGAGGAGAGCCGATAAAGCCCGCGACGAACTTGTTGATGGGATGGTTGTAGAGGTACAGGGGAGAACCAATTTGCTGGATCTTCCCGTCTTTCATAACCACGATCTTGTTCGCCATCGTCATGGCTTCCACCTGGTCGTGGGTAACGTAGATCATCGTAGCGTTAAGCCGGTGGTGCAGATCGGAAAGTTCGGCGCGCATCTGGACACGGAGTTTGGCGTCCAGGTTGGAAAGGGGTTCATCAAACAGGAACACCTTGGGGTTCCGGACAATGGCCCGGCCTACGGCAACGCGCTGCCGCTGACCGCCGGAAAGGGCTTTGGGCTTGCGGTCAAGGAATTTTTCAATGTCCAGGATGCGGGCGGCCTCGTGAACACGGCGGTCAATCTCGCTCTTTTCGACTTTCTTGATACGGAGTCCAAAGGCCATGTTGTCATAGACGGTCATGTGGGGGTACAGGGCATAGTTCTGGAATACCATAGCGATGTTCCGGTCTTTGGGCGGAACATCGTTCATCAACTCCCCGTCAATGTACAGTTCGCCTTCGGTTATATCTTCCAACCCGGCGACCATACGAAGGGTGGTGGATTTTCCACACCCGGAAGGACCTACGAAGACAACAAATTCTTTGTCTTCAACTACAATGTTGGCATTGTCCACGGCACGGACATTGCCCTCATACACCTTGGAAATACCTTTCAGTTCTACTTTTGCCATACAATGGCCCCCTGTTAGGTTAGTTTATAGGGCCAGAATAAGGCTACTATCAAGAAAAGTCAAGAAAAAGTCAACAAAATTGTCTATGAAAACCAAATAAAACGAATTTTGTAAGATTATTGCCCGCTCCGGCCCCCTGATCCTCAATAAACGTATTATAAAAAACGTATTATAAACATATTATTCCTATATGAAATATAGGAATAATATGCGCCCGGCTAAACCTTGCTACGATTTCCCCCCTGGTGTTACACTTGCCCGATATGCGGCGGAAGAAATTCGCCCGGACACGGAGTTTGTCTTGTTCCTGAAACGATTAGATATATTTGGGTTTAAGTCCTTTCCCGACCGGACTCAGGTTGAATTTACAAGGGGAATTACCGCCCTTCTGGGTCCCAATGGCTGCGGCAAGTCCAATGTGGTAGACGCCATTAAGTGGGTGCTGGGTGAACAGGCTTCCCGGGCGATGCGGGCCGAGAAGATGGAGGACGTGATCTTCAACGGTACGGAAAACCGTAAACCCCTCAATGTGGCGGAAGTAGCCCTTACCATTACCAACGAGAAGGGCTTACTGCCCCTGGACGCGCCGGAAATTGAGATTAAGCGGCGGCTCTACCGTTCCGGTGAAAGTGAGTACTACATCAATGCCCAGCCCGTGCGGCTGCGGGAACTGCGGGAACTCTTCTGGGATACCGGGGTTGGTAAGGGGGCCTATTCGGTCATGGAGCAGGGCAAGATCGATCAGGTCCTGTCTTCCAGGCCGGAAGAGCGGCGCTATCTGTT
This sequence comes from Treponema sp., assembly GCA_031258225.1. Classification (GTDB taxonomy): domain Bacteria; phylum Spirochaetota; class Spirochaetia; order Treponematales; family Breznakiellaceae; genus JAISFT01. Next base: position 13,579 of record JAIRND010000058.1, on the reverse strand, counting down.
TGAGGAAGCGGCGGGGATTACCCGTTATAAGCTGCGGGGGGCCGAGGCGGAGCGGAATCTGGCGAAAACTGAGGAGAACATGCGCCAGGTGGAGGGTATTCTGGGGGAGATTAAGCGTTCCCATGATAGTCTTAAGATCCAATCGGAAAAAACCACCAAATACCGGGCCCTGCGGGAGGAGAATTTCAATCTGGAACTGGATATTCACCTTCTCAAACTTAAACAGTTCAAATACGAGGGTAACGCCCGGCGGGAAACCCTGGAAAAACGTAGCGCGGAGCGGGATTCTATCCGCGCGGAGATGGAGGCGGCGAACAGGGCCCTGGAAGAGGGCATGGACGAGGTAAACCTGATGGAGGAAAAACTCGTCGAATACCAGAAGGATATTTACGGTCTGGCCGTGGAAAAGCGGGCCCGCGAAAACCAGGCCAGGCTTCTTGCGGAACAGCGGGGGGAAATTCAGGGGAAGATTGGGCAGAACGAGGGCCGGGAACGGATCATTCTGGAAAAAAGTCAGGAACTGGCCGCCGACGCGGAAGCGCAGGACGCGGCGGTTCTGGATTTGCGGAAGAAGACCGTGGACATTGAGGGGAATATCTCGTCATTTCAGGAGAACATTCAGACCGCCAGTTCCCGCATAGAGGATAACGGGAATCGGGTTCTCCGGTTGGAGGAGGAGATCCGCCAAAAAGAACACGAGCAGACCGTTTACGAAAAGGACCTTGCGGCCATTACGGACGATATTGTGGCGGCTCTGGACGCGGGGCTAAGGGAGGCGGGCTATTCGGTAACGGAACGGCGTGTGTTGGAGGCGGAGCTGTCGGAGACCCTGGGGCGGCTTAGGACCCTGCTGGCGGGCCGGGAAACCCTGATCCGGGACCTGGCCGCCGCCGCGGGGGCGGCTGCCGAACAGGGGGGCGCCGGCGCTCCCGCGCCGGGGGAACTTGCCCACATTGCCGCCGGCCTGGCGGGGGCCCTGGAAGAGGCGGCCCTGGGGGCCGGCAAGGCCCTGGAACTCTTTGACAGTTACCGGAACACTTCCCCCTCCTTTATCGACGACTTTCTTGCCCCCGAAGGGATCATCACCCAAAAACGCGCCCTGGACGCCAATATCCGGCTTATCAAAGACGGCATTGAGGAACGGAGGAACACAATCGGCGCCCTGCGCCGGGACAACGCGGACCTGGGGGAACGGATCAACGAGTACCGCAAGACCCTGGAGGATCTGCGGATAAGCCGGGCCCGGATAGAGACCCAGGCCCACGCCGCCGAGGAACAGGCCCGGTTAATACGCAGGGAATTGGCGGGTCAGGAGGGGCTTCTTAAAACGGTACGCGATGAAATTTTTCTGGACGGGAAACGGCTTGAGGAGACAAACGAAAGAATCGCCATTATGGGGGAGGAAATCGCGGAGATTGAGCGGAAGGGCCTGCGGCTTACGGCGGAGCTGGAAAAACTGGAACAGGACATAACCAGGCGGAATGGGGATGTGGCGGGAAAACAGGAAACCATTAAAAAACGGATGGAACAGCTTAACAAGGTTCAGGAGTCCCTGGAAAAAATCCACCTGGAACTTGTTCAGTCGGAAACCGAGATCAAGAATATCCGTGATAACTTCCGGGAGACCCATTCCCGCGACCTCTTGGAATTTGAGGAGCGTACCTTTACCATTACCGCGTCGTCAGCGGAACTAAGGGAAAAACTTGCCGCGGGCCGGGAACGGCTGCGGGCCCTTGGTTCGGTCAACCTGATGGCCCCGGAAGAATTTGCGGAGGTAAAGGAACGCTACGATTTTCTTACAAACCAGCTTGAAGATCTGAACAAGGCCCGCAAGGATCTGGAAAACCTGACCGCGGAGATACGGATGGAATCCAGCGATATGTTCATGAAGGCCTACAATAAAATCAAGAAAAATTTCCACAACATGTTCCGCCGTCTTTTTGGCGGCGGCCAGGCAAAGCTGCACCTGCTGGACGAAAATCACGTATTGGAATCGGGAATAGAGATCTACGCCCAGCCGCCCGGAAAAAAACTGGAGAACATTAACCTTCTTTCCGGGGGTGAAAAATCCATGACTGCGGTAGCGTTACTGTTTGCCACGTACATGGTAAAGCCCTCCCCATTCTGCCTTTTGGACGAGATTGACGCCGCCCTTGACGAGGCAAACGTGGGCCGCTTTGTGCAGCTTTTGCGGGAGTTCGGCGCGAAAAGCCAGTTTATCGTTATTACCCACAACAAACGGACCATTACCGGGGCGGGTACCATGCTGGGTGTTACCATGGAGGAATCGGGGGTAAGCAAGATGATAGCCGTGCGCCTTGAAAACGAAGAACAGGCGGTTGAGATTCCGGAGAATGAGCCCTACGAGGAGGAAGAAGTTGAATACGAAAGCGGACGGGAACTTCCCCTTGGCGTAGACGACCCCGCCCTGGTGAGCGAGGCGGAACTGCGGCCCATACGGGGAAAAGATCGTGTAAAGTAAGCTGAGGCCGTAAAACGGCTGCCGTTTTGCGGCAGGAAGGAGGTTGATATGGCCCTTGTACATTGGCATTTTTATTCCGCAAGCCTGGGGATGCAGCGGACCGTTGAGGTGATCCTGCCCCAGAGTTCCAGCGGCATCGGGGTTGGCGGGAGGGAACAGGGAGGACAGGTACCGGTGCTCTACCTGCTCCACGGCTGGAGCGATGACCACACCATCTGGCAGCGCCGTACATCCATTGAACGTTACGCCCTGGACAGGGGGCTGGCGGTAATCATGCCCGGGACGGACCTGGGTTTTTACACCGACATGAAGTACGGCTACGATTTTTGGCAGTTCTTTAGCGGGGAACTGCCGGCGTTGACGGCTGAATTTTTCCCCCGGCTTTCCACCCGGCGGGAGGACACCTTTGTGGCCGGTCTTTCCATGGGCGGCTTTGGCGCGCTGAAGCTGGCGATTAACTGCCCGGAACGGTTTGCCGCCGCCGCCAGCCTTTCCGGCCTTACGGACCCCCTGTGGGAGTACCGGGAAGGCCGGGTTAACGAAACCTGGCTTAACATCTTTGGAGAAGAAGACGAGCTAAGGGGCAGCGAGAGCGATATTCACGTTCGGTTGGAGGCACTTATCGCGTCGGGCAGGCCCATGCCCCGGTTTTACCAAACCTGCGGAACCGAAGATTTTCTCTACCCCATCAACGTGGAATTCCGGGACAAGTTTAAAGACCGGATCGATCTGAGCTACCACGAGGAAAGCGGGGTCCACGAATGGGGCTATTGGGACAGGAACATTAAACGGATCATCGACTGGCTTCCCATCGAAGCCAACGCGGGGACGGCGGATGGTAACAAGGAGGCGCGGTAATGGCGCTTATGGAGGTTAATTTTTATTCCCGGGTCCTGGGGTTCCACAACCAGGCCTGTGTTATCCTTCCCCAAAAAGAATCCGGGGTTGGAATTCAGGGGAGCGGGGTGAAAAAGGACCGTTACCCCGTGTTGTGGCTGCTCCACGGGGCCAGCGATGACCATACCACCTGGCTGCGGCGCACGTCGATTGAACGCTATGTGGCGCCCCTGGGGATCGCCGTGGTCATGCCCAACGCCCATTTGAGTTCCTATGTAAACATGGCCCACGGTCAAAAGTACCAGGATTTTTTTACCGCTGAGCTTCCCGGGATCATGGGGGAATTCTTCGCCCTTTCGGACAGGCGGGAGGATAACTGGATCGCGGGGCTTTCCATGGGGGGTTCCGGGGCCCTATCCCTGGGTCTGAGCCGGCCGGATGTTTTTTCCGCCATTGGCTGCTTTTCCGCGGGTAATCTGAACATACGGACGGGCAGAAGGCCGCCGGGCCCGCGGAAGTCCGGCAAGGCTTCCAGGGACCTTGCCGTCTTTGGGGTGGAAGACCGGGCCCGGCTTATGGGGAATGTTGACTACGATTGTTTTGCCAAGGCCGAAGCCGCCATTGCCTCCGGCGTTCCCCTGCCCAGAATCTTCCACTGCGTGGGCACGGAAGATTTTCTTTACGATAACGCGAAATTTACCGCGGACTGGTTCAGGGCCCACCCGCGGTTTAATTACGAGTTCCACGAGGGCAGCGGGGCCCATACCTGGGAATTCTGGGATGACTGGGTACAACGTTTCCTGGCCTGGCTGCTGCCCGGCGCGCCGCGGGAGAGCCGGGTATGACCATCGCGATGTTTACCGACGCGTATTGGCCGCGTATCAACGGAGTTACCGTATCAATAGACACCTATTCACATGCCCTTATGCGGATGGGGCACAAGGTGGTTATTGTATGCCCCTTGTACCTAAACGCGGCGGATATCAAGAAAATATCAAACAACAACGGGGTAAAAAAACCTGAGCCGGCGATCATCCAGGTGCCCTCCCTGCCGACCGTAATTTCAAAAGAAGACCGGGTTGCCCAATTCCATAAAATGCTGTGGGTTGCGAAGCAGCTTGAGTTGTTCCATCCTGACATTGTTCACATTAATTCTGAGTTTGTTGTCGCGGAATTCGGGTTTTATTACGCAAAACGCCATAACGTGCCGGCTGTTTACACGTTTCATACGCTGTGGGAGGAGTACATCGGAAATTATTTTCCCTCCTTTTCGGTTCCGCCGATTAAATTTATTTTACGGCGCATATTCAAACTGATACTGAAAAGATCGGCAGCCGTTATTGTTCCTACCACCCAGATAGTAGAAGTGGTGAAAAAATACAGGATAAAAAAGGAAATATACCTGCTGCCCACCGGCATAGACCCGGAGTATTTTACCTTTAACCACCTGCAGATTGCCGATTTTAGGGGAACAATGGAGATGATGTACCCCTTGTTGAAAGACAAGCGGATATTGCTGTTCGCGGGCCGCGTGACCAAAGAAAAGAATATAGATTTTTTGCTAAGGATACTGCCCGGCATAGTTGAAAAACATCCTGAGACAGTATTGTTAATTGTCGGTGACGGACCGTATCTGGCCGATCTGCGGGATGAATGTGAACGCTTAAATCTGACGAATCACTGCGTTTTTACCGGCTATCTTGAACGGGGGGATCTGGGGATGGTCTACGCGATGTCGGATATTTTTGTGTTTCCCTCTTTGACGGAAACCCAGGGCCTGGTTACCATTGAGGCAATGTACGCGGGAATTCCTGTTGTGGCGATAGGTTCTATGGGCGTCATCATGGTAATGAGCGGAAACAACGGCGGCTTCATGGTTCAAAACGATGAACATGAATTTACCACACGGGTTTTTGATCTGCTGGAAGACGCCGGTCTGTACCAGCGCAAGGCGGAGGAAGCAAAAGACTTTGCCCAAAATTGGATAATTGATAACATGACGGTTAAGCTGGTGGAAATATACGAAAAGACAATGAAGGCGTCACCCCCTAAATTGTCGTTTGGCGAAAAGATCCGGTGGTGCGTACTGAAACGCGAAAAAACCGGGTAACGGCCGCGTGGGTTTGACAGGGCCAGCAGCCGCTTTGTATGAAAAATCAGACAGATCGATGGCGTAGTGGGCGGCGCGGGTCCCCTGTAAGCCATGTAAAGAATCCTTGACTTTTCGGGTATCTGGGCTTACACTATACCTATGAACCTTAAGACGGTACTTACATCAGAAACGATTAAACTCCACCTGAAAGGGACCGCGAAAGACGAGATTATCAACGAGTTGCTGGATGTGCTGTGTGCGGCCCATAAAATTCCTGACCGCGAAGCCGCTTATCATGCGGTCATGGAACGGGAAGAGAAGATGTCTACGGGGATGAAACATGGTATCGCCATTCCCCACGGCAAAAGTCCCACAATTACGGATCTGGTTGCCTGTATTGGGATTTCGGATCACCCGGTGGATTTTGCGGCCCTGGATCATGAACCGTGCAGGATTTTTATCATGACCCTTTCGCCGGTGGAAAAGACCGGCCCCCATTTGCAGTTTCTGGCGGAAATAAGCCTACTTTTCAAAAGTGCTGAAAAACGGCAGGAAATTCTGGCTGCCAACACGGTGGAAGACCTGCTTAAAATCCTCTCTGTGTAGTTTCTCACCCTGGGAGCCTGTGGGGCGCTTCGCGCATAAAACCCCAAAAAATCGCCTGCAAGGGCGCCTGGCATGGTGCCAGGTACCAAATTTGAAGTCAGACACCATTCAACCTGAGGTTTTAGGTTTAATAGCCGCCTAACCTTAACTCCCTATCGTGAACCGCTGCGGGGGCGGGGATAGCCCGGCAGAAAACATGGCGCAAGCGCCTTGGAATTCCCCGCCGCAGCGTATGGAACATAGCGCAGGCGGATTCTACAAGCAGTTTTTCCGGAATATTCCCCGACCCCGGCAGATAAGGCTGTTTTGTGGGCCAAGTTTAGGGGGAATAGCGCGGTTTTATCATTTACTGCAGAATGACCGCTATGCGGATTCACGAAGGACGAATACTCGATGAACAGGGTCGAACCCTGGTACTGCGGGGGGTAAACCTTGGGGGAGATTCCAAGGTTCCCTGGGGACCGCCGGCCTGGGGCTTGCGGGCGGAATCGCTTCAAGAGCCTGAAAAGGTGTCGTTTGTGGGACGTCCCTTCCCCCTGGAAGAGGCGGAGGGGCGCTTTGAGCAGCTTGCCGGCTGGGGTTTTACCTTTATCCGCCTGCTTATTACCTGGGAGGCGCTGGAACACCAGGGTCCCGGACAGTACGACGAAGCCTACCTGGCCTACCTGCGGAAACTGCTGCTTGCGGCGGAAAAGTGGGGAATTTCGGTGTTTATCGACCCCCACCAGGATGTGTGGAGCCGTTTTACCGGCGGGGACGGGGCCCCTGCCTGGACTCTGGAGGGGCTGGGCATAAAACCGGAGCTGCTGGACGCCACGGGGGCGGCCCTTACCTGGCAGCGTTACGCGGAGTACCACGGGGGCCGGCCCTGCCCCCCCATGACCTGGCCTTCCAACTACGACTATTACGCCGCGGCCACCATGTTTACGCTGTTTTTCGCGGGAACTGCCTATGCCCCGGACATACGGATCGGGGGGGAGCCGGTTCAGGACTGGCTGCAGGGGCACTACATTGCCGCCATGCGGCACGCTTACCGCCGGCTTAAAAACTGCCGGGCCATTGTGGGCTGGGGAACCATGAACGAACCCGGCAAGGGTTTTGTGGGACACCGGGATCTGGCCTCCCAGGAACAGCCCACGATCCCCCTGGGGCCGGTTCCCAGCCCTTTCCAGACCATGATGGCCGCCGGCGGGCACTCCGTGGAAATACCGGTATACGGTATTACACCCCTGGGGAGGCGGGTAATCCGGCGGGAAACCCTGAATCCGCGGGGCGTATCCCTGTTCCGGGAGGGCTTTGACTGTCCCTGGAAACAGGCGGGGGTCTGGGATGAACAGGGTGGAAGTCCCCGCTTGCTGCGCGGCGATCACTTTGCCCTGTACCGGGAACGGCCCCCCCGTTTTGCGGATGACCTGCTTAAACCCTTTATGACCAAATTTATCGCGGCCATGGAAGAGGGCCGGAAGGAAACCCTGTTTTTTATCGAGGGGATTCCCAACGGGGAACACCCCGCCTGGCACGAGCAGGATCCCGCCAACACGGTAAACGCCTTCCACTGGTACGACGGTTTCAGCCTCTATACCCGGTTTTTCCGCCCCTGGTTCGGCATTGACACGGTAACAGGCCGCCCACTGCTGGGCAGAAAGGCCCTGGCCGCCTACTACCGGAAAACCCTGGGGAAAGTCCTGGACTACGCCAAAGAGAAGATGGGAAACATGCCCTGTTTGCTGGGGGAATTCGGTATTCCCTACAACATGAACGGGGGAAGGGCCTACCGGACCGGGAACTATTCAACGCAGGAGGAGGCCCTGACGTTTTACTATGACGCCATTGACGAAGCCCGGCTTCACTCCACCATTTGGAACTACAGCGCCACCCACCAGGCGGAAAGCGGAGACGGCTGGAACGGTGAGGATCTGTCGATTGTTACCACGAGTCCCGATGGCAGGCTCCTAGGCCGGGCAATGGCGGGCTGGCTGCGGCCCTATCCCCTGGCTACCGCGGGTATCCCCCTGGCGTACCACTGGGACCGGAAAAAAGGCGTCTTCAATTTCCGCTACCGGGCGGACGGGAACATTACGGCCCCCACGGAAATTTTTCTGCCCGGCGAGTATGTGGGGCCGGAACCGGAGATAAACTGCGCGGCCGTAGTAGCAGGTTCCCGCGGAGACCCCGGCGAAGGGGGCGGGATAAACCCACGCTGGGAGTACCTTCCCGCTGCGGGACGCCTCCTTGTTTACCACGAAGGCCGCGGGGGAGAACTGGTGGTACGGGTAGAACGGGGCGGTACGAGGGTGGAACACCACTGACCGGGATGTTAAGCCCTGCTTGATTTCAGTGGTTTTATGTAGTCGGGAAGCGTTTTAATAAGCTGCGCCTGATGCTTTTTATGGTCCTTAAGCCGCATGATTTTTTCTTCACCGTTCTTTTTTATGTATAGGGTGTATCCCATGTCAAGAAAGTAATAATCATAGAGGTCGAATTCGAATTTTTCCCCCACAGGATGTTTGCGGCCGTCATAATCCGTGAATTCTTTGATAACGATGTATGTTTTACCTTTTATCAGATCGGAAACACAGGAGAACCGGCTTTTGTCCATTGGCGACCCTTTTTGTCATGGTAGTACCATTCAGACGTAATGATCAAGGCGGGGGGACCAGGGCATCGGCGTTTACCAAAGGTCTGTTGAACTCCTCTGTTGAACTCCTCCCCAGCCGCTTCACCTTGTGTGGTTCAACCGATCTTTACCATACCCCACCCGCCGATGCCCTGCCCCTGCCGGGAGGCGGTAGAGGGTTACGTTCAGGGCGTATCAAACTGAACGACTCACAGTTGAATGATGACTGCGTACTATTGCTGGCGGACAAAGAACGAGTATTCCTCGTAGATGCCGCTGTCGTACCGGGTTACTTCCGCGTAGTAGGTCCCCCGTTCAAGGCCGGTTTCAATTAAGGCGTTGCTGTTTCTGCCGCCGTCATCGTCGGATGCCACCTCGCTGCCCTTATCGTCATAAAGGGTAATAACCGTATCCATCCCCCCGCTGGTGCCTATGGTGTAGGTTCCCCGCTGGCTTATGGAAAAGGTAAACCAGTCAACAGAATCGTATTCCGCCAGGGCGTTGCCGGACAGTGTCTGGCCTATGGCGATATTCGTAGCCCTGGTTTTATCGTTATTGGGTTCGTACTGGTCAAACTCCTCAATGCTTGTTTCGGCGTGGAAGACGTATTCACCCGTGGAATTGTCATAACCGCGAATCTTAACGTAGTAGTTGCTAACCCCCCGTTCAGGCTTAAAAGTTATTTTAGCGTTGTAACTGTCATCAGCGCCGTCATCGTTTTCAGCCAGCGGAATATCCCCTTCGTAAAGTTCCATGCAGGTGTCGGTATCCCCTGATGTGTAGAGGGAGATAACTTCCCCTTCCCCATACCGGAACGAATCCAGATCGAGTTTGAACCAGTCCGAATCGTCACTGGGGAAAAGGGTCAGGTTCCGCGGCAGCCGGGAGATACTAATGGTTTTGGCCTGGTCCCGCCTGTTGTTGGGCTCCAGTGAATCCGCGGCAAGAGGTGTTGTTTCCAGAACCAGCGTATAAGGTCCGGTGGTATCGCCGTCGTAGGGTATAGCTTGAATATAGTACGTGCCGGGTTCGCTCAGATACACGGCAATCCGGGCGTTGTAGTCGGTTCCCCCGTCGTCATCGGAAGTGATTTCCGTTGTTTCGGAATTGGGCCCGTAGAGGTATAGCTTGGTGTCCAGATCACCGCCGGTATTGATACGGAGCATCGTGGGCGAGGAAAGCCGGAAGCTGAACCAATCCTCGTCCCCGGAACTAAAGTTAAGGTTGAAGCTGCCCATCGTAAGGGGATAGGCGGCGGAGGCGGAATTATTGGGCTCATAGGCATCCGTCCTGGTTTGGGCGCTCAGGGACAATGACAGAACACACAGAATAACCATCGATAAAAAAAATTGCCGTCTCATAACCACTCCTTGTATAGCTTGTATAGCTAGTTATAGATAGACAGATTATAATTATCCCACGCCAAACTGCTAGACCCCGCGCTCCAGGTTCCGGAAGAACAGTTGGACTGAGTCCCAGAGGCGTTTGAGGAAGCCCCCTTCTTCGTAGTCCTCCGCGGCCACAAGGGGAATGCGGCGCAGTTCCCCAAGGTCATCGGAGATGACAAGGGTCCCCAGGGGTTCACCGGCGGCCAGGGGGGCGATAAGGGGATCGGTGATCTCGGCGCTCAGGTAAAGCTGCTGGCCCCGGTCCCTGGGGCCGGTAAAGTCCGGTGTTTCGGTGTGTATGAGGCGGACTTCCTCCTGTTTGCCCTTCCAAAGTTTTACCGGCTCAGGGTCGGGGATGATGGGGCGGATGGTCCGGTACTGTTCAAAGGCCCAGGTCAGGAGGTTCCGGCCGTCCTCGTCGCGCAGTCTGTCGCCCCCCCGGACGGTGGGGGCCCCCAGGAGGACCAGGATGAAGCGGGTTCCTTCCCGCTGGGCGGTAAGGGCGATGTTGTAGCCCGCCTCGTCGATGTACCCGGTTTTTAGGCCGTCCACGCCGGGAAAATCCCTTAGCAAGTTGTTGTGGTTGTACTGGACGATGGTTCCCGGCCGTTCCCGGTAACGTTCCGCCACGTTTTCCGGCTTGGGGTAGGCGAACTCCCGGACTGAGTGGAATTCCTGGAGGGACGTGGGGTACAGGGCCAGGTAGTATTGGCAGAAGCGGGCAAATTCCCGCGCGGTGGTCTGGTTCTGTTCCGAAATGCCCGATGGCTCGACAAAGCGGGTCATGTGGAGTCCAAGCCGCGCCGCCTCCACGTTCATGCTATCCACAAAATCCGCCACCGTGGGGGCAAGGCGCAGGGCCACCGCCACGGCGGCATCGTTTCCTGAGGGCACGGCCAGTCCCAAGAGCAGTTCCCGCAGGCTGACCCGCTGTCCCGCGGCCAGGAACATCAGGCTGGAACGGGGGGGCTGATTGATGGCCCAGCTTTCCCTGGGGGGCTGCGCGGCCTCGTCCAGGGAGATCCTTCCGGCGGCCGCTTCCCGCAGGGCGATGTGGGCGGTCATCAGTTTGGTAAGGGAGGCCGGGGGGATGGGCTCGTCGGCGTTTTTTTCGTAGAGGACGGTCCCGGTTTCCGCGTCCAGGAGCAGGGCCGCCCGGCTTACGATTGCCGGGGCGGGGGAACCGGGTTTTAACAGTTTCGGCGTTACCTGGGCAAGGGCGGCGGCGCCCGGGAGCATGAGGAGGAGGCAGAGAAGCCCTAGCAGCCTGTTGTACTTGTGGATTTTTGCGGCCATTGACCGCAAAAATCTCCGATTTTCGGGCTCCTTTGGGAGTCTGCAAGGTAGAAAACGCGCAAAATTGCGCATTTTCTTTATCATTTGGGCTAAAGCCCCACAGATCCCTACCGTCAGTCTTGGGGCGTCGCGGGGCCGGCCGGGCCCGCGGTGGGGGGGAGGCCGAGACCGGACGGCCGGAACGGACGGGCGGGCTAGCAGCCTGTTGTACTTGTAGGTTTTTGCTCCACGTTGTGTCGCAAAAACCACGATAAATGGGCTGCTTTCGGAGTTTGCAAGGTAAAATCGCCTCATAGGTGGTACCTATTCGGCGATTTTTTGGGTTTTACGCGCGAAGCGCGACAAACTCCTGGGCCGTGGGGGGAGGCTTCCCCCCTATCGATCTTCATCTAGTACTCCGCCTGTCCCGCAGTGCGGGGATAGGGGATCACGTCCCGGATGTTGGTCATGCCGGTAAGGTACTGGATGAGCCGCTCAAAACCCAGACCAAAGCCCGAATGGGGTGTTGTACCGTAGCGGCGCAGGTCCAGGTACCACTGGTAGCCGGTGGTGTTCATGCCAAGTTCGGTCATGCGTGTCTGGAGTTTTTCGAGGTGCTCTTCCCGCTGGGAGCCGCCGATAATTTCTCCCAGGCGGGGGACGAGCACGTCCATGGCTCTGACGGTTCTGCCGTCGTCGTTGAGTTTCATGTAAAAGGCTTTGATTTCTTTTGGGTAGTCGGTAACGATGAGGGGGCCGCGGAACACGGTTTCCGTGAGGTAGCGTTCGTGTTCGCTTTGCAGATCGCAACCCCAGGCGGGTTTGAACTCGAAGGCGCCGGCGTTCTTTTCCAGTTCCGCTATCGCGCTGGTATAGCTGACGCGGGTGAACGGCGAGCGCGTGAGGGTCTCCAGGTTTTCGCGGAGGCCTTTCTCGTAGTGGGTGTCGAAAAAGGCAAGTTCTTCCCCGCAGTCTTCCAGCGCCGTGGTAATGAGGAATTTGAGGAATTCCTCCGCCAGGTTCATGTTGTCGTCCAGGTCCGCGAAGGCGGTCTCCGGCTCCACCATCCAGAATTCCGCCAGGTGCCGGGTGGTGTTGGAGTGTTCCGCCCGGAAGGTGGGGCCGAAGGTGTAGACCCGGGAAAGGGCGGCGGCGTAGGTTTCTGCCTCGAGCTGGCCGGAAACTGTTAGTCCGGTTTTTCTGCCGAAGAAGTCCTGGCTGTAATCCACCGGACTGGAAGTCCGCGGGGTTTCCAGATTCAGCGTGGTAACCTGAAACATGGCCCCGGCGCCTTCCGCATCGTTGGCGGTGATAATGGGGGTGTGGATGTACTGGTAGCCGTTTCTCTGGAAAAACTGGTGAATGGCGAAGGCCAGGCGGCTGCGGAGGCGGGTTACCGCGGCGAAGGTGTTGGTCCGGGGCCGCAGATGGGCGATCTCCCGCAGGAAATCCAGCGAATGCCGCTTTTTTTGCAGGGGGTAGGCGGGGATGCCGGGCCGGGATTCGGAGGGGGCCGGGCCGATCAGTCTGATGGATTTGGAGGCCAGTTCCAGTTCCTGGCCCGCGGCGGGGGAGGAAACCAGGATACCTTCGATTTCCACCGAGGCGCCGGTTCCCGCCTCGTCAAGAATCCCGGCGAGCTTGTGAACGTCCCGGTCAAAAGCGCACTGAAGCCCCCGGAGGGAGGAACCGTCGTTCAGTTCGATGAACACCAGGTTTTTAAGTTCCCGTTTGGTTCTGATCCAGCCCCGAACCGTTAGTTTTCGGGAATCCGGAGGAAAGGAGAGTACATCTTTGATAAGGGGGAAGAGCATAAACCGATTATACCCTGTTTGCCGGTTCAGAGCCAGAGCGCGCCGCGCTAAATCTGGCCCACAAAAACAGTATACCACCACCGGGGTTAGGGGAGAGACCGGGGGGAAACGCTTGTAGAATCCGCCTTCGCTATCTTTGATACGCTACGGCGGGGAATTCCAAATGTTCTCCCCCCGGTCTCTCCCCTAACCCCGGTGATAAATTCTGGTATGTGGGCCAGGTTTAGCGGCAGTGGACAGGAGTAAAGGCCGTTGTTTCCCCAGGGTATGCCCCGGCCCCGGCAGGTAAGGCGGTTTTGTGGGCCAGGATTAGCAGAAAAGCGCCCATTTTTGTGTTTTTTAAGAAAAAATGGAGAAAAATGGAGAAATCGCTTGACATAATGCTGGACCGCCTGTAAAATAGCCTTATACTGCCTCGGCAGAAGGGAGAAATTGACGTTCAATGCCTAACTTAACTGTTATAATATA
>JAIRND010000048.1 GCA_031258225.1 Treponema sp. | reverse complement strand
GGATTCTACAAGCGTTTTCCCGCCGGGCTATCCCCGCCCCCGCCGGGAGGCGGTAGAGGGTTACGTTCAGGGCGTATCAAACTGAACGACTCACAGGTTGAATATTGACTGCGTACTAGTCAAATTGGTCAAAGTCTGGCATCATCACTTGCGGACGGAACCGACAAAGGGGGATTTTATGGGTATGCTGTGCAGGTCCGTTGATCTGATGCGGGAGGGACGCGGGCGTGGTTACGCCGTTCCCGCCTACGATACCTTTAACTACGAATCGACAAAAATGGTGTTCGAGGCGGCTGAAAAGGCCGGGACCCCGGTGATCATCATGTACTACAACGACGGGTACATACCGATGGACACCTTCGCGGTGATGGTTAAAGACCTGGGGGCCAGGAGTTCCGTTCCCTTTTCCGTGCATCTGGATCACAGTCCGGACTTTGAAACCTGCATGCGGGCAATCCGGAGCGGTTTTACCTCGATCATGCTGGACGCCTCCAAGCTGCCCTTTGATGAAAACGTAAAGGAGACCCGCCGGGTTGTCCAGGCCGCCCGGCCCCTGGGAATCGACGTGGAGGGGGAACTTGGAATTGTGGGCCGGGAGGAGAAGGTTGACCGGAACCGCTTTACCCAGCCCGGCGAGGCCCGGCGTTTCGCGGAGGAAACCGGCGTCGACAGCCTGGCGGTGGCCATTGGGAACAGCCACGGCGTTTACATCGAGGAACCCCGTCTGGAGATCGAACTTCTTACGGGTATCGCGGCCGCGGCGGACCTGCCCCTGGTGCTTCACGGCACCTCGATGATCCCCGTGGATCAACTGAAAGAGGCCGTCCGCCACGGTATAACAAAGACCAATATCGCCACGGAGTACCTGATGTACTACCGGGACGAGCTGGCCCGGATTCTGGCGGGGGACAATCCCCCCAAGGTAATCGGGGCCCTGCTGGAGGCGGCCCATGGGCCGGTGGTGGATTTTATCGCGGAAAAAATGAGGGTGCTGAATCCCGATGGCCTTACGCTGCTATGATCCGGCTCTACGGCTCGCCCAGGCGAACTACGGCTCGCCCAGGCGAACTACGGCTCGCCATGGTATTGAAGTAGTCCCAGCGCGTCCAGCCGCTTGCGGTGTTCGGCAAGGCGCTCAAGAAAATCGTCCAGACCGGCGTTCCCCGTCCACAGGGCCTCCGCCAGGGCGCACACGCGGGGGAAGATCATGTACTCCGCGATTTTTCCCGCGTAGACAAGTTCGGACCACAGGTTTGCCTGGGCCCCCAGGACAGGACTACCCTCCTCCATGCCGGCCAGGGGGTCAAAGGCGTACAACTGGGAAATACGGGAGATCCCAAGCTGGCCCGGTTCCTCCGGATCATCGTGGTGTTTATAGTCAAGGTAGCAGCCGGCGCTGGTGGGGGACATGATCACCGGCCGGCCCCGCCGGACAGCCTCAATGCCCCCCTGAACCCCCCGCCAGGACATAACCGCCACGTTTTCGGGCAGGCGGTAACGGGGACTGTCTTCCAGCACCTCGTCCCAGCCGATGGCGGTTTTTCCCCGCTCCCTGAGCATCCCGGCCAGTTTCACGGTGATCCAGCTTTGCAGTTCCCGGGCCTCGTTCAGGCCGGTCTCATGAAGCCGCTTCCGGCACTTGGGGCACTCGTTCCAGCGGTTAAAGCGCACCTCGTCCCCCCCGATATGCACGTATGTTGAGGGGAACAGTTCCCCCAGGGTATCGAACACCGCCGCCGCCAGATCGAAGATCCCGTCGTTCCCCGCGCACAGTACATCCTCAAAGATGCCAAAACGATCCTCCACACGGTAAGGTCCGCCGGTACAGCCCAGCCCCGGATAGGCGGCAAGAATGGAACCGGCGTGGCCGGGAAGGTCGATCTCCGGCACCACCTCGACATGCCGGTCCCCGGCAAACGTTACCACCTCGCGGATCTCGTCGTGGGTGTAAAAACCCCCCAGGTACCTTCCCCGGCGATTGTCGAAGCGGCGGGAACCGATCTCCGTGAGCAGGGGATAGGCCGGAATGGGGAGACGCCAGCCCTGATCGTCGGTAAGGTGCCAGTGGAACACGCTGATGTGGTGCAGCGAAAGGGCGTCGATAAGTTTTTTGATGAAGGGGACCGAATAAAAGTACCGGGAACAGTCCAGCATAAGCCCCCGCCAGGGGAAGCGGGGCCAATCCACAATATCCACGCAGGGGATATACCGATTCCCCCGGGCGGCCGCGGAAAGAAACAACTGCCGCAGGGTCTGGAGCCCGTGGTAGATACCCGCCCCCGCGGCGGCTTTTATCGTAATCTCCTCCATCCCGACACTCAGCCGGTAGTACTCCCCGCTTTTGCCCTCCTCCGGCTCGTCAAGGCGGAGGCAGCGTATCCAGCCCGGCGTATCAGGACCTGAATCCTGAAACTCTATGGACGAAAACTGGTTCCGGGCCGCGTCCATTTCGGCCTTAAACGCCCCATCCCCCCCAATGGCGGGGATTCCCTGAAAAATAAACCGTCCCTCACGTGGATGAAGGGACACGGGCCTGGGAATTAAGTCTGTCATAGTATTAGTATAATCGATCGTTGGACAAGATGCCGATCAATGGGCGGGGCATCTTCATTCAAGCCGGTCGTTTCACCTTACCCCTTGATGGCGCCTATCATTATCCCCTTAACAAAGTACTTTTGAAAGAAGGGGTAAACGAACAGAACCGGAAGCGTTACGACGATGGTTATCGTCATGCGTACCGACGTTGGGGTCATAACAGTCGCGGGATTGAAGCCGGAATCGCCGGTTATAACGGCCTGACGGAGCGTAGCCGCGAGGTTATTTGCCTGGTTCAGGTACTGCCAGAGCAGGAACTGGAGGGTGAACAGTTTTGGATTCCGTATATAGAGCAGGGTATCCATAAAGGAATTCCAGTGGCCTACCGCGTTAAATACCGCAATGGTCGCCAGGATAGGCACGGTCAGGGGCAGAATAAGCCGGGTAAATATGACCAGGTACCCCGCGCCGTCTATAGCCGCGGATTCTTCGATGGATTCCGGGATACTCTCGATATACGTTTTTACCAGGATAACGTTAAAAACGCTGATAACCCCTATAATGTAAACAAAAAAGTTATTGTACAGATGGAGATTGCGCATGGTAAGGTACACCGGAATAAGCCCCGCGTTAAAATACATGGTTACGATAAAAAAACGGTACACAAGTTTCCGGTGACAAAGGGTTTTTTTCGTTAAGACATACGCCACAAAGGCCGTACAGATAACGCTGAGGGACGTGCCGATAACGGTCCGGGACACCGACACCAGGAGGGCCTGGGGCAGGGCGCTAAGCCGCATGACCTTGACGTAGTTCTCCAGGTGAAAACCCCTGGGCAAAAACAGGATCCTTCCCTGGGCCACCAGTTCGTTATCGCTGATGGTATTGATAAAAATATAATAAATCGGGAAGACGCACATAACGGTAAAGGCGATAAAGAAAACATAGATAAAAATATCAAAAACAACATCCACGGGACCTGGTTTGTATTTCACTGGTTTGTATTTCATTAGAATATGGACTCCTTTCTGAATATTTTTGAGACTGATGTGGCGGTAAAGAGGAGAATCAGGCTGACTACCGATTTTAGGATGCCGATGGCGATTGAGTAGGAGTACCGGATTCCGCCGATTCCCTGGTTGTACACGTACAGATCCAGCACTTCTATAGCCGATTTATTCATGGGATTCTGAAACACGTAGTAGGATTCCATGCCGCTGTTGATAAAGTTCGCTATGGAAAGGATGAGCAGGACAAAATAAGTGGGCAGGAGACCCGGTATCGTAATATGCCAGATGCACCGGAAACGCCCGGCGCCGTCTACCCGGGCGGCCTCGTACAGTTCCTGATCGATGGACATGATGGAAGCGATGTATACGATGGAACCCCAGCCCAGACCCTTCCAGGTGCCCCAGCCCCACATGCCCAGCCATACATGCGTGCCGCCTCCAAGAAAATTGACGCCGTCATCAATGGCGCCGATTGCCATAAGGAAGCGGTTGATAAACCCATCGTTCACCGAGAACATGGCGAAGGCAATGGAAAAAACCAGCACCCAGCTTATAAAGTTGGGGAGCGTGGTTAAGGTCTGTACGGTTTTGCGCACGTTTTTCACCCTGATTTCGTTCAGTAGTATGGCGAAGGCCATGGGCATCCAGGAGGTAAGGAGGCCGAGAAAGCTCATGCCCAGGGTGTTTTTCATAACCCGGATTATGTCGGCCACCGCGTAGCGGTCCGTGAGGATGAGCTTAAAGTTGTCGAACCCCACGAACCGCTCCGGGCTCAGGGAGAAGCCCGGCCTGTAGTCAAAAAAAGCCAGCACCCATCCCGCCAGGGGAACATAGGAGAGCAGGAATGTCAGAATAATAAACGGCAGTATCATCAGCAAAAGCCGGTACTTCGCCTGAATCTTAGGCCCGGCATTACCCGCTCTCTCTATCATTTCACTATCCCCCTACCACATATACTTGGCGCCGTCGGCAACCGCTTTTTCGTAGGTTCGCAGGGTCCAGTCAAGAACCCGGTCAATACCCATGCCCCTGGCGTCCGCGGCCATCTGTGCCCAGATCGCCTCGAATTCGGCCTCGTTCCGGGCCATGACAGCCCGCCAGGTTCCGGGGGTTACCACCTGGCCGATCCGCTGGGTCAAAAGCTGGATATCCTCAGGGGCGACCGGCATCTGGACAAAGGGCGCCTTGGACAGCATGTCGTGCTTGGTAAAGTAATCCATCTCGTCAACAGCGCCCATTGTTTGCTGCCAGTCCAGAACCAGGGCCGTATCTTTGGGGGCAAAATCCTTCTTGATCCAGTCTTCACCGTCGATCCGCCGGTTCCACGCGGGGTT
>JAIRND010000231.1 GCA_031258225.1 Treponema sp. | reverse complement strand
AACCTGTGGATAGTTCACGTTGATACGTGCCTTGTCCTGACCTTAACTTTCCCCCTGTAGCGGTTCATGATAGGGAGTTAAGGTTAGGAGGGTATCAAACCTAAAACCTCAGGTTGAATGGTGTCTGACTACACCACAAAGAGGGCAGAGTCGTGGAGGTTCGGGAAGCATCGGAAGCACCCAAAAACCCCCACCAGTACAATCATGACTGCGTACTAGCAGTCATCATTCAGCCTGTCGCGCCAGGGTAGCATGTCGCGCCAGGGTAAAATCGCCGCATAGGGGGACCTGTTCGGCGATTTTCGAGGTTCTATGCGCAAAGCGCAACAAACTCCCAGATCCGGTTCCCGTTTTCGTCTGCTGGTTTTCGCGGCCCTTGTCGCGGTGGTTTGCGTTTGCGTGGGCGCTTCCATGGGAAGTACCTCTATCCGGTTGACGGATACCGTCCGGATCATCCTGAACCGGACGGAGGGCATAAGCACGCGGGACATTTCTATTGTTCGGCAGCTCAGGCTGCCCAGGGTGCTTCTGGCCTTTATGGTGGGGGGCGCGCTTGCCCTGAGCGGGGCCGTGTTCCAGTCCGTACTGAAAAACCAGCTTGCCTCCCCCTACATCATCGGCGTTTCTTCCGGGGCCTCCCTGGGGGCGGCCTTGGTGATCCTCTGCGGCCTGTCCCTGCCCCTCCTGGGGGGCTTTACGCTGCCGGTTACGGGCTTTGCCGCCGGACTCCTGACGGTCTTCTTCGTCATCGCCTTTTCCGCCCGGCTGGACCCAAACTTGTCGGGCAACACGATTATCCTCTTTGGCATGGTGATTTCCCTTTTTGTAAACGCCCTGCTGACCACCCTTATGGCCCTTTTCCGGGAAGAACTAAAAACGCTGATTTTATGGCAGTTGGGCAGTTTCGCGCTAAAGGGCTGGCCCTATGTCATCATGATGCTGCCATTCCTTTTCCTGGGGGGTCTTGGCCTGTTCCGCTATACACGGGAACTGGATGTGCTGAGTTTTGGGGAGGAGGACGCCCAGGCCCTGGGGCTGGAGATCCGAAGCGTCCGGGGCCGGCTGTTCCTCCTCGGCAGCCTGCTTACCGGCGCGGCGGTGGCCCTGTGCGGGGCCATCGGGTTTGTGGACCTTATCGCGCCTCATCTGGGCCGGCGCCTTATCGGGCCGAGCCACCGGTTTATGCTGCCCATGTCGTTCTTTATCGGGGGCTGCCTGATGATAGCCGCGGACCTGGCGGCCAGGACCATCATTTCCCCGGCGGAACTGCCCGTGGGGGCGGTAACCGCCATTATCGGCGCGCCCTTTTTCGCCTGGGTGTACTTCGCGCGGAGCCGGCGGTGAGGGGAACGTCCATCAAGGTCCAGGCCCTCTACGCCGGTTACAAAGGGCCGGACGTGATTAAGAATATCGCCCTGGAAGCGGCCCCCGGGGATTTTCTCTGCATCGTGGGGCCCAACGGATCGGGTAAAAGCACCCTGCTGCGGGCCATAGCCCGGCTTATACCCTGCCGGGGCAGCGTTACGGTGGAGGGCAGGGACACGGGCGTCCTGAAACGGGGGGAACTGGCAAAGAAAATCGCCCTCCTGGGGCAGACCTCCCAGTTCTACTTTCCGTATACCGTGTACGAAACAGCCGCCCTGGGCCGCTACGCCTACGGGAAGGGCTTTATTCCAAAACTTGGGAAAGAGGACCGGGAGATTATCGACAGGACCCTCAAACGGCTTGAACTGGATGCCCTTGCGGAAACGCCGATTACCGTGCTTTCCGGGGGGCAGTTGCAGCGGGTTTTTCTGGCCCGGACCCTGGTCCAGAATCCGGCGATTATCCTTCTGGACGAGCCCACCAACCACCTGGATTTGAAATACCAGGTAGAATTGCTGCGGTACCTTGGGAACTGGGCGGGGGAGTCAGGCGGTATTGTTATCGCGGTGCTTCACGACCTTAATCTGGCCCGAGGTTTTGCCGGACGTGTCATCCTTCTGGACGGGGGGGAGCTACGGGCCGAAGGACCCGCCGCAGAGGTACTGCAGTCCCCCGCGCTGGAGGCGGCCTACGGCATGGACATTCCCGCCTTTATGAGGAGTACCCTTAAACTGTGGGAAACTTCGCCAGGACCGGATTATGAATGAAAAGCCCTTCCTGGTAAATGTTTTTACCTCCGGAAAAGATTTTGAATCCGGTGGAACAGAATCCACCATGACGGATAACAAGATACGCTATGCCCTGATGAATTTTATTTTTATTTTCGGCGCCGTTGTGCTGGCGGCCTTTGTCGCGCAGAATATTCTAAAGGGTTCGTATTTTGACGCCATTGTCTGCGCCGTCATGATCATGGTGGCCATTATCGGTTTCTTTCTTGCCCGGTTTGTCCGCGTCCAGGCTATCGCCGCGTTTTTTGCCATTGTTTCTTACGGCCTGTTCTGCTTTTTACTGATCTGGAACGGCGATGCCCAGGGGGCGGGGGTTCTCTTTATTTACATTTATCCCCTGCTGACTATTTTTTTGCTGGGCATGAAAACGGGGATCGGCCTTTCCTGTGTGCAGCTTGCCGTTAGCACGGTTCAGTTTTTTGTCCCCGCGGCTTCAAGGTTCAGTTATCACTTTGACGTATCAATCAGGATGGTAACTGTGTACATACTGGTCCTGTCAATTACCGTGGTGTTTGAGCGGACCAGGCAGACCAAGGACCGGCTGAACCGGCGCCTTACCATGGAACTCAAGACCCTGAATGATAATTTGCAGCAAATGGTGGAAGAAAAATCAAGCCGCCTTATCAAGCTGCACGATACCTTTGGCCGTTACCTGCCGGACAAGATAATCAAACAGCTTCTGGAATCTCCGGACGGCCCTTCCCTGTGGGGGGAAAAACGCTACATCACCATTATGACCAGCGATATACGGGGCTTTACCCCGCTGGCGGAGAGTCATGAAAGTGAAAAGGTTGTAACGCTGCTTAACTACTATTTCAGCGTGATGGTGGAAATTATCCATGCCTTTAGCGGCACCATTATTGAATTCCTGGGGGATTCGATACTCTGCATCTTTGGGGCCCCCCTGGAAGACGAGGGCCATGCCGATAACGCCGTTGCCTGCGCGCTGAAAATGCAGTCCGCCATGAAGGACGTTAACGTCTGGGCCGCGCGAAACGATTTTCCGGAAATTGAAATGGGAATCGCCATAAACACCGGGGACGCGATTGTGGGGAATATCGGTTCCGACCGGGTGATGAAGTACAACGTCATCGGCAGTAATGTGAATTTGAGCAGCAGGATAGAAAGCTACACCACCGGCGGACAGGTGATGCTGTCCGAGTACACCTATAACGCGCTTCGCTCCCCTGTCCATGTGGTACAAAAGGTACGGGTTACGCCCAAGGGCGTTTCCATGCCCATCCTGATTATGCGGATCGACGCCATCGGTGAACCCTTTAATATCACCCTGGACAGCGAAACCGTTCCGCTCCAGGCCCTTGATCCCCCGCTGCCGGTCCTGTACTTCCTTATACGGGACAAGCACCTTGAAACACAGGGCTTTGATGCGCTCCTGACCCATCTTTCCGCGAAGGAAGGGAAACTGCTGTTGAGCGGTGGAACGGACGCGCTGATGATGTTTGATGAACTTGGCCTGCGGGTATCCGGCCGGGAAGTCCTGGCAAAGATCACCGGCATAGACGAAGAGCGCGGCGTCATAACCCTGCGCTTTACCACGGACCCCACAGGCTGCTAG
>JAIRND010000220.1 GCA_031258225.1 Treponema sp. | reverse complement strand
ATTTACAAAAATTTCACAAAATGATAAGATAGTCATAATTTGAAGTACCACAGGAGGACAACAAATGAAGAAGTATTCGTTTTTGGTTGGCTTAATCGGTTTTACGCTGATTATTGGATTTGTGGTTATTGGTTGCGGCAAAGGAGGTGGGAGTCCGTCTGACGTAGCCAAACAATTGTATGCGGCCCTTGAAAAAGGGGACGCAAAAACTGTCGGTGAAGTGATGACGCCTGAAGCAGCGCAAATGATGACAATGTTCATGGAAAAGGCAAAAGGCATGGTTGCGGCTAAGGGCGGAATAACAGGTACCGAAGAAACTATTGATGGTGATACTGCCATTGTAAAGACGACTTTTACGGATGGTTCAACCGAGGAGCTTGAATTTGTAAAAGTGGATGGAAAATGGAAAGTTACTATAAATAAATGAAACCACATAATTGGAAAAGTTATGTGTTAATAGGCATTATTATGTTCATAATATTGATTTTATCAACTTTTATTTATATAATAATGCCCAGGGGTGCGCCCAGTACAATTCAAAGTTCGGACAGGCTTTTTGGGATTGTAAGAGAAGGTGATATAATTTGCCGTCTTGGTGATAGACTATGGTCGCAATTATTTAAGGATGTCTCTGTAGTAGATAAACGATATTCGCACATGGGAATAATAAATATAAATAATGGTTTAATAAACGTAATAAACGCGGAAGGAAATACAGGACATGGAAGGGATTCTGTAAATGAAGTAACATTAGATGAGTTTTTGAAAGTTGCGCGGGCGGTAGGGATTTATAGAGTAAAAGATATAGAAGGGGGCCAAATTGCAAATTTGGCAATTGAATATATAGGAACTCCATTTGATTGGAAATTTGATTTATATGATGAATCCAAATTATATTGTACAGAATTATTATACGTTATATTAGGACGCATAGATCAAAAATTGAAATTAAATACGGTTTATATTAAAGGATTAGGAAAAGAAATTATTCCACTTGAGTCAATTTCACAATCGGAATATTTTTCGGAAATATATTTTCAAAATAATGATAAGTGAGCCGGTTCCAAATCAACAATGGACTATTTTATTTTAGAAATCCTTGAACCATATCCGTAGTATATGGTATACCGGTATCATGATCCGGGAGAAAAAGGCGGAAGGGTTTGAAAACGAACAGTTTTTTGTGGTTTCAAATCTATTCCTGACGGACTATCTCAAAAATCCCTACCCCCATTCCCTACTGATAACCCTTATGGGGTACTTTCCCAGGGCGTTGAACCATTACATGAAAAGGCCGGAGGGCTGCGGGACCGCGCTCTTGATCTATTGCGGCGCGGGTTCCGGGTTTTACTCGATAAACGGAAGCCCCGCTAAAACGCTTTCCGCGGGGCAGTTGGTGATACTTCCTCCGCATACGCCCCATGAATACGGCGCTTCCGAGGATAAGCCCTGGAGTATCTACTGGGTCCACTTTAAAGGGCCGTTTTACCCGCCTTTTTATAAGGCCGTATCCCCCTACTTCCCTGTTTCCACCGGGGATATTATGGGCGACCGGATAAAAGGCATTTTTAACCGGTGTTTTTGCCTGCTCCAACTGCCCTATCAAAAGGAGGAGTATTTTTACCTGTGCCAGATGGTGTCGGTCATGCTTTCGATAATCCCGTGTACGGTTAAGCAGTCCACTATCGGCTTAACCCTCGACGGTTCGGAGGGGATTGAGCGGGCCATCGGTTTTATGCGGAGCCATCTGCATAAAAGAATAACCGGCGCGGAACTGGCGGAATATACCCATTTCAGTTCAAACCTGCCCGTCAGAGATATCGCCCTGACCTATGGCATAGAGGACCCCTATTATTTTTTGGTACGCGAATAATCGTGAAAGGAAAGGACATCACACAATTCCCCCACGTGGTTCAGCTGTTCAGGGTTTACTACGCCTACGGTAACAGGGTGGGAATCGCGCTGCCTGAAATAGGCGGTAAAATCCTTTACAAATTCAAGCAGTTCGTTAAAGTGGCGTTCCTTTTCCTCGCCTTGATAATTAGACCAATAAGACGTTCCCCACGGTTCATTGTGCATATTCCACATAAGCAGCCCCGGTTCGTCCTTGAGGGCGTTTATCAGCGCGTCGCAATAGCGGTACTGTTCCTCCCGGAACCGCCGGTCCAGATACATCACACCGGGATTGGCGAACCATTCGTTACTGTCCGCGCGTATGGAAGCGACACGCCAGGGGAGTACAGCGATGCCAGCTCAACAACGGAGACAAAACACAAACGGTAGATCAACTATCCATTTTATGAATCCACACCGCCATTTCGCCGGGGTCCCTGTTTGCCCATGCGTAATAGGGTATCCACGTAAGATCGATCTCTTTATAAGAATCAGATTCACCTGGTTCTTCAGCCTTGTACAACGGGTTCCCCTTCCAATCTTCCAGCTTTTTTCCTTTTGATTTTAAGGCTATCACGCCGCCAAGCAGATCTTCTTCAAAACTGAAGGTAAATTTGCTTTTCGTATCCACATAAATCCTAAAAAGCCCCTTTCCGTTATCTTTTTCTTCCAGACAATAAACCAGGGGCCCCCGCGTTACCGCGACTTTACCGATATCCTGTCTGACTTTAGGGTTGGCTCGTATCAGCGTAACAGGCATATCAAAATTGATAGTTACCGTATCTCCGTTTTTCCATTCCCTTTGAATATGGATAAAGCCGTCATTCACTTTGAAGTCCGCATCTCTTCCGTTAATTTTAACTGAATATGTCCCGCGCCATGACGGCAGGCGCGGCGCGTAGGTGAATTGTAAAGGGTTTTCCAAAGTAAAGGTAATCTCGATTCCGCCGTCCCAGGGATAACCGGTCTTCATTTCCGCCTTAACCTCGCTTCCGCCAAGGCTGGCTTTCGCCGTCATCCCCATATACAGGTGGGAGTACAGGGTATCGCCGCAAATCGAAAACGCGTAAGCCCCCAGGGACGCAAAGGTACGCGCCACATTGGGCGGGCAGCAGGCGCAGCCCAGCCATTTCTGCCGTTCTATTTTTACATGATGATAAATCCGGCTCTTTTCCGACGCTTCGGGGAGGGTTTCCAGGGGATTTACATAGAAAAAACGCTGGCCGTCCAGGGAGATTCCGCTCAATATGCTGTTAAAGATAGTTTTTTCGATAATGTCCCCGTATTCACCTTTGGGAGAAATTCGGGCCATGCGCTGGGCGAAGAAAGCCAGGGAAATAGCCGCGCAGGTTTCGGCGTAAATCGTATCGTTGGGGAGATCGTAAGCAAAGGTAAAAGATTCGCCGTACTCCGACTGGCCGATAGCCCCGTTGATATACATCTGCTTGTTGACAATATTATCCCAAATATCCTTGCAGGCTTGGTACAGTCCGTCATCACAGGTTAACCGGGCAATGTCGGCCATGCCGCTGTAAAGGTAAGGGCCCCTGACCGCGTGGCCTTCGGCACTGTGCTGATCCCGTACCGGTCTGCCGGCCTGGTAATACTGCAAACCCAGATGGCCTCCATCCCAGTAATTACCGGCTCCGGTCTTTTTCATCTCTTCCCTGAAAAACAGGGGTTCCTGTCCCCGCTGGTCAATGAAATATTTGGACAGCCGCAAGTGCTTTTCGTCTTTCGTAATCGCATACAGCTTAACCAGGGCCATTTCAATCACCTCGCAGCCCGGATAGCCGTGTAATTTGTTTTCGTCAGGTCCTATGACGGAGTCCACAAAATCGATATACCTGAGCATGGCATCCAGAAGTTTCCGCTTTCCGGTAACCTGATAATAGGCCGCGGCTCCTTCTATAAAATGCCCCAAACAGTAAAGCTCATGGTTGTTCATCATGTTGGTAAAACGTTTGTCAAGGCCGTTAATGATATAGTAGGTGTTGAGGTATCCGTCGGCCTGCTGTGCGTTACAGACAATATCTATAGCCTCATCGGCGGTCTTTTCAAGTTCCTTATCGGGATGCTGGAAGAGAGTATACGAGAGGGCTTCAAGCCATTTGGGAAAGTCGCTGTCCTGAAAAACAGGGCCTTTGTGGCCCGCCGGTATGTCCACCCCGTAATCCAGTTCCGGGTGGGTTATCCGGGCCGCCAGCTTAAAGTTGTGCATGCAGTAACTGGGCGCCGCGCCGGGAACCCGGTCGTTCAGGGCTTCCCACTGGTAGGGGATTACGTTGGTTCTGACCAGTTCGAAGACGGTTTTCCAGAAACCGCCGGTTATGGTTACATCCTTAAGGGGCAAAAAATCGGAGAAATTGCTGGTGTCCATTCGTTCTTCCTTATGGTATAAATATATTTGCGGCACTAAAGATTGGAAACATCCAAAATTAAGAAGAGGTGGTGAAAATTCAGATGCTGTATTTTCTAAGCGGCAACGAAGACCCCCTGGTCTATGTGAGCAGCGGGAAACTGGAAAGCGAAGGCGGGTTTATCCAGGGAAAAAGGAAGCTGGATACTTTTGTTATTTGTGTGGGGCTGAAGGGCGAGGCGTACTTACAGCAGAATAATATCCGGTACACCCTGAAAAAAAACCACTACCTCGTCCTCTTTGCGGACTACGATCACGGGGGCTTTAAAAAAAGCGATGGGCTGGTCTCTTATTATTGGTGCCACTTCCGTATTAAAAATAACAATTACCGCGTTGTAAACCGGGGCGATTTGCTCTCTACCTTTGGCCCGGCGGCCAAAGAAAGCTTCTCCCGGTACTATGTGGTGCCCGAATACGGGGAGCTTTCCAGTAAAGGCCGGGCCGTCGTAATCTTCCGGCAGCTTTTGGACATAGCCCGTTCGGATACCTTCTCGTCCAGGCTGCCGGACTACGCTTTGAGCCTCCTGGCCATGGAAATATCCCAGGAGTATATCCGGGATTTTACTCAAACAACCGGCAGGGAAATAAATCCCCGGCTGGAAAGGGTTGTCGAATGGATACGGATAAACTACAACCTGGAGGATATAAACCTTAAAGTCCTGGCTCGGAATTTTCAGTACAACCCCAACTACCTTTGTGAAAGCTTTCACCACTACATGGGGGTTCCTTTGATGCGCTACATCACCCAGGTAAAACTTGACGCCGCCAAAAAACTCCTGCTCCAGAGTCAGGACACGGTCAAAGAGATAGCCTGGAAAGTAGGCTACAGCGACGAAAAAACCTTTATGAAGCGCTTTAAGCAGTTCGAAGACCTGAGCCCCTCCATATACCGGAACGCTTTTAGCAGGACAAAGATAGTGAAGTGAGCCTGTTCCAAACGCGGAACTGGCGGAATATACCCGTCTATCCCAATACGGGAACCGCTGATACTATAAGGGCCGTGATGAACGATTACTCAATCCGCGGGCGTGCGCGGAACGCCCGGCGTTCTTTTTCGCGGGACAGGAGGAGGAACAATGAATTTCGAGGAACTAAAGCGGTCCACACAGCGGGGGTTCAACACCTGGTACAACAACAGCGTTCTTACCCACGCACTGCTGCCCCAGGGTATCGGGATTAGCCTGGGCTTCAAATACTTCAACTCGGGCCGGGTGATACGCGAGGCGCTGATAGGCAGGTTCGGCGAAAACGAGGAAAAGATACACCCCGGCCCCAGGAGCTACGACGGCGCCTATACCGAACTGAGCGTTTCGTACGGCGATCATGTAACGCGGGTGGAGACTACCGTCATGGACGGCGAACTTTACATCCTGGTAACGCCGGTAAAAAACTGCCCGATGCCGCCGCTGCTGCTCGTTTCCGCGGCCATGCTCTGGAACAAGCCGGGCTGGACGAAACTTGAAAACGGCAGGCTCGTCGCCGTTACGCCGGACAGAACCGTGGAGGTGTTCGCCGGCGCGCCGCCGGTACGGCAGCTTAACACCGGCATCACCGGTCCCTACCTGGCCGTGGAACTAAGCCGGCCCATAGCGGTTTCCTCAGGCGGCCTTATGACCGCCGCGGAGCTACGACCGATCCTGGACAACCGGAAAAAAACCGTGATGGATGAGTGCCGGGCTTACGGCGACCTTGCGGAATGTTACAACGCCATGAGAACCTGTCTGGCCTGGGACACTATCTATGAGCCTCAAAATGAACAGATCTGCTCACCGGTCTCGCGGCTGTGGAGCATAGGGTGGGGGGGTTACGTTCTTTTTGATTGGGACACTTATTTTTCGGCCATGATCGCCATGGTTGAAAATAGGGACCTGGCTTACGCGAACGCCATTGCCATTACCCATGAAAAAACCGGCGACGGCTTTGTTCCAAATGTCGCATCGGCGGATAATTTCAAATCCTGTGATCGTTCCCAGCCCCCGGTGGGAGCCCTGGCGGTACGGGAACTGTACCGGAAGTACCGGGAAACGTGGCTGGTGGAATACCTGTTTGACGATCTTCTTGGCTGGAACCGGTGGTGGACCACCCATCGCATGCTCGAAAACGGCCAGTTGTGCTGGGGTTCGGACCCGATATATGGGCAGAATATCAAGTGGTGGCAGACAAAAGAAAGCGGGGTTCATGGCATCCAGGGCGCCAAGTACGAATCCGGGCTGGATAACTCGCCCATGTACGACGATGTGCCGTTTAACGAGACGACAAACATGATGGAACTTGCCGACGTGGGGTTGACGGGCCTTTATATCCTTGACTGCGAATGTCTTGCCGATCTGGCGGACCTTATCGGCCGGGAGGATGAGGGGGCGGAACTGCGGGGGCGGGCGGAACGTTCAAAAGACGGCCTTGAGGAACTGTGGGACGAAAAATTCGGCCTGTATCTCAACAAAAGAACCGATACGGGCGAATTCAGTTACCGCGTATCGCCCACGAACTTTTACGCCCTTTTCTCCGGCCGGGTTACGAAGGAACGGGCCGAACGGATGATCGACAGGCACTTTTTTAACCCGGACGAATTTTTAGGCGAGTTTATGCTGCCCGCGATTGCCCGCGCCGATCCGGCCTACAAGGATCAGGAATACTGGCGCGGCAGGATATGGGGGCCGCTGAATTTCCTCTGCTATCTGGCGCTGCGCCGCCGGGAGTGGCGCGAAGCCCGCAAAGTCCTGGCCGGCAGGAGCGAAAAGCTGATCATGAAGGAATGGCTTGACAAGGGACACGTACACGAGAACTACAACGCCGACACCGGAGAGGGCTGCGACATAGGAAGCAGCGACAAATTTTACCACTGGGGCGGGCTTCTGTCGCTGATTGCGCTGATGGAAGCGGGGTATGTCGAGGGGCCGGAACAGCCCCTGCCGCGTTAGCGGCCAAGCCGTTGCTCTGCCGTGGTCTGCCCTGTGGTCTGCCCTATGGTCTTGACATAACCCTGGGTTCTCTTTACAGTGGCCTTGACAGTTGAGATTCCAGAAAAAAAAGGGCGTTTCAAACAGCCCTTTTTTTATTGTTGGGAGGTGCCAAGTGGCAACCGATATATCCGACGCGATCCGCCAAATCAGCCAGGATCGGGGAATATCAGAGGAACTTATCCTCAGAACCATCGAAAATACCCTCATGGCCGCTTATAAGCGGCGTTTCGGCAGCGTCGATAACGCCATAGTCCGTTTTAGCGACGACAACCAGGAAGTATCAATTTACGCCCAAAAGCAGATAGTTGACGGCGTGTACGATCCGGCCCAGGAGATTGACATTGAAGAAGCGCGGGAACTGAACCCGGACGCGGAGGTGGGGGACGAAATTCTTATCGAGGTGGACCCCAGGGAATTTGACCGTGGCGCGGTGCAGAGCGCCAAGCAGACCGCCCATCAGTCCATCCGGGAAATACAGAAGGACACCCTCTATTCGGAATTCCGGGACAAGGTGGGGGAGATCATCATCGGGTACTACCAGCGGGAACGGAACGGTACGATCTACGTGGACCTGGGCAAGATCGAGGGGATTCTGCCCAAGAAGATGCAGTCCCCAAGGGAGACCTACCATGTCAACGACCGTATCAAGGCCCTGATTACGGAGGTAAACAAGACCGCGTCCGGTTTTCAAGTGCTGTTGTCCCGCACCCATCCGGATTTTGTCCGGGCCATCTTTGAACTGGAGGTGCCGGAGGTTTACGACAAAACCGTGGAGATTCACAAGATCGTCCGGGATCCGGGCTACCGGACCAAGCTGGCGGTCTACTCCAACCGGGAGGATGTGGACCCCGTGGGGGCCTGTGTGGGCCTTAAAGGGGTACGGATACAGGCGGTTATCCGGGAACTGGAAGGGGAAAAGATCGACATTCTTAAATACGATCCGGACCCCCGGCGTTTTATCAAGAACGCCCTGTCCCCCGCTGAGGTACGGGACGTGATCATCCTGGACGAGGGGAAGCACCAGGCCCTGGCGGTGGTCAACGACTCCCAGCTTTCCCTGGCTATAGGCAAACAGGGCCTCAATGTCCGGCTTGCCAACCGGCTGGTGGACTGGAACATCGACGTAAAGACCGATGCCCAATTCGCGGAGATGGACATTGCCGCGGAGTCCCGGCGGGCGGTTTCCGAGCTGTTTGGGGACGCGGAGGAGTACGAGGAAGAATTCTCCCGTATCGCCGAGCTTCCCGGCGTTGATCAGGTGGTGGTGGAGGCCCTTAAAAAGGGTAATGTGGAGTTTATCGAGGATTTTCTCGCCCTTACGCCGGTCCAGCTTGAGGAATTCGAAGGTGTCGGCATGGATCAGTTCAACGCCTTGCGCAGACTCATCGAAGAAAACGTGGAAATTGTCGAGGAAGAGGACCTTCCGGAGCGGGAAGAGGGGGAGGAGATTGAGATTTCCGGGGATGAGGAAGAAGATGCCGGAACGGAGGAGTATGAATGTCCTGAATGTGGGGCTAAGATAACCGTGGATATGACCGTCTGCCCGAATTGTGGTATTGGCTTGAGTTTTGAATACGAGGAAGATGAGGAATAAACCGGCCTGTCCGCGAGGCGGGCCGTAAGGGAACATGAGTAAAAGGTGGAATATGGCTGAGGACATGGAGAATACCCAAAAACCAAAGGCGGAACTGATTAAACGTACTCAGAACGAGGGGGATAGTCCGCCGCGGACCGCTCCCGGCGAGGGGAATCACCGGAATGCCGGAGGGGAAGCGCCTCCGCGTAAGATCATCGTGGTTAAGAAGAAGCCCCCCCAGAAGCCCGGCGCGGCCAGGAAGCCTCAGCCAAAGGTGGTGGTCCACCCGGCCGCCGCCAAGCCCGAAGGCGACGCCGCGGAAAAACAAAAACCCGGTCCCGTCCTGCCCCCGCGTTCCGAAATTCCGGGAACCGGCGTTGTGGAAGGCGGCGGGGAAGGCGCCGCTGGCGCGGCCGTCAACCACGAGGCCGTCGCGGATGTACACGATGCCAAAGACGGCGCGGCCAAGGATGCCCGGCCTGACACCGCCGGCGATGTTCCGGTCAAGCATGGGGCCGTAATCCCTGGCGCCGCCAGGGACGAGGCGGTTAGCGATGATACGGTTAAGCGTGAACCGGTCAAGAACGAACCGGTCAGGACCGATACGGTCAAGACCGAACCGGTCAAGACCGAACCGGTCAGGCATGAGGCCGCCAGGAACAGCGGTCCCAAACACGACGCCGCCAGACATGAGACGGCCAGGCATGAGACGCCCAAACCCGGCGAGGGCAGGCCCCAAAAGCCGGCGGGGGGATTCACCATAACGGCGCGTCCCGCGGGGGCCGCCGGCAGGGTAGGGGGCCGTCCCGTAGGCCGCCGCGATGACGGGAACCGCCGCGACGATGGAAACCGTTCCGGCGGCTTTGCCCCCCGTCCCGCGGGGGCCGCCGGCAGGGTAGGGGGCCGCCCCGTGGGGACCCATGATCGTCCCGGTTTCGGAGGGCCGCCCCGCCCCGCATCGTCCGCTCCCCGTCCCCAGGGCCGTTTCGGCCCCCCCGGCGCGGGCCAGCGCCCCGGCGGTTTCGGCAGGCCCCCGTTTACGGGGCAGCGTCCCGGCGGACCCGGCCGTCCAGGGGCCCCCGGCCGGCCCGGCGGTTCCACCGCCCCTCTGCCCGAGACGAAAACCGCGGCAAAGCGGACCTTTAAGGCGAAAAAACCGGTTTACACGCGGAAAGAAAAAGAACTTGAAATGGAGGAGAAGCTCCTCCAGACCAAGAAGAAGATCACCCATATCGCCAACCCGGTGCCCAAGGCCATCGAGATCATGGAAGGCGTGTCGGTTTCCGAACTTGCCCGCAAGATGAACCTTAAAGCCTCGGACCTGATCCAGAAACTCATGAACATGGGGATGATGGTTACCATCAACCAGCAGATAGACGCGGACACGGCGACCATCCTGGCCGGTGAGTATGGCACGGACGTAAAGATCATCAGCCTGTACGATGAGACCCAGATTGAAACCATCTCCGACGCCGGGGCGGAACTGAAACCACGGCCGCCGGTGGTTACGGTAATGGGCCATGTCGATCACGGCAAGACCAAACTTCTGGACGCCATCCGCAGTACCGATGTGGTCTCCGGCGAATTTGGGGGGATCACCCAGCATATCGGCGCTTACATGGTCAGTACCGAACACGGGAACATCACGTTTCTTGATACCCCCGGCCACGAGGCCTTTACCCGTATGCGGGCGCGGGGCGCGCAGGTAACGGACATTGTGGTGCTGGTGGTGGCCGCCGACGACGGAGTTATGCCTCAAACGCTGGAGGCCATTAACCACGCGAAAGAGGCGGACGTTCCCATCATTGTGGCGGTCAACAAGATCGACAAACCGGAGGCGAACCCCGACCGGGTTAAAAGCCAGCTTTCGGATATCGGGCTGATGCCCGACGAATGGGGCGGCCAGACCACGTTTGTGGAGATTTCGGCGCTGCGGAAAACAGGTATCGACAAACTTATTGAGGAGATACTGTTACAGGCGGAAATGCTGGAACTCACGGCTAACTACGACCGCAGCGCCGAGGGAAAGGTACTGGAATCCCGGATCGACCACGGCCGCGGCATCGTGGCTACCATCCTTGTGGAGAAGGGCACGCTGGCGGTGGGGGACTCGTTTGTGGCGGGGGTTTGGCCCGGCAAGGTGCGGGCCATCTTCAACGACAAGGGGGGCAAACTGGAGAAGGCCGGTCCCTCCATGCCCGTGGAGGTTCTGGGTTTTGAGGGTATCCCCAACGCCGGGGACCCCCTGCAGGTGGTGGACGACGAGAAGATCGCCAGGGGCTTTTCCAGCAAACGCCAGGAACTGAAACGTTTTGAAGACGCAAAGAACGTTAAAAAGATAACCCTGGACAATTTGCAGGAGACCATCAACGAAGGGGCTATCCAGGAACTCAAAGTTATCATCAAGTCGGATGTGCAGGGTTCCGCAGAAGCCCTGCGCTCCAGTCTGGAAGACCTTTCCACCAAGGAGGTGCGGCTTCACGTCATCCAGGCCCTGCCCGGGGCCATCAACGAAGGGGATGTCGATCTGGCCGCCGCCAGTAACGCCATTATCATCGGCTTTAATGTACGGCCCGTCGCCAAGGCGCGGGCCCTGGCGGATCAGGAAAAGGTGGATATCCGCCGTTACAACGTGATCTACAAGGCGGTGGAAGAGGTAAAGCAGGCCATGGAGGGGATGCTGAAGCCCATCACCAGGGAAGACCTTATCGCCACCGTGGATGTCCGGAACACCTTCAGCGTCCCCAAGGTGGGAACCATTGCCGGTTGTTACGTTCTTACCGGTACGGTAAAGCGTTCCGGCAGCGTGAACGTTGTCCGCAATGACACGGTTATCCACCACGGCAAGATCGCCAGCCTTAAACGTTTCAAGGACGATGCCCGTGAAGTGGCCGCGGGCTATGAATGTGGTATCGGCATTGAAAACTTTAACGATGTTCAGGTGGGAGATCAGCTTGAGATTCTGGAAATCGTGGAAGTGGCGCGAAAGCTGTCGTCCGCGGTAAAAGATGGGGAATAGTCCCGCCTATGGGAACATACAGAATTGAACGCATAGAGCGCATGGTACAGGAAAAAATCGGCGCCCTTATTCTTGAAGATAAAATCAAGGACCCGCGGGTTCATCCCCTCCTCTCCGTTACGCGGGTCCGGGTGTCCCGGGATCTGGCCTTTGCGGATGTGTACGTCTCCAACATCAGGGAACACGGTAACACCGGCAGGGCCGTGGCGGGGCTTCAAAGCGCCGCCGGGTTTATCCAGACGGAACTTGCCTCCTTTATGCGCATACGCAAAATACCCCGGCTCCGTTTCCACCCGGACACGGGGATTCGGGAGGGGTTCGACCTGGTAAAAAAAATTGAACAGCTCACCGGGGGCGGCGCCGAAGACCCCGCCAAGGACGATGAACGGCAGTAACCCCCCCCTTGAAGAAAACTCAGGTTTTCTGCTTCTGGATAAGGGTTCCGGTCAAACCTCGTTTGAGGCGCTGGGCCTTGTGAAACGGGCCCTGCAAACGGGCAGGATCGGTCATACGGGTACGCTGGACAAATTCGCCTCCGGACTGCTCGTCGTTCTCGCGGGCAGGGCGACAAGGCTGAGTCCCTGGGTATCCCATCGCGATAAAACCTACCTGGGCGGCATACTCTTTGGCGCGGAGACGGACACCCTGGACCCGGAGGGCGCTGTCGTCGCGCGGGGGCCCCTCCCGTCCCGGCGGCGGGTGGAGGAGGCGCTGGACCGCTTCCGGGGGGAGATCCTCCAGACCCCCCCCGTGTATTCGGCGATCCACGTGGATGGCCGCCGCGCCTCGCGTCTGGCCCGGTCCGGGGAAATGCCGGAGATGAAGGCGCGGCCGGTCACGGTCCACGAGATTGCCCTTGTCTCCTGGGAGCCCCCGCTGGCCCGGATCCGGGTCCGCTGTTCGGCCGGTACCTATATCCGTTCCCTGGCGCGGGACATCGCGCTGGCCGCCGGTTCCCGCGCCCATCTTGCCGAGCTAAGGCGGCTGGCCGTGGCGGGCTTCTCCGTGGACGGGGCCCTTCCCCCGGACAGCGACCCCGGTCGTTACCGGGGGGCCCTGCGGCCCGTGGACCGGACCCTGTTCGAGACCCTGGGGATTCCCCGCCTTAACGCGGGGGAGGATATCCTCCTTCCCATGGTCCGGGGCCGCCCCCTCCCGCCCCTGCTGGCCGGTCTGGAGCCGGAGGGCCCGGAAGGCGAGGGCGCGGCGGCGGTCTTCGCGGGGGACCGTTTCGCCGGCATGGTAGAGCGGAAAGGCGGCGCGGACTGGAACTACGGTTTTGTCTACACGCGACTCCCCGGGCCCGGAGAGACCCATGAAGGTCCTTGACTGGGATACCTTTGTCCGTGAAGGGATGGACAAGCCTGCCGGCTGTCCAAAGGCGTGTCCGTTGGGCTTGAGCATAGGGGTCTTCGACGGCGTACACCGGGGTCATCAGAGACTCATTGAAAAGGTACGGGACTACGCCGCGCGCCACGGGGGCCGGGGGGGGCTTATCACGTTTATCCAGAATCCCGGCCGCGTTCTTCACCCCGCGCGGTACTCAGGCGATATCTACAGCCTCCCCCAAAAACTTAAGACCCTGGAGGAACTGGGGCTCGACTTTACCGTACTCATTGACTTTTCCGGGAATTTTAGTAAAATAGTGGGAAGTGAATTTGTCAGCCTTATGGGCCTTGGGCGGGTCGGCTATCTGGCGCTGGGCGCCAATTTCCGTTGCGGCTACCGTCTGGATACGGACGGGCGGGCCATTCGGAAGATGGCGGAGCCGTTTGGAACCGTTACCGAGCTGGTAAGCCAGGTTCGGGAGGGGGGCGCGCCGGTCAGTTCCAGCCGTATACGGCAGGCGCTTTTGGCCGGGGATATCGCCGGGGCTTCCGCCCTGTTGGGCCGCCCGTTCAGGCTTGACCTTGGGGGCCTGCGCCCTGAGGGGACGGGCCGCTGGTACGATCTTGGGAGCGAGGGGCGGGTCTTGCCCCCCGCCGGGCGGTATTCCGGCAGGCTCTATACGGCAAATTCCAATGAGGGACTGGAAACGCTTGTTACGCTGGATTCCGGACGCTTGTCCGTGGTTCCGGTCCCGCTGAACCTCAACGTCGTAGCCGTTGAGTTATGTGGTTCCCAATAGGAGAGTAACTATATATGGCTTTAAGCAAAGAAGAATCGGCGTCTCTAATTTCCAAATTTGGAAAGTCCGAAAAGGATTCAGGCGCGTCGGAGGTCCAGATTGCCCTGCTTACCGAGCGGATCAACCATCTTACGGACCATTGCAAACAGTTCAAGAAAGACAAATCCAGTCAGCGGGGTTTACTTATCCTGGTTGGAAAACGCAGGAGACTGTTGAAGTACATCCAGCGGACCAATCTTGAAAAATACCGTTCACTTATCAAGGACCTGGGCCTGCGCAAGTAATGACACAACACATAACATTTCAAATCGGTGGAAAAGACCTTGTTCTGGAAACCGGAAGGATCGCGAAACAGGCAAACGGCGCTGTTTTCGCGCAGTACGCGGGTTCGGCGGTTATCGCGACCGTTTGTTCTTCACGGGAATCCGTAGAGGGCCTGGACTACGTGCCCCTTACGGTCGATTACAACGAAAAGTACTACGCCGCGGGGAAGATACCCGGCGGTTTTATCAAGCGGGAGGGTCGTCCAAAGGACAAGGAGATCCTCGTGTCCAGGCTCATCGACCGGCCCATGCGGCCCCTGTTTGACAAAACATTTGGCCGGGAAATTCAGGTGGTGCCCACCACGCTTTCCGCCGATCAGGTGAATCCCCCGGACATTCTTGCCATTATCGCCAGTTCCGCGGCGGTCCACATTTCGGACATTCCGTTTGGCGGGCCCATCGCCGGGGTGCGTATCTGCCAGGTGGACGGCGTCCTGGTCATCAACCCCACCTACCAGGAGATTGAAAAATCGACTCTGGAGATCGTGGTGGCCGGTACCAAAAACGGCATCACGATGGTGGAAGGGGGCGCCAAAGAGGTGGGCGAGGACCTTATGGTGGAGGCCCTGGAAAAGGCCCACCGGGTTATCGTGGAGTTGTGCGCCCTCCAGGAAAAGCTGCGGGAACTCGCGGGGAAACCCAAACTGCCCCTGGCCGCCCAGACCTGCCGGCTTGAAAACGCGGAGGCCATCCGTTCCGCCGCCTACCCGAAACTTGAGGAAGCCTGTTTCCTCAAGGGAAAACTGGAACGCCGCGAGGCTATCGACCGGGTAAAATCCGATCTTGCCGCCGAATACGCCGCCCAGCTTGGCGGGGAGGACGCGAATCAGAAAAAGCTGTTTGACGCCCTTTTCGAGGAGATGGAGTATTCGATCCTCCGCTCCTCCATTTTGGACAAGGGCCGGCGCGTGGACGGCAGGGGGACCGAGGATATTCGGGACATCAGTTGTGAGGTAGGACTCCTGCCCAGGACCCACGGATCGGCGCTCTTTACGCGGGGCGAAACCCAGGCCCTTGTTGTTACCACGCTGGGAACCGTGTTTGACGAGCAGATCTACGACGATATCGACGGGGACAAGCGGGAGAATTTCATCCTCCACTACAACTTCCCCCCCTATTCCGTGGGCGAAGTAGGACGCCTGGGTACCGGACGCCGGGAAATTGGTCATGGTAATCTGGCCCGCCGATCCCTGGAGGCTATGGTTCCCGGTAAAGAGGAATTCCCCTACACCGTCCGCGTGGTTTCCGAGATCATGGAATCCAACGGTTCATCCTCTATGGCTACGGTCTGCGGGGGAACCCTTGCCATGCTGCACGCCGGGGTGCCCATGAAAAAACCGGTGGCGGGGATCGCGATGGGTCTTATTACCGAATCCAATGAACCCGGCAGCCGCTACGCGGTACTTTCGGACATTCTGGGAGAGGAAGATCACCTGGGGGACATGGACTTCAAGGTTGCCGGAACCGAAGAAGGCATCACGGGCTTTCAGATGGACATTAAAATCGCCGGGGTAAGTCCGGAGATCATGCGGAAGGCTCTGGAACAGGCCAGACGGGGCAGGCTCCACATCCTTTCGATCATGAACAAAACCATTAACAAACCCGCGGCCGCCATCAGCGAATTCGCCCCCAAGATCGTTACGATGAAGATTGAGGTGGACAAGATTGGCGCCCTTATCGGTCCCGGCGGGAAAAACGTCAAGGCCCTCTGCGAGCAGTACAGCGTTACCATCAATACCGAAAACGACGGAACCGTAACCATCTACGGGAAAAACGCCAGGGACGCGGAAGAGGCGCGAATGGCGGTGCAGGGGATCGTTTCGGACCCGGAAACCGGCCGCGTTTACAACGGCGTTGTCAAACGGATCATGGATTTCGGCGCCTTTGTGGAGATACTCCCCGGCCAGGAGGGGCTGGTGCATATCAGCAAACTGTCCCGCCAGAGGATCGCCCAGGTAACCGATGTGGTAAAAGAAGGCCAGGAAATACCCGTCAAATTGCTGGAAGTCGATAAAATGGGCCGCCTTAACCTTTCCTATATCGACGCTATCGATCCCGACGGCGCTCCCTCCGGGGAATCCGACGCCGGCGGAGAGCGTAACGCCGGGCCGCGTAACAGCGGGCCCAGACGCGAGCCCAGGGGCGGACGCCGGTTCTGATATGGACGAAAGGCCGCGTGTAAAGATTCAACGGCGGGATCCGGCGCTTCCCCTTCCGCGGTATGAGAGCGCGGGAGCGGCAGGCATGGACCTGCGGGCCCATCTCGCCGAACCTCTTACCATCCCCCCCCTGGGGCGCGTTGTAGTTCCCACGGGCCTGGCGCTGGAAATTCCGGCGGGTTACGAGGCCCAGGTGCGGCCCCGTTCGGGGCTTGCCGCCGCGTCGGGGCTTACGGTACTCAATTCCCCCGGGACCATCGATTCCGATTACCGGGGTGAACTTAAAGTTATCCTGGTTAATCTGGGGTCCGCCCCCTATTCGGTAAAAAACGGGGACAGGATTGCCCAACTGGTTTTTGCCCCGGTGTTTCGTGCGGCGCTTGAAGCCGCGGAGGAGCTAAGTGAAACGTTACGGGCCGGCGGTGGTTTTGGTTCTACCGGATCTTGACACGGGACATGGGGGCCGGTACGGTTCCCGCTCTATTTCCTGGACCCTGTTCCGCTACATCGTTGCCGAGGCCCTTTTTTCTTTTTTTGTTTCGTTCCTGTTCTTTTTCATCATCTTTTTTGTCAACCAACTGCTCCTCCTTGCCCAGGAGATCCTCACCAAACGGGTGCCCTTCGGCCAGGTCGCGCTGCTGGTTTTCTACGCGCTGCCCTCGGTAGTCGCGCTTTCGGCCCCCTTCGCCTCGATGGTAGGCACACTGATGACCGTGGGCCGCATGACCAGCGACAATGAAATCCTCGTCATGCTTTCATCGGGACTCTCCTACCGGACCATCTACGTTCCCGCCATTGTCGTGGGGATACTTATTTCAATCTTTTCGTTCCTTACCAACGACATACTCCTGCCCGCGGGGACCATACAGTTCAACAAACTGTACCGCCTTATCACCGTCTCCACCCCGGCCCTGGAACTGGAGGCCAATTCGGTTAAGCGTTTCAAGGACACGATCATCGTAACGGGGAACGTGGAGGGAAACGTTATCGGGAACGTCCTGATCCTGGACCGGACGGGGGACGGGGAACGGCGGATCATCCTCGCGAAAAACGCGGAACTGCGGGACTGGGGCA
Organism: Treponema sp.; assembly: GCA_031258225.1. Taxonomy (GTDB): domain Bacteria; phylum Spirochaetota; class Spirochaetia; order Treponematales; family Breznakiellaceae; genus JAISFT01. Next base: position 11,264 of record JAIRND010000220.1, on the reverse strand, counting down.
GCCAGGGGCTGAGTCTGGATCTGGAAGCCGCCTTTATTCAGTCTTCAAAGGAGATGGCCCGCTACGATTACGATTACGCGTCCAGTTCCTTCCTCCGCTACTGGGTTCCCCAGGAGGATATTATCCAGACGGTTTCCTCGATTACCCCCAAGGAAATGAGTTCCGCCGACGTGTTGATGGAGATACAAAAAAAACAGACCGACCTTGACCGGATATTGGAGGAACGGCTTGGCCGGATCAGCCTCCGTGCCCTGGAGGCCGAACGGACCCTGCGCCGGGGGCCGGATTACGAAAGCTGGAACCGCCGGAACTCCCAGTTCGCGGAACTACAGCGGGAGATCCTGGAGTACCGGTCCATAAAACGGGACCGTTCCCTGTTTTATTACCTTCTGGAGTACTACAAAAAGTTCTCCATCCCCCTGGGGGCCTTTTCGTTTGTGTTTCTTTCGGTCGCGCTGGGGCTTATGGCGAAGAAAAGCGGGCAGACCGTAGGGTTTATCGTGGGGCTTATCATCGCCGTCCTCTACTGGGCCCTGCTTCTGGGAGGGCAGACGATGGGGATCCGCCTTGGGTTTTCCCCGTTCTGGTCCATGTGGACCCCCAATATCCTGGCCGTAACGGCGGGGATCATTCTGAGCGTCGTCAGGGTCCGCAAATGATTCTGGATAAATACCTGGTTAAACAGTTCCTTCCCATTTTTGTTATCGCCATTTCCATGTTCATGCTGCTGCTTGCCCTTATCGATCTGTTTGCCAATATCTTCCGCTACCTTAACTACCAGGTGGCCGTTCTGGAAATACTCAGGATAAGCCTGTTCTACCTGCCCAAGTGCTTTTCCTACGCCCTGCCCATTTCCCTGCTCTTTGCCTCCGCCTATACCCTGGGCGATCTGTACGCCCGGAATGAGCTTACCGCCATACTGTCTTCCGGTATACCGTTTTGGCGTTTCAGCCTGTCCCTGGTCCTTATCGGCCTTTTTGCCTCGTTCTTCGCCTTCGGTTTTGAGGATGTCGTGGTCATTCCGACACTGGCGGTCAAGAATTCCCTTTCCCGCTACTATCTGCGCCAGGACCGGCAGGAAAGCGGCTCCGACGTGGTGATTAAAACCAGGGGCGGCAACCTTGTCTACGCCGTGGATTATTTTGATTACCAGGCGCTCGTACTTAACGGGATAAGCATTGTGGAGCAGGATGAAAACGGGACCTTTATATCCCAGGTCCGTTCCCCCCGCGCCTCCTGGACCGGCGAATACTGGCGTCTTTCCAGCCCGGTGGTTTACGAGTGGGTGGGGGATCTGCTGCGGGTCCGGCCCCTGGGGGAAACCGATGTATACCGGGAACATCCCGATACGTTCCGCCGCAACTCCGTGGAAGTGGAGGACCTCCGCATCCGCGATGCCCGGCTTCTGGTGGAAGATCTAAAAATCGCCGGGCTCCCCATTATCCGGGCCCTGTCCGATTACTACCACCGGTTTTCCTTTTCCGCCGCAAGCCTGGTGGTCATGGTGCTTTCCATCTCGATGGGGGGGCGTTTCAAGAAAAACATCCTCCTGATGAGCCTCCTGGCCAGCCTTTCATCGGCGGTGATTTTTTATGTCATGGAGATGATCTCCATGCTGATGGCCCGTTTGGGCTATATCCCCCCCATTGTGGGGGCCTGGTTTCCGGTAGGAATCTTTATCGTCATAGGACTTTTGCTGCTGGGCAGCGCGAAGACCTGATGGGTGGATAGTGTCAATGATAAATTGGAGGGTGGTATGGTGGAGGAACCTGTGATGAAACCTGTGATGAAACCGCAACAGTACTATTTGGCTGTTGACATGGGCGCCTCCGGGGGGAGGCTTATCCTTGGGCATGTGGAGGACGAGAAACTTATTCTTGAGGAAGTCCACCGCTTTGCCAACGCTCCCCTGCGGAAAGGCGATGCCCTTGTCTGGGATGTGGATCGGATCTTTGCCGAGATCGTGAAGGGAATCAAACGCTGCGGCGAATTGGGGAAGTCCCCCGCCAGCATCGGCATTGATACCTGGGGGGTTGATTACGTCCTGGTTGATAAAAGGGGGAGGCCCCTGGAACCCGCCTATTCCTACCGGGATTCCCGTACCGCCCCGTACCTTGATACCGTCCCCCCCTTTGAGGAACTCTACGAAGTTACCGGCATTGCCCGGCAGTCCTTTAATACGGTGTACCAGCTTTTGGCCGACAAGGCGGCGGGCAGGCTTGAAGACGCCGCGGCCATGTTCTTTCTGCCGGAGTACTTTTCGTACCGCCTTACCGGGGGCTTTGGCGGAAAAACGCGCAGTGAATATACGGAAGCCTCCACATCGGGACTCCTGGATGCGCGGAAACGATCCTGGGCCTTCCCCCTTATTGAGCGGCTGGGGCTTCCCGCGGGTATCTTCGATCCCCCCCGTGAGCCCCCTTACGCGGTGGGGGTCCTGGACAAGCGGTTGGCCCCGGGCTGCGACGCGGAGATCCTCATGATCGCCAGCCACGATACCGCCTCCGCGGTGTCCCTTGTGGATGAGCGGCAGCTCTACATCAGTTCCGGGACCTGGAGTCTTCTGGGCATCCAGTCCTCCCCCATTTTGACGGAGGCCGCCCGCGACGCGGGTTACACCAACGAGGGGGCGCTGAACGGCAGGATACGCTTCCTGAAAAACATCATGGGCCTGTGGATGCTCCAGCAGACCCGGCATGAGCTGGGCGACGCCTACAGTTTCGCGGAACTGGAATCCCTGGCGCGGGAGACGGCGGCCAGGAATAAAACCGTCCGCCCCATTGACGTCAACCTTCCCAGGTTTCTCAGCCCCGCCTCCATGATACAGGAGATCAAGGACGAGTACCGCGGCGGCTGGACGCCGGAGAGTCCCGGCGAACTTGCCTATTGTATTTATGTAAGCCTTGCTTCAAGCTACAAACAGGCTGTGGAGGACCTTGAGAATATTACCGGGGTAAGGTACCCGGCCATATCGATTATCGGCGGGGGCAGTAAGGACGGCTACCTTAACGATCTTACCGCCCGCTATACCGGCAAGGAGATCCGCACGGGGCCTTCCGAGGCGACGGCTATCGGGAATATTTTACTGCAGATGAAACACTCAGGCCGGGAGCGGCCCCGCCGGGGTTTTGCTGAAACGGTAATAAAACTATAGGAGACCACGATGTATAATCACGCGAGGACCGAGTACCAGCACTGGGGTGTCGATACGGAAGACGCCCTTACCCGCTGCGCCGCCATTCCCCTTTCCCTCCACTGCTGGCAGGGGGACGATGTGACGGGCTTTGAAAATCCCGGCGGCGCCCTTTCGGGGGGCATACAGACCACGGGGAACTACCCCGGCAAGGCCCGGGGCAAGGATGACCTTTTTAAGGATTTGGATTTTACCTATTCCCTTATCCCCGGCAAAAAACGGCTCAACCTCCACGCCATCTACGGCATCGGCGACGCGCCGGTGAAGCGGGACGAACTGGACATTGTCCACTTTGAACCCTGGCTTGCCTGGACGCGGGCGCGGGGCATCGGGATAGATTTTAACCCCACCCTCTTTTCCCACCCCCTGGCCTCCGAGGGGCTTACCCTGTCCCACCCGGACAGGAAAGTCCGGGATTTCTGGATACGCCATGTAAAGGCCACCCGGAAAATCGCCGCCTACCTTGGCGAACAACAGGGGAGCCCCTGCCTCCACAACATCTGGATCCCCGACGGCCTTAAGGACGTGCCCGCCGACCGGCTTGGCCCCCGTGAGCGGCTTCGGGATTCCCTGGATCATATCTTCTCGGTAAGCTATGACCGTTCGTGTATCATCGACGTGATGGAAAGCAAAGTTTTCGGTATCGGGCTTGAAAGTTACACCGTTGGTTCCGCGGAGTTTTACCTGAGCTACGCCGCCAAACGGGGGTTGTACCCCCTGCTCGACAACGGCCACTACCACCCCACGGAACTGGTTTCGGACAAGATCTCCTCCGTACTTTCCATGTTTGACAAAATGGCCCTTCACATCACCAGACCCGTGCGCTGGGACTCCGATCATGTCCCCCTCTTTGAGGACGAGATACGGGAAATAGCGAAAGAAATCATACGCTGCGGCGGGGAGGAGCGGGTTCTTATCGGCCTGGATTACTTTGACGCCGGCATTAACCGTATCGCCGCCTGGGTTACGGGGGCGCGGAACGTACAGAAAGCCCTGCTTTACGCCCTGCTTCAGCCCCATGACGAACTAAAAAAATTGCAGGACACCCTCAATTTTTCCAAACTCCTCGTGTGGCAGGAGGAACTCAAGACCCTGCCCTTCGGCGCGGTTTGGGAGGAGTACCTGCGCCGTCAAAACTGTCCGGGGGACTGGTTTTCCGCCGTGGAAACCTACGAAGCCGAAGTCTTGCGGAAGAGGCGGTAGTGATGCGGGGGACGATTTGCCTTGAAACACATCTATGTGCTTTTAAAACCGGTTTCGTCCCTCTGCAACATGCGCTGCTCGTACTGTTTCTACTCTGATGTCAGTACCAGGCGGGATTGTGCTTCTTTTGGGATCATGGGCGCTGAGATCAGGCGGCGGATCATCGGGAATGTTTTTGCGTGCCTGGAAGATGGGGACGAAATAACTTTTGCCTTCCAGGGTGGGGAGCCTACCCTGGCGGGAACGGCGTGGTTTGTTGATTTTGCCGAACTTGTCTCATGCCGCCGGCGGGAGCGGAAGGTATCGGTGCATTACGCCTTTCAGACCAACGGACTTCTGCTCGATGACGCCTGGTGCCGGTTTTTCAAAGATAACAATGTTCTGGTGGGTCTTTCTCTTGACGGCAGTCCCGGTCTCCATGACCGTAACCGTGTTGATGCCGCGGGACAGGTTACGTACCAAAGGGTTCTAAAGGGCAAGGAGCTTCTTGATACACACCATGTTGAGTACAATATCCTTTGTGTACTGACCGCTGATAGTGCCCGTGATCCTGGCCGTATTTGGCGTTTTATTATCCGGGAAAAGATAGACTACATTCAATTTATACCCTGTCTGCCCCCCCTTGATGAAAGCGGCGCTGCCACGGCGCATAACACGCTCAGGCCCGCGATGTTCGCCTCCTTTTATTCCCTGCTGTTCCGTTCCTGGGCCAGGGAACTGGAGAGCGGCCATTATGTAAGCGTTAAATTCTTTGATGATATGGTCAATCTTTTCTTCAGGGGAATCGTCAGTGCCTGCGGTATCACCGGGCAGTGCGGGGCCCACTACATCGTCGAGGCGGATGGCAGCGTATATCCCTGTGATTTTTACGCCATTGACGAATACTGCACGGGGAACCTTGCGGAAAAAAACCCGCGGGAACTGTTTGATTCAGAAAAGATGCGACTCTTTCTCGAGGAGAAACCACCGGTATCCAAACTGTGCGATGCTTGTCCGTATTATCGCGCCTGCGGCGGCGGCTGTAAGCGCATGAGGAACGTCATGTACTCAGGTATTTCTGAAATCTGCGGCTTAAAAATATTTCTTGACAAATGTCTACTGCCCCTTGGGGACATGGCAAACCGTTTCATGGCGGGGGGACTGTGATCCCCCGCAGGGAATTCCGTATTGCCCTACTCCTTAACCGCCCCCACCATGACGCCTTTGACAAAATGTTTCGCCACGAAAGGGTAAAGGCACATGACCGGCAGGGTGGCGATCACAATAACCGCGAACTTGAGCTGCATGGCGTAGGCCACCCGTTCCATAATATCGTCAAGGCCGGCCATGGCTTCCGGACTGTTGAGGAGCAGCACGTTTCTAAGGTAGAGCTGGAGGGGCTGGAGGGCTTCGTTAGGCACGTAGATCATGGCCTTGAACCACATGTTCCAGTGGCCCACAGCGTAGAACAGGGTCATTACCGCCAGAATGGCGCCGGAAAGGGGCATGACGATTTTAAGGAAGATCCCGATGTCGTTGGCGCCGTCGATCCTGGCGCTTTCGATAAGCTCGTCGGGAATAGTGGTCATAAAAAAATTGCGGGCAATGATGAGGTTCCACGCCGAAACCGCGCCGGGGAGCAGTATGGCCCAGCGGGTATTGTAGATTCCCAGCCGGGTAACGAGGAGAAAGCCGGGGATCATCCCGCCTGAGAACATCATGGTCAACGTGATGAAGACCATAAGGCCCCTGCGGAGAAAAAACCGCTGCTGGGCAACACTGTAGGCACAGCTCAGGGTCAGCGCCAGATTGATGAAGGTTCCGAAAACCGTATAAAAAATGGTGTTCATGTAGGAACGCCACACCTGGGGGTTTTCAAAAACCAGGGAATAACTTTTAAGGGAGAAACCTTTGGGCAGCAGAAGCACTTCCCGGTTGAGTACCGCGTCAACATCGGAAACGGACATGGAAACAATGTAAATTACCGGATACAGGGTGGCGAACAGGAGGAGAATGAGGATAAACACGATGACGCCGTGAAGAAACGGGGAACCGTCGAATTTCATACTAGAAAAGACCCACCCCGGTTCTGCGGCGGGAAATCCGGTTAACCAGGAGCAGGAGCGCCATGTTAATAACCGAGTTAAAAAGGTCCACAGCGCCGGCATAGGAAAACTGCATATCCACTATGCCCCGGCGGTACACGTAGGTGGAGATCACATCGGCTGCCGAATAGGTCGAGGGGCTGTACATAAGTATGATCTTTTCAAAACCCACGCTCATCATTTTTCCGAGGTGCAGAATAAGGAGCGTAACGGCGGCCGGCATGATCCCCGGCAGGGTAACGTGGATCATCTGCCGGAACCGGGAACAGCCGTCGATACGGGCGGCCTCGTAAAGCTGGGGGCTTATGCCCGCGATGGCGGCAATGTAGATGATAGAGTTCCAGCCGAATTCCTGCCAGATTCCGGAGGCCACGTAAATCGTGCGGAAATAGGCCGGATCTTCCAGAAAACCGGCGGGCGGAAGGTTCATAAACGAGCGCAGTTGGTTTATGACGCCGTCGGTGATGGACAAAAAATTTTGCAGTATGCCCACCACAACCACTATGGAGATGAAGTGGGGCAAAAAGCTGATGGCCTGAATGGTCCGCCTGAAAGGCCCGTCTTTCACTTCGCACAGCATGAGGGCGAATATGATAGGCGCCGGGAAGGAAAAGATGAGCATATAGAAACTTAACAGAAAAGTGTTTTTTACAAGACGGAAGAAAAAAATCGACGAAAAAAATTCCCTGAACCAGCGCAGGCCCACAAAGGGGCTTCCGAAAAGGCCCGCGCCGGGCCTGAAATTCTGAAACGCAATGACCGTACCAATCATGGGGAGGTAGTGGAACACCAGGAAGTACAGCGCCGCCGGCAGGGCAAGGAGCACAAGCATCTTGTCCCGCTTTAGATTTTTGAAGAACGTGTTTTTCCCGCCGGCCGGTGCTTTCATGGTACTAGTTCGTTATCCCCTGGTAGCGGTTGTACTGGGCCTGTTTGATCGCAACGGCCCTGTCGATGCCCATGGCCTTTACCTGGTTCACGTAGCTGTCAAACTGGGAGATGTTCTTCCTGCCGGTGATGAAGTCGAAGATGTACTCGTTTCTAAGGGTATCTATGTCGGTCATGATAGAGACATACTCGGTATTTTCCTCGTCGGTGGCCATAATTACCGGGAAGGGCGGTATGTAGTACTGGGAGGCTTTCTTCGCAGCGGCGACTTCATCAGGGTATATCATGAATCGCTGTTCGATCATTTCGGACATCAGTATCCGGGGGAAACTCGGCGTGTTCATACCCCGAATTTCCATGGCCAAACCGGAACCGCGCTCGTACTTGAGGACGGTATCACCAAATGTAGGTTTTCCGTCGATCATGGTATAGGTATCGCCCTCAATGCCGAAATTGCACATCAGTATCTGGCCTTCCGGCGAAGCGTACATGTAGTCAAGCCATTTTAAAGCGGTTACCGGGTCCTTGCAGTCCCTGGTTATGCCAAAATAAACGTTCTCTATTGGGGTTTCCCTGATAAGGAACCGGTCTCCGTTGGGGCCCATGGGAGGATCCACGGTTTCCCAGCGGGTACCGGGGTAACTGGCCTGCATGCGCTGGTTCCACTGGGGGAACATCATGGACATGGTTGAAGTATCCGCCCCGGCGATATTACCGATGGCCTTTGCGGTGTACTGCTCATTATTTTGAGTACTGAACTCGGGATCGATAAGTCCTTCGGCGTACCATTTATGCATCTCCGCCAGGAAGTCCCTGAGGCGGGGATCGAGCCAGTCGTACACCACCTTGTCCCCCACCGTGTACCACCCGTCGCTCATGTAGAGATGGAGACCCCAGGCCGTAGCAAAACGGAAGAGACCGTTGGCGCTGACGTTGGCGTTTGCGCTGGAACCGATTCTCCCTTCTTCCATCAATGGAATTTCATCGGCCTTTCCGTTTCCGTTGGGATCCCCGGTCTTAAATGCCTTGAGCATAGTGTACCAGTCGGCTATGGTATCGGGTTCGGAAATTCCCAGCTTTGCCAGCCAGTCTTTACGAATACTAAAAGAAGGGAAGTTGACGTTAGAACGGGCATCGACCACGGCGGCTACCACGTAGATCTTGCCGTCCGGGGCGGTGAGGGTTTTTCGTACATCGGAACGGTTTTCAAACAATGCGGTGATGTTGGGACCGTATTGGCCGATGAGATCGTTGAGGGGGATGATAAGGCCGTTCACCGCGTACTGGAGGGGGTTGCCCGCGGGCAGGCGCGCAATGTCGGGCAGGTTAACGCCCGCGGCCATGCGCACGCTCATAACGCTGTTAAAGTCCGCGGCGGCGGTCACTTCAAATTCAATTTCCACGCCGGTACGTTTTTCCAGTTCCGCCCAAACCGGCAGCTTGTTTTTGTAGCTGTAGTTGGGATCGGTGTTTTCGGTGGTGGCGAAGACCAGTTTCTTTAAGGTCCCGGCGGCGGAACCGTCCGCGGCGGTTCCCGTCCCGGCGTCTTTGGGCTTGCAGCCCGTGGAAAAAACCGCCGCCAGCAAAATGATCAGCAGCGGCCCGATCTTTGTAAATTCTTTCATAATTACTCCTCTTGTTGAAAGATTTATTTACGGCGTTTTTCAGGTGTCAAAATTTGAAAACGCCTTGTTGCCTAAATTTTTCTGCCCTCCAATAACTGAGGGGCAAGCCATCCGCTTGCGAAGGGATCGCCGTGGGCTTTCAGTTCCCCGTAGAGCAGGACGCGGAATTCTTTGACTTTTTCCCTGTGAACGGAAGCATAAATCAGGTTACGGCACTCCCCGGGATCGTCTTCCGTGTCGTAGAATTCATCGGTGTCCGTAAGGTTCCATACGTACTTATACCGTCCGTCGGTGATCATCCGGGTATTGAAGAAGCCGAACTGTTGACCGTTGGATGAGGAAGTTATGTGGGAACGTTTTTTTTCACCCTCAAAGGGAAGGCTTATGCCGTGAGCCTCCGGCAGCGGCGGAAGTCCCATAAGGTCGCAGATCGTTACCGGCAGGTCCAGGCAGTTGGAAACCAGGGCGTCCGATACCCGGGGCTTGAACGTAGAACCGCTTAACACCAGGGGCACCCGGACTATGTCGTCGTACATGCTGTTGTGTTTGTCAAACATCCGGTGATTGCCGCACATGTCCCCGTGATCCGAAGTGAGTACTACCAGGGTATCCTCAAGCTGTCCCGTTTCCTCCAGGGCCTTGATAATAAGACCCACCGCGTCGTCAAGCTGGGATACAACCCCGCAGTAGCGGGCAACCTGGGCGGCCATTTCTTCCCAGGGAACGTTTTCCAAACGCCAGTTCAGGGTCTGCTGTTTGTGGGTATAGGGTTTTCCTTCTTTTGTGTCGTCGTAACCCGGCCATTTCCGCATAGCCCCGGGGGTGTACATTTTTGAGAAAGGCGCGCTTGGCCGGCAGGGCAGATGAGGCACCCCGAAATCCACCCACAAAAAGAATCCTTCCCGTGGCTTTTCCCTGATGTAATCCGCGGCTTTACGGGCAAAAAAATGGGTGTCCGCGTCTTCCGGGGCGACCGGGCTTTCGCAGCCCATCCAGCCGCCCTCAAAATTCAACGCGGGATAACGTTCGCTAAAAAAACGTGAGTATTCGGCTTTTCCACAACAGAAAGAAAAACCGAAGTCTTCGGGCGAGGTTCCCCGGGCAACGTCCCATTTGCCGGCAAAATAGCCCTTCCGGCCGCTTTCAGCCAGGGCCTGGGTAAACGCGGCCTGGGGCTTAAAATCCGGCGTGTGAAAAAATCCGTGGTTCCAGAAGGCCCCAAAGGAATCCGGATGCCTACCGCAGAGCAGGGATTGCCGCGCCGGGGCGCAGACAGGCAGGGAAGTGTAAGCCCTGGTGTACGCAAGACCCCGGGAGGCAAGCCGGTCAATAAAGGGTGTTTTTGCCAGTCCGGGGCCGCCGTAACTTTCGGCATAACCCGGGGCATCATGGCGGAGCTGATCCGCCAGCAGGAAAAGCAGGTTTCTGTATTGGCCGGCCATTTTTTTACCACACGTATTTGACATCCCCGTGGAAAGGCGGAAGCGCTTCGGGAATTACCAGGGCGCCGCCCTCCTCGTAGGAACGCATCGCCGCAAAAGTGTAGGTCAGAGTTGCCAGGGCGTCCCGGCCGGAGGCGCGGATGTGTTCCAGGGGCACCTTGTTGGTGAGATCCTCAAGCCAGGCGTGGATCCTGGCCGGGAAAGTGGCGCCGAAATCCTTGATTCCGGTATCAAAAACTTCGGGCGTAGGGCTGGCCATACCGGGATTCTCAACCCTGTCGATGTCCCAGTAATGCAGCTTTTCTACGCAGTTCTCAATGCAGAAGGTTCCCCTGGTACCGGCGTGTTCATAGCTCCACCAGCCTCCCAGCCCGAACATGGCGTCTCCCCGCTGGGAGAGGAGGTAACCGATGCCGCCGTTGGCAAAACGCACGTGTATGCCGTTGATCGAGAGCATGGGATCGCCTGCCGTGCGGCGCACGCCGGGCCTGTCCATGAATGCCTGGACCTGCATAATGTCCCCGCAGAAGTGGCGCATAACCGAAAAGGGATGGGCGCAGAAGGCTTTGACGTGGGAGTAGGGGGTCTGCCATCGGGGACTGCCGGGACCGCCGTACTTTTTCTCGCTGCCATTGAAGCCGACCTTGTGGATACAGTAAACCAGTTCGCCGATCTTCTTGTCCTTGATAAGTTCGCCGGCCCGTTCCGCCGTCTTGGTGAAGTAGTGGTTGAGATTACAGCCCAGGTAGAGCTTCTTGTGGGAGGCAAAACGCACCAGTTCCTGGGCGTCCCTGAGATCCGCGCATATGGGTTTTTCCACCAGGACGTT
>JAIRND010000197.1 GCA_031258225.1 Treponema sp. | reverse complement strand
TTGATTTTCAAAAACCCAGGGAGTACCATCCGCCGGACCGTCAGGATCATCGAGTTTATCCGGGTTACAAGCCGCGAGCGCCAATGAACATGCCACTGTACAAATCAACGCAAAACCGGTTAGCCCCGTTGACCACGTATTTTTTTTCATAGGAATCTCCAAAAAATTGATTTCTCCTTGGGGCCGTCCCAGCACTTAAATTTCTGGTACAGCCTTCTTGAAGTTAGTAAAATTATAGTTTTGCCGCGAGGACCCGGTCAATGGCGGCGGCGGCGTAGTCCTTGAGATGCCCGATTACGCCGTCCCGTTCCGGTTCCCGCTGTCTGAGCGACGCGGCCAGGGGGAGGAGCGTGGCGAGGATCCGCCGTCCCTCGTTTCCAAGCCCCGCGAGGTAGGTTCCGGCGGGCGTTCCGGGGGCCGCCGGCGGCAGGGCCCGGATCTGTTCCCGGTAGCGGCCAAGGAATTCCCGTGCCGAAAGGCGCGGGGCGTCCGGCCGGGTTTCCGCCCAGGGCGAAGCCCAGGGCGAAGCCCAGGGCTCTGCCCAGGGCCCAGCTCGTGGTTCCGTGTCCCGCCGGGCCGCCGTCCGCGCGGCGATAGGGGCGCCGAGGCCGGCGGCGGGGAGCAGCCTGGCTTCCATTCGTTCACCCGCGGCTTCCAGCGATTCCCGGTAGCGGGTAAGGGTTTCCGTCTGGTAGTACCAGGCCTTCCCCGCCGGATCGCGGCTTCCCTTTTCCAGGGGGCCGCGGTAGAGGAGCCGCGAAAAATAGGTTTCCAGCGGGCCAAGGCGATTCTGGCTGGTGTCAAAGTAGGGGAAGATATAAGTTCCCCGCGCGTAGGTCCTGCCCAGGGGGTACGAAAAATCCGCGCCGTACAGTTCAATCTCCGCGGCCCCCAGGGATTCCGCCAGCGAAACCGCCGCGTGGGTAACGTTGCCCCCGGAACCGTCGATACGCGGGAAGGGCCGCCAACTGGAGGCGATGTAGGCGGTAAGGGGATGGCCGGCGGAACAAAAAACGGGCCGCGCCGCCAGGGAGGCCAGGGAGGGCGGGCTTGCCAGGTCCAGGAACAGGGGGATATGGGGCGGGATAAGGGGGGCGGCGCCCGGGGAAGCCGCCTGAACAGCGCCGGTTTTACACGGCCGGGAGCGGCGGGGAGGGATGAAGTGCCGGTAGCCGATATGCTGGCAGTCGATGGAGATGACCGCGTCCGGTTCCAGGGCCCCGCTTAACAGGGCCGGGAGGCTGGTGTCGGTGGCGATGAGAAAGGGCGCCCCCTTCCGGCCCCTGGCCTCCGCGATGCGGGGGAGCTGGGAATCCAGGGAGGGGCCCGCGGCGCAGACCACGGCCCGGCATATCCGGGGCAGGGCGGGCCCCCCGGTTTCCGCCCCAAGGAGGTTCCGCAGGGTGTTCTTGAACATCCTTATTCCGAAGTGGGCCTGGACCGAATAGTCTGCGGAGATCCGGCCTATGGCGGAACGGACCTCCGCCGCCGCCGCGGCGAACGCGCCGCCCTCTACCCTTGGCCGCAGGGGCAGGGTCCTGATGGCCCGCGAAAGGGCCGGAAGGTAGAGATCGGGGATCAGGCGTTCCAGCGCGCCGGGAGGGGGATCCACGAGCAGCCGCAGCCGAGGGTCCGCGATAAGGCCGCGCAGATCCCGCAGGCCAAGGAGTTCCGCGAAGCCCCGGAGTCCGAACTCGACGACCACAACCTGGTCGGTTTCCGGCCGCGCCAGGGCCGCCTCCACATGGTAAGCCCCCCCAAACCCAAAAACGATAAGAAAATCCTCCCCGTCCAGCGTGGAGACCAGCCGCTCCCCCTCGCGCCGGGGATCGAACAGGGAGTGAAGCGGACGGGAGGCGATGGCGGGGACCGGATCGCCGTTCCGGGCCTCCATGAACCGGTAGTGGACCGGGGCGGAAAAATCGGGCCGCGGGGCGGCAAGGCGTTCCGCCAGTTCCCGGTCCCGGAGGCAGGCGCGGTTCCCCTCAAAGAGGGCGTAGGGATCGGGCCCGCTCATCGGATTTCACCGGAAAGGCGGGATAGGGATTCCACCTCGGAGCGGATCGCGTCCAACCGGGGGGGGCCGCCGGGGAGGAGCAGGGGGGCCAGTTCCCCAACGATGGTTTCCCGGGTTTCCGGGTCCTCAAGGGCCGCCGTGAGTATCCCCACAGCCCGGCGCACGGCCTGGGGAACGGCGGGGCCGGGGGAGAGGGCTTGCGCGGGGGCCGGTTCCGGCCCGCGGACGGGGGACAGGGGCAGATCCCGCGCCCCTATGCGGGGGAGGCCCGCGAACAGGGAGTTGTTGGTTCCCAGGGTGTAGACCCTTCCCTCATAGGAATTGAGCCGGGAGGCAAACCATTCGGCGTAGACGCGGTAGCTTCCCCCCTCGCGCGCGGCCATCCGGCGGAAGAAACTCTGGCTGTACTCGCCCCGGAACCGGGAAGCCCCCTCCCGCCAGAGCCGGTCGAAGCTGTAGGGCCGCGCGTGGGTACGGATATCCCGCGTATCCAGGTCCATTCCGGCGATTATGACCTTTCCCCGGCCCAGGGCCAGCGCCAGGTCCAGGGCCGTGGCCGTAACGGTTCCCCGCTGGGGCAGGACCAGGTGGGAGATGCCCAGGCCCCGCAGAATAAGGCCCTGCCAGAGGCTGCCGTCGGCGATGCCCAGGATCGGAAGGCCGCCGCATTGGGAGGGGAGGTTCGCGATAAGGCTGGCGGCCAGGCCGGCGGGCTTACCGGCCGGCCTGGCCCGGAACAGTTCGTAGAGGTGGAGCAGGGCCCAGCCGCCGCCGTCGGTACTCAGGACCAGGTCCGGTGTTACCCCGTGGAGGGCCATGAGGGAGGATGAGGCGGCGATGATAACGCATTGCCCCTCCAGCTTTCTGATAAGGGGGAGGCTTTCCTCAAGGGAAGGACCCGATCCGGTAATCAGGATCGGGGCGGCCGTTTCCCTAAGCACGGGGAGTACCGGAAACCGGCGGAGGAGGCGCAGATTCCTGAAAAAATTACGGAACCAGCGGCGCCCAAAGGCGCGCAGGGTACGGCGTTCCGCGGCGAAACGCCTGATGGCGGCCGCGGCCGCGGCGAGGAGTTTGACGTAGTGATCCCCGTACCGGTCCCGGCTGGGCCGCCATTCGATTATCTTTATCGATTCCGGCCCAAAGCCTCCCGCCAGTTTCTCCAGTTCCCGCCCCAGAAATTCTTCCGCCGGAAGCCGGAGGCCGGGGTTCCAATACACCGTATGCCCGTTTTCCACGGACCCCGCGCTGTCCTGGGAGGCCGAAACATGGAGGGCGATACAACGCGCGCCGGGGAAACGCCGTGATAAAACGGGGATCATGTAGCCCAGGCCGGGCTCTATCAGGATAAAACAGCGGATATGCGGGGGAATGGAAAGGGCGTCCAGGTACCGTTCGGCTTCCGCCTGGGGGTTGTACCGGGAGTGCAGGGCGATCATTGCAGGAAGGGCCGGATATATTCCACCACAGCGTTCACATTATCCGCCTGGAACACCACCGGGGCCTCCGTCTCCAGACTTTTGGAAAGGCGGTGGGCCAGGAGTTCCCTGTCAATCGTATTTGAAAACAGCACGAGGATGTGGCGGGATGACAGGGGAACCGCGCTGCCAAGCGCGGCAACGATACGGCTTACCTGTCCGCAAAACGTTTCCCGCTCCTTTTCCTCATCGTAACTCCGCGGGCACGCAAGGACAATGCCGTGAACCGAGGTAAAGGTATTGCAGTACTTGATGATCTCGTTTTGCAGTTCCCCCGGAAGTTTACAGACCGCGGCGTATTCGGGGGGAACCCCAACGGAGTTCCCGTTGTCCGCTTCCCGGCCTTCCGGGGCGGGGTTCCTGGTCCTGGCGGCTTTGCTCAAAAGCCCCATCAGGTCAACCCCAGGTCCTTAAACAGTTTTTTGTAGGTATCGAAGTACTCGGATTGGGCGAATTCCTCGATCTTTTCTTCCGGCAGGGATTCCAGCAACTGGTCCATGTAGGAGAGGACCTGCTTTAACTCCTTTCTGAAGTTCCCCGGAAGCCCGGCAATGTCCGGTTCCGCGGCGTCTTCGGCCAGTACTTCCTCTTCCGGCGGGAGATCCTCAGGTATCTCGTCCAGGGAAACACCCTCGTCAAGGGTATCAAGCCCGGCGCCGCCAAAACCCGCCTCCCCCTCGTCGTCAAGTTCTTCAACCAGAAACCCTTCCGGGATGATCTGCTCCACCCCCCGCGATCCGCCGGTCCCCATGGCGGGGATCTCCGCGGCGCTTTCCTCCGGTCTGGCGATTTCCGTTTCATCCTCGATTTCTATGGCCGCTTCCTCAATCAGGGGCTCTTCCGGAGGCTCCTCAAAAACGGCGACATCGGACGGAACCGGTTCCAGCGGCGGGTTTTCCTGAATCCGCGCCCCAAGATCCGGCTCGTCGATTACCGCGTCGCTCAGGTCCAGGGCCCCGTCCTCAAAGTCCCCCAGGTCCAGGGCCTCCTCCACGGGGGTTTCATCCGGAATTTCGTCCTGGACATCGCCGCGAGCTTCATTGGGGGCCTCATTCGGGAATTCTTCCGGAACGGCGTCGGGGGCAAAGTCCAGAGAGATATCGGGAAAGGCGGATTCGGCGTCTTCATCCGTGATGGTTTCCGGGTTTAAGGCAAGCAGGTCCTCCGCGTCGTCCAGGGAAATTTCCGGGAGTTCCAGTTCCTCCCCGGCGCTTTCGGCGGGGCCGTCTTCGGAGAGAACGTCTTCTGAAAGAACGTCTTCGGAAGCGTCCAGGGAAAAACCCATGGAAAGGTCCGCCGGGGAAAGACCGGCGTTACCGGCTTCCTCCACCAGGCTGAGTCCTTCCTCCACCTGATCCCGGTCTTCCGTGAGGGGCTGAACATCCATCAGGTCATCCGGAATTTCGGGAAGCGGGTCTTCCTCAAAGGAGAGATCAACGGCGGGGAGTTCCGCCCCGGCAGAACCATCCCCAAGAGGTTCCGGGCCGTCTTCCCCATCCGGGCTCCCGGCGTCCGCCCCGGTTTCCTCGGTAAAATCCGCGGTGCTGATGATGTTGTTAAGTTCGTCTCCGGTAAGGGCTATCTTGTCGTCGCCGCCGGCGTTGTCAAAAAACCCACGGGATTCGCCTGATTCCACCTCAAGACCGCCCCGGCTCATCGAAAATTCCTGTTTAAGGGCGCTTAACTCCTGGCGGATCGAAGAAAGTTCCCCGGCGATTTTCATAAGAAGCTGGGTAGACATGTCGATTTCCCCGGCGGGCCGGCCGCCGTCCCTGTCGTGGCTCTGTTCGGCGGACGCCTTGTCTTCCGCCTGGCCCAGCAGATCTTCCAGCGATATATCGACAAAGCCCTCGTTATCGTCCTTTTCGCCGGCCGGTTCCTCCAGGGCCGGGAGTTCCAGGGAAGGTTCCTCCCCGTCCAGGGCGTCTTCACCCGATGGAAGGGCGTCTTCGTCCAGCGAAAAGGCGTCTTCATCCAGGGAAAAATCCGGCTCCCCGCCCAGTTCCGCCGATTCGTCCTCATCAATTGAAAACGGCATCCCGTGTTCCCCGGGGAAACCTGGAAGATCCCCTTCCGCGGCGCCGGCTTGGTCCGTTCCGTCCCCTTCCGTACCCGTATCGAACCCGTCAAGGTTAAAATCGTCTTCCGGAATCGAAAAATCCGTCGTGCCTAAGCCGGAGGAAACGTCCGAGTCAACGGAAAAATCGGGCAGTTCATCCAGGGATAAATCACTGCCCGGTTCGGCGCCGCCCGGTTCGAGAATCTGGGGTTCGCTTTTTACCCATACTCCGTATTCATCCAGTTCCTTGGCCGAACCTATGGTCCCCCGATCCTGATATATTGACGGTTTGTTCTTCTGCATGTATTCCCCCGGCGAGCGTTAAGAGAGGTAATGACGGCCGGACACCCTCGCCGATCCTCCTCTTTATTACCTTATCGGTCTTCTCGAACAATATCCACAGAGGCTGTTTCAAAACCACCGGGTTTAATACCGGCTCCACAGTAAGAAATGGTAGCCCAGGGGGTTTCTCCTGTCAATGTGAGTTAAGAAGGGCGGGTGGACAACCGTAAATGATGGAATGAGAGTAGTAAAGTACGGCGCGGTCTTCTGGGTCCTGGCGCTTGTGTACACAACGGTATCCCTTTTGGGGGGGGCAAAGGGGATTCCCGCCTACAACGGCTTGCTGGAGGAACGGGCACGGCAGAAAACGAACATAGAGGACCTTAAGCGGATCAATCTGGAACTGGAAAGCACGAGAAACGCCCTGTTGTACGACCGCGATACGATCCGCGTCTACGCCCGCGATCTGGGTTTGGGGGAGGAGGGTGAGAAATTTGTCCGTATCGTGGGCCTGGGGCAGAACCGGGAGGTCCCCCTGTTTCCCGGAGCGGTGATCACCGCCGGGGAACGGCGGTCCATGGACAACCAAAGCATCTGCCTTATCGCGGTTTTTGCCGCCCTGGCGGTTTTTATCGCCTTCCTGGTTCAGGACGTACTGGATTTGAACCTTGTTCCCGAACAGAGAGCGCCGCGCCTTGATCCCGCCGGCGTCGCGGGTGGTTCCGCGCCGCTTACCGCCTTCCGGAGAACCCCCCGGCCCCTTCCCCCCGAACCGCCGTTTACCGGTACATAGTATGGGCGATTATCAAGATAAAGAGAATTTGACCACTGCGACAGGCTGATAGGACGTAACGCCACAAAACAGGATTTTCCGGCAGCCTCGTTATACGCGGCGCGACTATTTTAATACATCGGGTCCGGCCGCACCGGTTACAGTTTTACCCGGCCCCGGAAACTGCGGGACAGGGTTAGCTTGTCGGTGTATTCCAGGTCCCCCCCCACGGGCAGCCCCGATGCCAGGCGGCTTACCTCTACCTCAAGGTCTTTGAGGAGTTTTTGAAGGTACAGGGCGGTGGTGTCCCCCTCGACGGTGGGGTTAAAGGCCAGGATCAGTTCCCGGATCCCGCCCCGGCGGACCCGGCTCACAAGATCGCCGATTCGCAGATTGTCGGGGCCGATGCCGTCCAGCGGGGCGATAAGTCCGCCCAAAACGTGAAAGACACCCCGGAATTCGCGGGACTCCTCGATGATCCGCACATCCTGGGGCCGCTCTACCACGCAGATCAGGCTGTGGTCCCGCTCCGAATCGGCGCACACGGGACAGGGGTCGGTTTCGGTAAAACTGCCGCAGACAGAGCAGCGGCGGATTGCCTCGTGCAGCAGGCCCAATTCGCCGGCCAGGAGGCGGGCGTAGGCGGGGTCCCCGTCCAGGATGTGGTAGACCATGCGGCCCGCGCTTTTTTTGCCGATGCCGGGCAGCCTGGAGAACAGGGATACAAGCCGGTCAATGGCGCCCTCGTGGCTGCCGGGCCGCGGGGCGCCGTTCATTGCCCCGCCGGAAAGCCGCCGGGCATGCTCCCCGGGGGAATGCCCATGCTGGAGGCCAGGCTTCCCATCTCCGCGCTGGTACGTTCCCGCGCCTTTTCCAGGGCGGCACTAAAGGCCGCCGCCACAAGGTCCTGCAGCATCGGGATATCCTCCGCCGCTTCCGGCGCGATACGGACCGCCAGTACCTCCATTTTGCCGTTAAGGTCAACCTCCACCATACCGCCGCCCGACTGGCCGGTTACGACAACGGCGGCAAGTTTATCCTGAAGGGAGCCCATCTGTTCCTGCAGCCGCTGGGCGTTTTTAAGAATTTCAAAGGGGTTTATCTTCATTCGCTCCTCCCTGCCGGGGAAACGGCGGTCTCCGTGGAAACCACGGTTCCACGGAAGATCCGCAGTACCCGCTGGGCCAGGGGGTCCAGGGGCGGTTCTTCCGGTAATTCGGTACGATTCAGGGTACTCCACATGGGGATGTCCTCATCCCCGGCCCCCTGATCCTGTCCGGGCCGCGTATCCGCCGGCATTGGGGCCGGTTCCCGCGTTTCTTCCTTGGCCGCCATACGGCGCCGGAATTCCTCACTTAAGGAAGCCGGACGGCCTGGTTCCGCCGCACGCGCGGGCTCCATTGGCCGGTTAGGTTCCGGCATCCGCGCGGGAGTTTCCCGTGCCGGTACAAACTCCCGTCCCGCGAAAGGGCGTCCGGGGTTCCCGGTTCCCAGCGCCTTCCGGGCTTCCTCCACAGCGGCCGTCAGTTCCGCCGGGGAGACCCAGTCTTTTAACCAGGAGAGTTTGGAAACAAGAATTTCCAGTTCAAACCGGGGGGATACGGAGTATCTGATGTCCCGGTAACAGGCAAGGAGCAGTTCCAGTGCCCGTTCAAGCCGCCCTGAATCCAGCGCCCCCAGGACCTTCGCCGAAAAACGCTCCGCGGGATACCCCAGCAGGGATTCCCGCGTTACCGAATTTTTCAACAGGAGGAGGCTCCGGTAGTAGGCGGCCAGGTCGATGACAAACTGTTCGATGGCGACCCCGGCGGAGAGAATCCGGTCAAACAGATCGAAGCCCCGCATAAGGTCCCCCTCCACGCAGGCCTCCGCCAGTTCGTTGAGCCGTTCAAGCCCCACCAGGCCCAATTTTTCCCGGATAAGTTCCGCGCGGATATGACCCCCGGAAAACGAGACGACCTGATCAAAGAGGGTAAAGGCGTCCCGCAGGCTGCCAGTGGATTCGCGGGCTATCCAGAACAGGGCCTCGTCCTCGGCCTCTACCTTTATCTCCGCGCAGACATCGGCAAGGATGGCCTTGATGGTCTCAATGGGGATAAGACGGAACGCGAACTGTTGGCAGCGGCTTTTAATCGTGGCCGGTACCTTGTGGAGTTCCGTCGTGGCAAAGATAAAGACGATGTAGGGGGGCGGCTCCTCGATGGTCTTGAGCAGGGCGTTAAAGGCGTTGGTGGACAGCATGTGGACTTCATCGATGATGTAGACCTTGTAGTTTCCGTTCTGGGGGGGGAACAGCACCTCGTCCCTGATCTGCCGCACGTCGTTGACCGAGGTATTGCTGGCCCCGTCGATCTCGATTACGTTCAGGCTGGAACCGGCGGCGATCTCCCGGCAGTTGGCGCAGACCCCGCAGGGTACGGGACCCGGCCCTTGTTCGCAGTTCAGGGACCGGGCAAGAATCCGGGCGGCGCTGGTTTTACCGCAGCCCCGTGGTCCGGAGAACAGGTACGCGTGGGCAATGGTCCGTTCTTTCAGGGAATTTTTCAGTGTGGAAACCACAAATTCCTGGCCCGCCAGCTCGTCCAGCGTTCTGGGCCGCCGTCTGGTGGCGGTTACCTCAAATTTCGCGGTTCCTCCGGTCTGAAGCGCCATCATTCCAGTATAACGATTGCCGGGGGCTCTGTGAAGTTATGAAAAAGTCATAAAAAACCCCGAACCAGGACGGGCTTACGCCCCCACGGCGCAGAAGGGAACCGCTTACCGCTGCTTCCTTCCGGACCTGACGGGGTTGGGCGGCCTCTCCTCGCATGGTTCCTGGCTGCGGGGCAGGGGAATGATACCGGAAACCGGGAAGCCAATCAAGAACCAAATTTGGGCCTGGCACCATGCCCGGCGGCGGCCACTTGACGGAACTCTCACAAGGAGATATATTTCTCTCTTAGAGAGTTTTCCAAAAGGGGGAATACCGTGGACGCTACGGCGGAGGCTGAAAAACTGGATCAGTTACTCGCGAAATTTCCCCGGCTTTCCGCCGAAAACCAGCAGTACATCGCGGGCTTGATACATGGACTGAAACACGCCCAAAAAATCGGGGCGGGGGAAGGCCCGAACAAGGGCGAAACATCCCCGGGCGAAACGGCGCGGCCCTGAACAACCGATTAAGAGTTACCGGGCATTAGTATGTCAATCATCACCAATTAAAGGGCCTCCGCTAGGAGTTTGTCGCGCTTCGCGCGTGAAACCCAAAAAATCGCCGAATGGGTACCACCTATGAGGCGATTTTACCTTGCAAACTCCGTAAGCAGCCCATTTATCGTGGTTTTTGCGA
>JAIRND010000186.1 GCA_031258225.1 Treponema sp. | reverse complement strand
GGGAAAGTTTTGAATGTCAGCACCAGGGTCTTGGGGCCAATGCGGTAGAAGAATACCAGGCCCAGCTTAAGGCCGGGACAGCCCTGGATGGGGAACACTACCTGCGGGTCTTCCCGGTGTGGTTCTCCTTCCGGGGGAACAGCGCCGTCCACATTGCCACGGGAAAGGCCGCGGCTATCTGTGGAAGAATTCTGGGGGACGGGGAACTTCTGGACATTGCCCGGGAGCAGCTCTACTGGGTCCTGGGGAAAAATCCCTTCTGCCAGTCCCTGATGTACGGAGAAGGCTGCAACTACCCGGAGCAGGCGGCGTTCCTGCCGGGCACTATGACCGGACAACTGCCGGTGGGTATACAGACCCGGTATAACGAGGACCTTCCCTACTGGCCTCAGTCCAATAACGCCACCTACAAAGAGGTTTGGCTTACCGTGGCGGGAAAGTGGTTTTCCCTGGTGGCGGCGCTTTCTTAGGGATGCTGATTGCAACATGATCCACGAGGAAGTGGTGGAGGCGGTCGGGAAGAATATGCCCAATGACGAGCTGCTACTGGACCTGGCGGACCTGTTTAAGGAATTGTAACAGCAATTTTACTTTTAGTCATGGATAATCACGAATACCTCACGAACTTTTGCGCTGGAGTTGTAAGAAGATAGAGCCTCTTTCAAAACTTCAGTCTTACAATTCCTAATTCGGTATTTGGACTGCTTCACCGTGATTGTATGCGAAGGGTATATGCCCAAGAACCCGCCTTGCGGCGGGGGAGCTTTAGGGCGTTATAAAGGATATGTGCCCTGAGACAAATACCTTACCAAAACAATATGTCTCGCCCTTCAGGGCGATTTTTTTGATTGGAAGGCGTGGTCCATACCCCGGAGCTTGTTCCTGGGTTCTTCATTTCGTAACTGCTGGTTTTCCCCGGCCATTTGTTTAATGATCCTCCGCTTTCAAATTTGGAATTACTGAAAATTTATACAAACGCCTCTGGACAGATTGTATAAATATGCGTAAAATATTAATTCAGAAAAATATAATATGGAGGAGTTTTTATGAAGAAATTTATCGTGGTTGTTCTGGCGCTTTGTTGCGCCGCGTCCATGGTCTTCGCCGCCGGCGGCCAGGCTTCCGATACCGTTGCGATAGGCGCGGTTTTCCCCCTTTCCGGCCAGGTCGCGTTCTACGGGAACGAGTCCAGGGACGGGATACTGCTGGCCATTGACGAGATCAATGCGGCGGGCGGGCTTTTGGGCAAAAAACTGAGCCTGATTGCCGAAGACGACGAGGGTAACGCCGAGAAATCGGTAAACGCCTTTACCAAGCTGACCACCAGGGATAAGGTTGCCTATGTTCTCGGCTCCAGTACTTCCGGGGCTACCCAGGCGATGACCGCCCTTGCCCAACAGGGGAAGGTGATCCTCATCTCCCCTTCGGCCACCAATACGGCGGTTACCAGGGCCGGGGATTATATCTTCCGTACTTGTTTCATCGATCCCTTCCAGGGTGTAGTCGGCGCCGATTTTGCTTTTGATACCCTGAGCGCCCGCCGGGCGGCCATTCTTTACGATGCCGGGGCGGATTACAACACCGGGCTGGCCGAATCGTTCCGCAACCAGTTCAAGGCCATAGGCGGCCAGATCGTGGCCGACGAAGCCTATCAGACCGGCGATGTTGACTTTAATGCCCAGGTAACCCGTATCAGGGCGGCCAATCCCGAAGTGGTGTACCTCCCCAACTATTACAACGATGTAGCTCTCCAGGCGAAGCAGCTCCGTGCCCAGGGGATCACCTGCGCCCTGGTAGGCGGCGACGGCTGGGACGGCCTCATCGACAACGCCGGGGACGAGGCGCTCAACGGCTTCTGGTCCGCGGGCTTCGCGGCGGATACCACCGATCCCAAGGGTCAGTCCTTTGTTAAGGCGTTTACCGCCAAATACAACAAGCCCGCTTCCCAGTTCTCCGCCCTCGGTTATGACACCATGATGCTTGTGGCCGACGGGATTAAAGCCGCGGGAACCTTTGACACCTCTGTTGTTAAGGGCGCCATGGCGAAGCTCAACGGCCCCTATGTTACCGGCAATATCCGGTTTGACGAGAACCGCGATCCCATCAAGGGCGCGGCCATTCTTGAAATCGTCCGTAAAGACGGCAAACTGGCCAACGCGTACAAAACTACCGTTAATCCCAAATAAGGGAACCGGAACCGCACGAGAACGACCTGCCCTGTTGTTTGGACAGGGCAGGTTATATGTTTTATGGGGACGGTAAGGGTATGATATTCTTACAACAGCTTATTAACGGCCTTTCCTTGGGTTCTATTTACGCGCTTATAGCCTTGGGATATACCATGGTCTACGGGATAGTATTGCTCATCAATTTTGCCCATGGGGATATTCTGATGGTAGGGGCGTATACGGCTTTCTTTGTCTTGGGCGCTATAGGCGCGGGGCCCATAGGTATGCTTGCGGCTTTCATTGTTTCGGCCCTGATCTGCGCTTCTTTCGGCATCGCCATAGAACGCCTGGCGTACCGGCCTTTGCGGTCCGCGCCGCGGCTCAATTCCCTGATCACCGCCATCGCGGTGAGTCTGATTCTGGAAAACGGCGCCAGGGTTCTTCCCTTTATAGGGCCGAATCCCCGTCAGTTTCCCCAGCCCGCGGTGATCAATATAGACCTGGGGGGCAGCCTTTCAATTTCCAACATTCAGTTGATAGTAATCTTCCTTTCGGCCCTCCTCATGCTGGCTCTGAATTTGCTGGTAAACTACACGAAGCGGGGCAAGGCCATGCGGGCGGTTTCCTTTGATCAGGGCGCCGCGAGTCTTATGGGGATTTCGGTAAACGGGATTATCGCCTTTACTTTTGCCCTGGGGTCCGTCCTGGCGGCGGCGGGGGGCGTACTTTACGCTTCGGCGTATCCTCAGGTGAACCCCCTTATGGGCATGATGCCCGGTCTCAAGGCTTTTGTGGCGGCGGTTTTGGGGGGCATAGGGTCCATCCCCGGCGCTATGCTCGGAGGCTTTATTCTTGGTATAGCGGAAACGCTGACCAAGGGTTTTATTTCCAGTCAGTACAGCGACGCGATTTCTTTCAGCATACTGATCATTGTTTTGCTGATTAAACCCACGGGGATACTCGGCAGAAAATTCAAGATAAAGGTATAGAGATATGGCAGAACGTCAAACGTATGGCGCAGCGTACGGCGCACAGCCCTATCACGCAACGGTCCTCTTAACGGTGGTGAGTATTCTTGCGGTACTTCTTCCTTTCTTGTTGATAAAAACCGGCGTCCTGGACGCTTATACGGCCCACATCATCACCATGGGCGGAGTTTACGCTATCATGGCCATGTCGGTCAATATGATAGTGGGAATAACCGGGCAGCTTTCCCTGGGCCAGGCGGGGTTTCTGGCTATAGGAGCCTATTCCTGCATCTTCTTCAGTCTGGACCTGGGGTTTCCCTTGCCTCTGGCCGCGGTGTGCGGCATCCTGCTTACCACTATTGCGGGTTTTCTTATCGGCTTTCCGGTACTCAAACTGTCCGGGGATTACCTGGCCATCGTTACCCTTGGATTCGGCGAGATCATCCGGGTCGTGTTCATCAACCTGAAATCCCTGACCGGGGGTCCCAACGGCAGGCAGTTTACTACCATGATGGTACTGAACGGGGAACTGGCCTTTGTGGTGGTCATAACGGCGCTGATCATCGTTCTGGCCCTGTTGCAGAATTTTCTCCGGTCCAGTTACGGCAGGGCTATCATGGCTTGCCGGGAGGATGAAATCGCCGCCAATTCCTGCGGTATCAATATTTTCCGCTATAAGATGATAGGTTTTGTTGTCGCCTCCTTTATCGCCGGTGTAGGGGGGTGTCTGTACGCCATGGTGGTCGGTTTCGTCAAACCCGATATAGCCCAGTTCCTCAGATCCATAGATTTTCTTATCTATGTGGTTCTCGGCGGCATGGGGTCCATGACGGGAGCCATCCTTTCGGCTTTTGTTTTGACCTACCTCCAGGAATTCCTGCGGTTCCTTCAGGATTACCGGCTCCTCATCTATCCTCTGATTTTGATCTTCATCATGCTGTTCAGGCCCCAGGGACTTTTGGGAACCAGGGAATTCTCCTTTGTCCGGACCTGGGCCAGGATACGGGGTGGCCGCCGCCGTTCCGCCCGAGCCGCCGGTAATGCCGGAGAGGGGGAATCCAATGGCTGAACAACGGGATATGGTACTCAAAATAGCGGACATTTCCATTGTCTTTGGCGGACTCCGGGCGGTGAGTAATTTTTCCTGTGAACTCTACAAGGGAGAACTGGTGGGCCTTATCGGTCCCAACGGGGCGGGGAAGACCACGGTGTTCAATATGCTGTCGGGGATATACACCCCCACGGAAGGGGAGATCGCTTTTTGGGACCGGTACGGCAAGATCCACCAGGCGGGAAAGATGATTCCCTCCAGGCTCAACCGGATGGGTATATCCCGGACTTTCCAGAACATCAGGCTTTTCAATAACCTGACCGTGGAAGATAATGTGCGTATAGCCCTCCATTCGGGGAGGAAAGAAAGCCCGCTGGACGTACTTTTCCGGCTCAAACGGTTCCGTATTGACGAGGAACACATGACGGCCAAGGCCGGGGAACTTCTTTCCCTCTTCAAAATCGAAGGGAAGAAACATGAATTGGCCCGGAACCTTCCCTATGGGGAACAGCGGAAGCTGGAGATAGCCCGGGCGCTGGCGTCTAATCCGACGTTGCTGCTTTTGGACGAGCCGGCCGCGGGGATGAATCCCCAGGAAACGGTGGAACTCATGAACATGATTTCCTTTATCCGTAAGGAGTTCCATCTGACCATACTCCTCATTGAACACGACATGCGTCTGGTGATGGGGATCTGTGAACGGATCCTCGTCCTGGATTACGGCCGGACCATTGCCGAGGGCCTTCCCGAAGACATCAAGCGGGACCCGGCGGTGATCAAGGCTTACCTCGGAGAGGAGGCGCTGCTCAATGCTTAAGGTTTCCGGTTTAACGGTTCATTATGGGGCAATACAGGCCCTGAAAGGCATTTCTTTCGAGGTCGCCCAGGGGGAAATCATCACCCTCATCGGTTCCAACGGGGCGGGAAAGTCAACCACCCTCCACGGAATTTCCAACATCATCAAAAAGACCGCAGGTACGGTTTTTTTTGACGACCGGGACATTACCGCCGTGCCTCCCGACCGTATCGTCGCGTCCGGGCTTGTGCAGGTTCCTGAAGGCCGGCGTATCTTCGCCAATCTTTCGGTCCGGGACAACCTGGAAATGGGGGCCTACACCCGTAAGGACAGGCCCGGCGTCAGACAGGATATGGACACGGTTTTCGGCATATTTCCCCGGCTCAAAGAACGTATACGCCAGGTGGCGGGGACCCTTTCCGGCGGGGAACAGCAAATGCTCGCCATGGGCCGCGCCCTCATGGCTAAACCCCGGCTCCTCCTGCTGGACGAACCTTCCATGGGTCTTGCCCCCATCCTGGTAGACGAGATTTTTTCGATCATACGCCGTATCAACGAGAGCGGGACTACCATACTTCTGGTGGAGCAGAACGCCTTCAAAGCCCTGGGGGTAGCCGTCCGGGGTTACATCCTTGAAACCGGCCAGGTGGTAAAAAGCGGTCCCGCCGCGGACCTTATGAAGGACGAAGCGGTCAAGGCGGCGTATTTAGGGGGATAGCGGGAGCCGTAAATTCGGCGGCAAGGGGCTGTCCCGTGTTTCCGTGCTTTGAATTGCCGGTATGGAGCTTCGTTTTGTAATGTTGTGAAATACCGGAGATAGGTTTAAAATTAAGGACAGGAGGTGCGTCATGATAATTAGCCGTGTTATGACGAAAAATCCAATTTTCATTAACCCCGATTTTTCGGTGAACGACGCCCGGGCGCTGATGGATAAGGAAAAGATCAACCATCTGCCGGTACTGGATAAGAACGACAACCTGGTGGGGTTGGTGACCAGGAAGGACATGATTAAGGCCGGGCCGTCTTCGGCTACTACCCTGGATATTTACGAGATCAGCTACCTGCTTTCCAAACTCAAGATTGAGAAAATCATGGAGCGCCATGTGATCACCGTGGACGAAAACGAGGTAGTGGAAGAGGCCGCCCGGATCATGGTGGATAAGAATATAGGCTGCCTTCCGGTCATGAAAGGCTCCCTCCTGGTTGGGATTATCACGGACACGGACCTTTTCCGGGTTTTCATCAACGCTTTTGGCGCCAGGCATCCCGGGGTCAGGCTTGTATTCAACATAAGCGAGAAGCCGGGGCAGCTCGCGAAGATAACCGGAGCCATAGCGGAGAAGGGGGGTAACATCGTGTCTTTTGCGTCCTCTGAGGGGGATGATCTGGCCCACCGCCGGGGGACCCTGCACATTACCGGCCTGAGCCGCGCCGAAGCGGAGGCCGTGTTGAAGGTTATTCCCGATATGGAACTGGAAGACATACGGGACGTGCGCTAAGGAAGCGCTGAATTATTCGAAGGCGAATAATTCAGTCCTCCTTTAATGGGGTTTTTTCGCAGAAAAACGAGAAAAACAATAGGGCAACACTGATGAGCCACACGTTAATCAGCGTTGCCCTGGCGTCAAGACACAATTAAACCGGTACCAGCCCCTTTTCGGCCGGATTAATTCTGGGGTAATGCGAAGGCTTTACCACTCCCCCTTTTTGTGTTATACATAGAGAAGTTGTTTCAGGATATCAAATTTTGAAACCGGCGCGGACAATTTAGGCCCTGTAGCTCAATGGATAGAGCGGCTCCCTCCTAAGGAGTAGGTTGACGGTTCGATTCCGCCTAGGGTCAAATCGAAAAATTTAAAAAATCCCCGGGTTCCCCTTTTCCTTTCTGAATTTTTGAAAATTTATACAACCATCTTGCATAAAAACACAATTCTATATAAAAATAAGAGGTTAGGGGTTTGGGGTGTTTTTAAAGTCAGGTCCTTGGGGATCGAAAATTTTGAAAGGCCCGGCCTTTGAAAAAGAGGAAGCGAGCGTTTTTATGGGGGGCCTTTTGAAACTTTTGTTTGAAAGGCGCCCTGGTTAAGGAGTTTTTTCATGGGTGAACACGAAGAGGGGGCTGACCAGTGTCAAGGACTTTACCGGCCGGAAGATGAACATGATTCTTGTGGAATAGGGTTTGTCGCGGATATTAAGGGCCGTCCGTCCCATGATATTTTAAAGCGGGGATTAGAGGTTCTGGAACGGATGGAGCACCGGGGCGCGGAAAGCGCCGATAACAAAACCGGGGACGGTTCCGGCGTACTGATACAGATTCCCCATGGGTATTATAAAACGCTTATCCCCGGCCTTCCCGAACCGGGAGGGTATGG
>JAIRND010000147.1 GCA_031258225.1 Treponema sp. | reverse complement strand
GGGGTGCCCCTGGTTACCGGCGACATACCGGGCTTTGTGGTCATCATCGGCCCCGCGCCCTCGGATGAGGAAGCGGCGGAACTTATCAAGGGTTACCAGAGCCGCGCTATCTTCGTGTTCCTCATCGGGGGGATCATCGATCAGGCAAAACGGATGAACATCAACATGAGCTTTTCCGTGCGCGTGGTACCTGTGGGGCCGGATATCTGGTCGGTAGCCCACATCATCTCCGTGTTAAACCGCGCCGCCATGATCTTCGGAAACGTGCAGCCCGGGGATCAGGAGGCCTTCGATCACTACACCTTCCACCGGATCCGGGCCTTTGTAAACGCCTTTGCCCCGGTTGCCGATATTGTGGTTGGCTGCGGCGGCGGCGCCATCGCCATGGGCTTCCCGGTCATCACCAACGACACGAATGATATGTGGGCGGTTCCCAAGAGCCTTATCATCCAGACCAACACGAAGGACTTTATCGAAACTTCGCTGGAGGCCAGGGACATCAAGATCAAGGTTACAAAGATCGATATTCCCGTGGCCTTCTCCTCGGCCTTTGAGGGGGAAATTGTGCGCAGACCCGATACCCAGGTCGATATAGACGCTACCAAGATGGACTGCTTCGAGTGGGTGCGCACCCAGGACCTTGCGGAAGTGGAAGATCACAAGATCGAGCTTATCGGCCCGGATATTGACACGGTTGAAGCGGGAAGCCGTTTCCCCATGGCGATGATCGTGGAAGTGGCCGGCAAGAACATGCAGAGCGATTTCGAACCGGTATTTGAAAGGAGAATCCACCACTTCATCAACTTTATGGAAGGGGTAATGCACACCGGCCAGCGGGACCTTATCCGGGTGCGGGTAAGCAAGAACGCCTTTGCCGCGGGTTTCCGGGCGAAACACTTCGGCGAGGTGCTTTACGCCAAGATGAAAAGCGAATACGAAAAGGTCATCGACAAATGCCAGGTAAAGATCATCACCGATCCGGAAAAACTAAAGGAACTTAGAGTCCAGGCCCAGGCCGCTTATGAAAAGCGCGACTCCCGGCTTCAGTCCCTTACGGACGAGAGCGTGGAGATCTTTTACAACTGCATACTCTGTCAGTCTTTCTCGCCTTCCCATGTCTGCGTAGTTACCCCGGAACGGCTCGGCCTCTGCGGCGCGGTTTCCTGGCTGGACGCCAAGGCCACCAACGAGCTTGATCCCAACGGCCCCTGCAAAGTTGTAACCAAGGAACGGGTTATAGACGACAGGCTCGGAATATGGGAAGATGTAAACGAAGCGGTAACCCAGGCTTCCCACGGCGCCCTGCAGCAGGTAACGCTTTACTCCATCATGCAGGACCCCATGACAAGCTGCGGCTGTTTCGAGTGCATCTGCGGTATCGAGCCGTTTTCCAACGGCGTTGTTATTGTCAACCGGGAACATTCCGGTATGACCCCCCTGGGAATGACTTTTTCCGAAATGGCCTCCATGACCGGCGGCGGCGTTCAAACTCCGGGTTTTATGGGCCACGGCAAGCAGTTTATCTCGTCCAAGAAATTTATGGCGGCCGAGGGCGGTCCGGCCCGGATCGTTTGGATGCCCAGGGCGCTCAAGGATTTTGTGGGGAACAAACTCAACAAGTCCGCCCATGAACTCTACGGAATCGACGACTTTACATCCATGATCGGCGACGAAACAATTACCGAAGACGCCGAAAGCCTGATGAACCACCTTTCGGAAAAGGGCCATCCGGTACTCAGCCTGGAGCCGCTGATGTAGGGGTTAAATCTTAACGCGGGAAATCCGCGAAACTTTAGTTTCGCGGCTTCTACCGTTCAAAGATGTATGTTTCGCAAGAGCCGGATTCATCGAATTTTAGTTCGCGAACTAAAGTTCGGGAACTAAAATTCGCAGATCGGATTCTGTAGACTAATCCGTGGATTGAAATCCACGGAGTTTAGTTCGTATAATCAATCCTGAAACCGGCTTAGTTTTAGTTGAATTTATTTTAAGGAGAGTAGTGTATGCCATTTAAAAGTAATCCGCAAAAGTTCAACGCCTCCATTAAAGAGGTGGTGATCGGTACGGGAGAGACCGCCATAACCCTGGGCGGTGAAAACGTGCTTCCCCTGTACAGTTTTGACGCGCCGTTCAAGAATCCCCCCAGGGTGGGGATTGAGATTTCCGATCTGGGGCCCGACAGGGAACTTCCGGGAATTGCCGAATTTTACGCCGGGGCGGAAACGACCGTGGATCAGGTTAAGCGGGCCTGCGAAAAGTCCGGGGCCGCCTTTGTCAGCCTTTCCCTTGAGGGGGCCGACCCCAACGGCGCCGATAAGTCCGTGGAAGACTGCGTGGCCCTGTGCAAGGAAGTCGCCGCCGTCTCAACCCTGCCCCTGGTGATTCAGGGCAGCAAAAATGTCGAGAAGGACAAGCCCCTGTTTGAAAAGATCGCCGAGGCCCTGGAGGGCAAGAACGTGCTGCTTTTGTCCGCCAAGGAAGAGAACCACAAGGCCATCGCGGTGGCGGCGGTTCTGGCGTATAAACAGAACATCGGCGCGGAATCGGCGGTTGACATTAACCTGGCCAAGCAGCTTAATGTACTTATCTCCCAGGCGGGGGTTATTACGCCGAGCATAGTGATGAACGTGGGATCGGCCGCGGCCGGCTACGGGTTTGAGTACGTGGCCTCCACCGTGGAGCGGATCAAGGCGGCGGCCCTGGCCCAGAACGATACGGCCCTTCAGTATCCCATCATGACCCCGGTTGGCCCCGATGCCTGGTCGGTAAAGGAGGCGGTAGTTTCCGAAGAGGATTTCCCCGACTGGGGCCCGGTAGAACAGCGGGGCATTGACATGGAAGTGGCGACCGCGGCGGCGGTTCTGGCGGCGGGTTCAGACGCGGTGATCCTGCGCCACCCGGTGTCGGTAAAAACCATCAACCAGCTTATCGCGGAAATTATTTAAGGAGGGAGAAAATGGCTTTAAAAGGATTAGATATATTCAAACTGACCCCGAAAACGAACTGCAAGGAATGCGGCAATCCCACCTGTATGGCCTTTGCCATGAAAGTTGCCCAGGGCGCCGTTTCCCTGGACAAGTGTCCCCACATGTCGGCGGAGGCGCTGAAGATCCTGGGTGAAGCTACCGAGCCGCCCATGAAGAGCCTTAAGGTTGGAGCCGGGGAAAACGAACGCAAACTGGGCGGCGAAACGGTGCTTTTCCGGCACGAAAAGACCTTCGTGTCCAAGTGCCTCTACGGCGTGGTTGTCTGCGCGGAATGTATAGACAAGAAACTTCCCCATCTGGAGAAGATCGATTACGAGCGCATCGGCGAGCGTATGTCCGTGGAATTTTTCAACGTGCTGTACCAGGGCGACAAGGCCGCGTTCCTGGAAACGGTAAAGAAGGCCCGGGCAACCAAATGTACCCTTATCCTGGAAGTGGATGACGAGGACGCCGCCAAAGCCGCCCTTGATCTTGTCAAGGCCGATAAACCCATACTCAACGGGGCCAACGAGAAGAACTACGAGGCGTTCAACAAGATCGCCGTCGAAGCCGGCGTAACCCTGGGCGTTACCGGGCCGAGCCTGGACAGCATCCACGATACGGTCGCCGCGCTGGAAGCGGCGGGGAACAAGAACCTCGTTATCGACGTGGGCGCTTCTTCCGCCAAAGAGGTCTTTGCCAAAACGGTTCAGATCCGGCGGGCGGCCCTCAAGGATGGGGACAGGACTTTCGGCTACCCCACCATCGTCAACCTGTACAGGGTTGCCAAGGGTAACCACGAACTCCAGACGGCCCTTGCCTCGCTTTTCACCTTGAAGTACGGTTCCATCATTCTTCTGGAAGATATGAGTTATTCCCAGGCCCTGCCCCTTTACGGGCTCAGGCAAAATATTTATACTGATCCGCAGAAGCCCATGAAGGTGGAGCCCGGTGTTTATCCCATCAACGGCGCCGACGAAAACGCGATCTGCGCCACCACGGTAGACTTCGCCCTGACCTACTTCATCGTGTCCGGAGAGCTGGAACGTTCCGGCGTGCCTGTAAACCTGCTCATATCCGACGCGGGCGGCTACTCGGTGCTTACCGCCTGGGCCGCCGGGAAACTTTCCGCCAGTTCCGTTGCCCGGTTCATCAAGGAAAAGGGCATTGAGGGCAAGATCAAAAACAGGAATCTGGTTATTCCGGGAAAGGTCGCGGTCCTTAAAGGCGAACTGGAGGAGAATCTTCCGGGCTGGAAGATCATCGTTGCCCCCAACGAGGCGGTCAGCGTGGTAAAGTTCCTAAAGGAACTAAAAGTCTAAGCAACCATTCGATTTATCCGGCAGGGGATCAGATGGTTCTCTGCCGGGCAGGCTTAAATCTGCAAAGTATAATTTATCTGGAGGATAAACATGGCAGGCAAATTCATTGTAATTGGTGAACGAATTCACTGTATTTCGCCGGTGATCCGGGCGGCAATGGAAAACAAGGATCCGGAACCCATTCTGAAACGGGCCAAGGAGCAGCTCGACGCGGGGGCGGTGTACATCGACGTGAACATCGGCCCGGCTGAAAAGACCGGCGAGGATCTGATGAAATGGGCGGTAAAGCTTTTGCAGGACAATTTTGACAACGTGCCCCTGTGCCTGGACACGGCAAACAAAAAGGCAATTGAGGCGGGCATTTCGGTGTACAACCGCGCCAAGGGCAAACCCATCGTGAATTCGGCGGATGCCGGGGACCGGATCGGCTATATCGATCTTGCCGCGGCTAACGATGCCATAGTTATCGCCCTCTGTTCCAAGGAGGGGGTCCCCTCGGACAACGACGAGCGCATGGCCTACTGCCAGGAAATGTTGGAGCGGGGCATGGGCCAGGGCATGGAATCCGAGGACATCTGGTTCGATCCGTTGTTCCTGGTCATCAAGGGTATGCAGGACAAACAGAAAGACGTACTGGACTTTATCAGGCAGTTATCCGACATGGGCTTTAACTCTACGGGCGGCCTTTCCAACGTTTCCAACATGATGCCCAAACATATCCGGCCGATCATGGACGCGACCATGATAGCCATGGCTATCAACCAGGGGCTTACCTCGGCCATTGTAAACCCCTGCGATCTCCGGCTTATGGAATCGGTTAAGTCCGCGGACATCATTATGAACCACACCCTTTTCGCCGATTCCTACCTGGAAGTTTAGTTTACGAGGGGGGGGGCTGTTACCGTGCGGCGGACGCCAAATGGCGCGGCCGTTTTGGCCCCCCCTGCGCCGGAGCCTCCTCACGCCGGTTCTTGGGCGGCGTTGCGGGGTCTCCGGCTACCCCCCATTTGAAACAGGAGACAATACCATGAAAGAACTGCACGAAGGACACGATCACGCGCACCACAACCACAACCACGGCGATTGCGGACACGACCATTCCCATGAACACGATCATTCCCATGGACATGCCCACGGCCACTGCGATCATGACCACGGCGCGG
>JAIRND010000107.1 GCA_031258225.1 Treponema sp. | reverse complement strand
GATAAATGGGCTGCTTGCGGCTAACGCCGCTTCGGAGTTTGCAAGGTAAAATCGCCTCATAGGTGGTACCCATTCGGCGATTTTTTGGGTTTCACGCGCGAAGCGCGACAAACTCCTAGCAGCCGGTTGAACAGGCTGCTTTGTAAAGTAAACAGGCGGTTCTGAATTGACGGGAACCTTTCCGGACCAGCCCGGAAAGGACGGCGATTTGGGATTTCAGGACCGCGTTATTTCCACTACACCCACGGGCCGGATGGACATGACAAATACGGGGCTGGGACCGGAACCGGTATAACCCAGGGCGCTGTGCATCCAGGCGGTATAGGCTTCCGCCTCGTCCTGGGGCAAAAAGGCCTGAATAACCCCCGCGAAACCGCCGCCGTGTACACGGCAGGCCGCCCGCCGGACACCGGTGGTAAGACGGCGTTCCCGGAAAAACGCCTCCGTAACGGCAAGACACAGGGGAATGTTCTGTTCCCGCGAATCCCCGTGGGGCACGACGACGTTCTGTAAAAACTTGTACGATGAATCCCCGGACTCCTGTATCAGGCTTAAAAACCGGGGGAAGTCGTTTTCTTTAAGGGCCGTTATCTCATCATCGACCCGCTGATTTTCCCCGACAAAGTGAAGGGCCCGCAGGACGGCGCGATCACCGCAGCGGGCACGCAGCGCGGGAAGCTGCCGAAGTAGATCCGTTACGGTAATACCCCTAAGCACTTCCCTGCCGAAAAAGGCGGCGACGCCTTTCATCTCGTTTGGAATTGCCGAATACTCACCGCTCAGGTTGGCGTGGCTGCCGCCGGTATTTACCAGCACCAGGGCGTAACGCCCGGAGCCAACATCGAAGGGAATCCGCTCCAGAACCGGGGCGGAGGGATTCTCAAAATCAATACCCGCCACACCACCCGCGCCGGAGGCCATCTGATCCAGCAGGCCCGACCCCTTTCCCCAGTACTTGTTTTCCCCGTACTGGCCCATAGCCGCCAGTTTTTCTACCGGCAGCTTCCCGCCGTTGTACATGACGTTGAGAATTCCGCCGATAAGCATTTCAAACGCCGCGGAAGAACTAAGACCGGAACCGGGAAGGACCCGGCTTTCGACACAGGCGGAAAACCCGCCCAGATTGAAGGGCGCGCCCCCTGTAAGGGAGGGTTCCTTAAAACCGGCGGCTATACCCCGCACCAGGGCCGCGGAACCGGTCTCACCGGGGACAGGGGAAAGATCCCCCCCCAGGTCAATCGAATAATCCTCGCCGTAGCTCTCGTCGTACAGGTGGATACGGTTGTCATTCGTTTTGGCGGCAACGGCAATACAGTCAAGCTGAATACTCGCGGCCAGCACCTTGCCGTGGTTGTGGTCGGTGTGGTTCCCGCCTATCTCGCTGCGGCCAGGGGCGCTGAAGATCCTTAAACCCTCCGCCGCGGCGCCGAAACGCCGTATAAACTGATCCGCCAGGGCGCTGTAACGCTGTTCCTGAACGGCAAAGGTTTCATTCCCCGGACCGTACAACTCGGCCAGAAGGGCGCGGGTTTCCGGGGATTTCAGGAATCCCGTCAGCCGGTCATGGGGAATTCCGGCCTGCCGTTGGGGTGTTTCTCCACTCACCGGTACACCTCCCACGTGGTACGGATGATCGTGTCGATATCGGAGTATTCAGCCTTCCAGTTCATGATTGTAAAGGCAAGGTCCGATGACGCGGTAAGTTTTGCGGGGTCCCCGGGCCGCCGGCCGGCCATCGTTACCGGTATGTCCCTGCCCGTGATCCGGCGGGCCGCCTCTATCATCTCCAGTACCGACACGCCCTTTCCGGTTCCCAGGTTAACAAGGATGCTTTTCCCGTTTTTCGTGATATAGTCCAGGGCCTTCACATGGGCGCGGGCCAGATCGCTTACGTGAATATAATCGCGGATACAGGTACCGTCCGGGGTGTCATAATCACTACCGTAGACCTGCATCCCCTTCCGGATTCCCGCCGCCGCTTCCATGATAACGGGGACAAGGTTTGCCGGGGTAAGTTCCTTTCCCCGAATCCGGCCTTTGACATCGTAACCGGCGGCGTTAAAATAACGGAGGCTCGCGGAATGTATACCCCGCAGCTTATCGTACCAGCCCAGGAAACGCTCAATCTCAAGTTTGGTAAAGCCGTAGTAGTTTTCCGGATTTGCCGGGTGTTTTTCGTCAATCGGGATATACCTGGGTTCCCCGTAAACCGCGGCGCTGGAAGAAAAAACAATAGTTTTAATTCCCGTTTCCGACGCGGCGTTCAGGATATTAAGAGTACCGCTTATGTTGTTAAGGGAATACTTTTCCGGCGCGGTCATGGATTCCCCCGCGGCCTTAAAGGCGGCAAGGTGGACCAGGGCCTCAAAATTTCCGCCCGCCATTGCGCGGCGCAGGCCCTGGTAATCCATAATGTCCCCGTAGATAAACCCGGCCTCCCCAAAAAGATTTTCCCGAAGCCCGGCGGAAAGGTTATCAAACACGGTTGCCTGGTGCCCCTGGTCAAGCAGCTCCCTTGTTACATGGCTCCCGATATAACCGGCGCCGCCGATAATTAGTACATTCACTTGATATTCCTCTTATGTGTTACACCGCGGCTTCGCTGGTCCGCCGCAGGCGCACGTTTTCGATGTTGTAACTGAAAAGTTCCCGCAGATCGTTAAGACCCAGGGCCATAAGGGCCATACGGTCAATGCCAAGACCCCAGGCTGCCACCGGAACGCGGACCCCCAGGGAGGCTGTTACCTCGGGCCGGAAGATGCCGGAACCGCCAAGTTCAAACCAGCCCAACACGGGGTGGCGGATGTGGACCTCTACCGAAGGTTCCGTAAAGGGGAAATAACCGGGGACGTATTTAACTTCCTTGGCGCCGGCCACCTCCAGGGCAAACATCTCCAGCATCCCCAGCAGGGTCCGCAGGTTCACATCCTCCCCCAGGACAATCCCCTCAGTCTGGTAGAAATCCGTCCCGTGTGTGGCGTTCACCTGATCGTAACGGAAACAGCGGACAATGCCAAAGTACTTGCCGGGGATCTTGGCCTGGGGCAGGGTCTTGGCGGAAAGCACCGTACCCTGGCTGCGCAGGATAAGGCGGCGGGTAAAGTCCCGGTCAAAGTTGTAATTCCAGCCGCGGCTCCCGGTTTTCCCCCCGTTTTCGTGGGCCGCCGCCACATTGCTAAGCCAGGGCTCCTCGATGGTCCCGGCATGGTCAGGCTCGGCGATATGGTACACATCGTGGATATCCCGCGCGGAGTGGAACTGGGGCATGAACAGGGCGTCTGAATTCCAGAACTCCGTTTCCACCAGGGGGCCGTCGAATTCCTCAAAGCCCAGGGAACAGAGTTTATCTTTTACATCTTCCAAAAACTTGACGTAGGGGTTACTGCGGCCAGGGATAAGCCGGGCCGGGGGAACCTGGACATTGTAGGATCGGAAATTCTTACCCTTCCAGGCCCCGGACGCCAGTATCTCCGGGCTCAGGGTTCCAATTTCCTCCCCCGTAATCCCCGCAGACCTAAGAGCCGCGGCCACCGCCTCCCCGTCCGCCGAAAGGCCAACGATCACCGTCTCCCGGTCGGCCTCCCGAAACGCCGCCCCCGCCGCGCCCCGCTTCTTGGCAAGACCGGCGGCCATAAGGTCCTGTTCCGCTTTGCCTAGATCGCCGTGGGAAAGGACTGCCCCTTCCGCAGCGCCCCGCTCCAAAAGACCACGGACCAGGGCCAGGTATTCGGCCGCCGGACCCGTCTTGGGCCGGCCGTTCTCCAGCATACCGGGGGACAGGGCCGTCTGGACCCGCTTCTCCGCGTCCATGGACAGGGCCCCCAGCCTGGAAAGGTTTCCAAAAGCGCTCCCCACGTCCTTATTGTCCAGTTTAAGGGCAGCCGCGATTTCCGGAAGCCGCAGACCGCTTTTAACGCGGATAAGCTCGATGATCCGCTCCTCCACGGTCCCCCGTTCCTTCCAGTCCCGGCCCAGATCGGTAATCTCAAAGAACCGCCCTACCTCCCGGCGGATCTCCCTGACCAGCCCCTTGCCGGAAAGCCACGACAGCGCCTGGTTTCCATTACCGCTCTTAAAACCCAGGTCCTTCTCCACCCGCTCAATGCTCAGTTCATCCCCCGCCCCGTAGGCCAGGAGGATCCGTATCTCCAGAGGATGAAGGTTCTTCACCGTGTTTTGAATGTCCATTTGTTTTAGGGTAGCAGATTTGTACCCATTTGAAAACCGCCCTTGAAAACCACCGCCAAAGGCAAAGAAGGGCGCATACAGGTTACGGGGGCACGTGTGTTGACAGTTTCAACTTCCCTATCTAGCCTGTAGGTATGGTCCTGTCCCGTGAAGAAAAACTTGCCTGCATGGGTTCCCTCAACTGGGATTATACAACCAGTCCCGAAGACATGCTGGCGGTCCTTGAGGACCGCGTGGAAAAGGCTGGTCCCTTCGATCAAAAAACCCTGCTGGTCCGTTCTCTGGAACGGCTCCACTGGGAATATGTGGTCGCCCTTTGGGGTGTTGAAAAGATAAAGGCGCTTTACACTCCGGAACTCTCCCGGCGCGTCTGGCCAAAAGGCCGAAGGAGGCTCTTTGATTTCGCCGTCGGAATACTACGAGGAGAATCTGTATCCCCTGCAGGATGGGGTTCTGAACACTATAAGTCAAAGCGGAACCGATTTTTTTCTGACCGGGGGAACCGCCCTTAGCCGCGCCTATTACCGCCACCGTTATTCGGATGATCTGGATTTTTTTGTGAATTCGTGCGCAACATATAACGAGCAGATGGATGCAATCTTTTCCAGACTTGCGGCAAACGGTTTTTCCTGGAATACTTCTTCTGATTTTATCCGGGCCGACAATTTTGTATCACTCAGGGTACGCCGGGAAACCCCGAATATTTTGTTGAAACTTGATTTTGTCAATGATCTGGTTCCCCATTTTGGCCCCCTGGCAAAAACCGCCCTGTTTTACCGTACCGATTCGATTCAGAATATACTTTCCAATAAAATTACCGCCGTCTTTCGTTATGCCGCCAAAGATGTGGCCGATATGCGGGAAATATTCCTCCATGAAAAAATCAACTGGCACGAAACCTTTAGGCAGGCAAGGGAAAAAGAGGCAGGTATCGAAATTCCCCTGGTGTGCGAAATAATCACCGGCATACCGGAGGGTGAATTTGACGGCCTTGCGTGGATCGTGAAGCCCCGCTGGCACGATTTCCGGGCGGACATAGACAGGATGGTGAAAGACATGCTGACGGCGCGGTAGCGGCCGGCTTTGGGGGGCGGATTTGAAATTATTGGGTAATTTTTCATTTTTGCCTATGAGCAAGATGCCGATCTAAACGATAGAGACCATAGGTCGAACTCGCAAAGAAGATGCTGATACCCAAAACGTACACAGCCACCATCCATCCCGCTTTATCATAATCCACAAAAAAATAGGGGAAGCGACTGATGGACATTCCATCACCAAATTGATAGGTAATATTTGTTAAAAAGCCAATGGCAGTCGCCTGAATAAAGTAGTAAAGCGGTACCAAACAGAAATAAAACGGGTCTTTTGGTTTTAACTTTCCCTTTTGGGCAAAGAGGAAAAAATCACCAATCA
>JAIRND010000104.1 GCA_031258225.1 Treponema sp. | reverse complement strand
CCGTATACCCCGGGACTACCTCACCCTTCTTTTTGAACGCTGCCCCCTTGCCAAAACGCCCGAAGACTGGGCCGCCCTTCTCCCCTGGAATGTAAAGGTAAAGAAATAGCTGCTGCTTTTTCCAGCCTATAAAGAAATATAGCCATACCTGTGCTTTAATTGACAGTTACGACCTTACACGCCCTGCGTAAGACCTTACGCGCCATGTGTAAGACCTTACGCGCCATGTGTAAGACCTTACACGCCCCGCATCGGACCTTACGCGCCATGCGGAACATGCGACAAACCCCGCGCAGGGTATCGCTCTCGAAGGCGGGCGCGGGATTCCCCTATACCCCCCGTTCTAGGGGCATAAAACCCCCTATGGGGGGGGGGGAAAGGAGTATATATGCCAAAGAAGATCGCTAAATACACCCTCCCCCGGAAGGATGCGGACCTGGACACCCTGGCAAACAGCGTCCGTGCCTATTGCGCTCCCCACCTCGCGGGCTCAAACCCCGATTGGCCGGATATCCCCCTTACCTCCTGGACGGCCTTCACCACGGCCCTCGCCGTCTGGACGCCGGCCTACGAAGCCTGCAAAGTCCCCCACCTCCCCAGCCAAACCGCGGCCAAGAACCTGGCGAAGCAGGCGCTTGAGGACTCCCTCACCGAACTCCTCCTCCGGGGGTTGCTCATGCCGCCCCGCACCGTCGAGGACATCCTGGCTATGGGCTTCCATCTGGCCGACACCACCCACACCCCCGTGGAGGAAGTCAAAGACACGGTGGATATCGACTCCATCGCTAACGGGACCGTCCCCGGCACCCACGTCCACATCCTTCACTACCACATCCAGGGCAATCCCCACCGGTCTAAGGCCCCCTATCAGATGGCGGTGTTCCAGGTCTACATCCGGGGCCCAAACGACAGCGAGCCGGTCCTGGAATCCGAGGATCCCTGGGGAGCGGACCACACCAGCATGAACGAGCCCTTTGAGGTACACCATAAACCGGAGTATACGGGGAAGACCGCCTACTACCGCGCCCGCTGGCAAGCCTTCGGCGGCATCCAGGGCCCCTGGACCATGGCGGCCGCGCTGATTCCGTAACCCTCAAAGGATCTTGCATAAATATACGGTTGGGGTCTGACCCTTTGCGTATATTTATGCAGGCCCGGAGGGGTCGAAGGCCCTTCCCTAAGCCGGAGGGGCGGCGGAAAGCGCTCCTGGCCCACCGCGTCCGCGCTGATACCCTCACGAATGAGCAATGTCGCGCGTTGAATCACCAGGGCAACGTCAGTTACTTTCTGCGATAATGAATTCGTGATAGAATAGAAACCGCTATGAAAGATAAATTGTTGTATCTGTTTTCCGTTCTTTTGTTCTGTTTTGTTTTAGCCGGCTGTGCGACCGCGGGCAATACAGGCCCCGCTCCCGGTGAATTGCTGGAGGGTGATCCCGCGGTCATTTCCGGCGTCCTTGAAAACGGGCTTTCCTACCGTATTTTGCAGAACAGGTATCCTGAAAACCGCGTCTTCCTCAGGCTGGCGGTAAAGGCGGGGTCCGTTCTGGAAGCCCATAATGAGCGGGGCATTGCCCATCTGGTAGAACACATGGCCTTTAACGGGAGCGCTCATTTTTCGGGGAACGAACTGATCGATTATTTTGAGGCTCTGGGCATGGCCTTTGGGCCTGAGGTAAACGCGTATACCTCCTTCGACGAAACGGTGTACCGCCTGGATATCCCTGCGGATGATCCCGAAGCCTTAGGCACAAGCCTTACCGTCATTTCCGACTGGGCCTGCGGGCTCAGCTTCGACGAGGCCGAACTGGAAAAAGAGCGGGGAGTGGTGCTTGAGGAATGGCGCCTGGGCCGGGGCGTTGAGGGCCGGGCCTGGGACGCGCTGCTGCCCTTCCTCTTTCCTTTTTCCCGGTACGCCGCCCGTATGCCCATCGGCGATCCGGATGTCATTCGGAAAGCGCCCCGGGACCGGATCCTCAATTTCTATAAAAAATGGTACCGCCCGGAATTGATGACCCTGGTTGTCGTGGGGGATGCCGACGCCGCCCTGCTTGAACAGGCGGTACAAGAGCGGCTGTCCGCTATCCCGGCAAGCAAAAAACCGCGGGCGCTCCCCTCGTATCCCGTGTCCGTTCCCAAGATGAAACTCAGCCTCCGCCTGTCCGATTCCGAAGCGCCCTATACCCAGGTTTTTATCGGCAGCCTGTTTCCCGCGGTACGGGTGAGGACCCGGGAGGATCAGCGGGTGTTCACGGCGGGGGCCGTGGCCATAAACGCCCTGTCGGCCCGGCTCAACGAACAGGTTCAGGACGGCGATCTCTTCCTTGGCAGTCAGGTCCTCGCCATACCC
The DNA here is from genome assembly GCA_031258225.1 of Treponema sp. Taxonomy (GTDB): domain Bacteria; phylum Spirochaetota; class Spirochaetia; order Treponematales; family Breznakiellaceae; genus JAISFT01. The sequence continues at coordinate 435 of JAIRND010000104.1, read as the reverse complement.
ATACTGCGTTCCATGACCGCCGGAGCGATCTGGTTCAACCCCAAGCCGGGGCTGTTTGACGGCGCCTTCAAGACGGTCCTTGACGGGATCGATCGTTTTGTGGAATACGGTATCACCGAAACTGAGTTGGAACGGCACAAGGCGAACCTGCGTTCCAATGTCCTGGACGCCTGGCGGAACAACAAAAAAGCCGAGTCGCCGGACATCGCGTACCGCCTGGTGGAAAGCGTACTGAACGGAACGCCCTTCCTGCCGGCGGATGCCGAATACCAGCTGGCCCTGGAAACCATCGACGCCCTGACAAGGGATGAAGTAAACACGGTCATTAGACGGTATTTTGGCGGACGCGGTTCCCGGCTTCTGACCATCGCGCCGCCGGACGCGGGGGTCCCCTCAAAGGCGGCTATCGACCGGATGTGGAAACAACGCCGTAAC
>JAIRND010000036.1 GCA_031258225.1 Treponema sp. | reverse complement strand
AATAAAGAAAATGCACAATTTTGTGCATTTTCTACCCTACAGACTCCCAAAGGAGCCCGAAAATCGGAGATTTTTGCGGTCAAAGGCCGCAAAAATCCACAAGTCCCACAGGCTCCTAGGGGAACCGGCACGCGGCACCGCTCCATTTTCATCCTTTTCATCCTTGGTTTCATGGGCTTCGCGCTCCTCCTGCCCGCCATCGGGGGGGCGGAGGAGTTTCGTTATACCCACCGGGCGGGGGACAGCTACCGTATCCTTTCGGTGGTGAACGAGGATGTGTACCTGAACCGGCGCCTTAGCCACCGCGCGGAGATTCTGAACAGGGTCGCCGTCGTGGTGCTGGCCGAAGAGGGGGGCGCGGGGCGGCACGAGGCGCTGTTCCAGACTTCCGAGCGGGCGCTTGGGACAGGCGAGGGGGTATTCAGTTGGGAGCGGGAGTACCGGTCGGTTTTTGACCGGGACAGCCTGGGGCGGCTTACGATTGACGGGAGTTACTTTATGCCCGTGGTGCGGAACGTGCCGGTCTTTCCCGGCGGGAACCTTGAGCCCGGGGACACCTGGCGCGCCGAAGGCCACGAAACGCACGACTTCCGGGACTCCTTTGGCATAGCGGAACCTTACCGTATCTCGTTTATCGCGGATTACCGGTACCTGGGAACCAGGCAGTGGGAAGGCCGGGAGTACCCCGCCTTTTCCGTGTCCTACCGCATCGACGACAGCCCCCCCGCGGTACGGGGACGGCTCTGGCCCCGGCGTATCGTTGGGGCCTGCGATCAGATCCTCTACTGGGACCGGGAACTGGGACAGAGCCGGGCCTACGAGGAAAGTTTCAGGATGCTCTTTGAACTTTCCGATGGAACCCAGGTTGAATACCGGGGGACCGCCCACGCGGAGATACTGGAGTCCCCCCGGATGGACAAGGATCAGGTGGCCGGGGAGATCAAACGGGACCTGGAGGGGCTGGAGGATACGGAGGTACGGATCGATGAGGAGGGCGTTACCATCAGCCTGGAGGCTATCCGGTTTGAGGCGGACTCCGCCCGGCTTCTCCCCTCCGAACAGGCCAAACTGGACCGGATTGCGGAGATTCTGACCCGTTACGCCGGCCGGGACATCCTGGTAGCCGGTCATACCGCCCTGGCCGGGAGCGCCGCGGGCCGGCAGGAACTCTCTGTGCAGCGGGCCGCCGCCGTGGCCTCTTACCTCATCGACAGGGGGGTCCGGTCCGGGGAACGGGTGGTGGTCCGGGGTTACGGCGCGGAACGCCCCGTGGCGGACAACGCCACCGCGGAGGGAAGGGAGCGGAACCGCCGCGTGGAAATTACGATCCTGGAAAACTGAGCCGGTTTTTGGTACCAGGCACTATGCGCGGAGCCGGCAATATGGCATGATGGATCATCCATGAATTATTCTAATCCGGTGAATCTTGGCATCCTGGCCTGCCCCGGGGGGGAAGTGTTTGCCGATGAGGTAGTCTCCCACTTACGAAAAGGGTACCGCAAGAAACTGGAGGGAATCACCGCCGACATGGCCCGGCGTTACGGTATGGACAACGCGGAGGTTATCCGGCAGATCAACTTTATAAACGACGCGGTAAGCCTACGCCGGGTGCCCGGTCAGGCGGGGGAGATACGGGTTCCCCGCTTCAAAGTTCCCGCCCGCTTTACCAGCTTTGCCAACGGGGAAGTAAAGGCGGAGATACTCGAATCGGTGCGGGGCAAGGATATCTACATCATCCAGGACACGGAGAATCACTACCCGGTTAATTTCAACGACGGCAGCGAGAAAAAGGCCCTTTCAGTCAACGATCACCTGATGACGGTGCTGGTTACCGTGGATGCCGCCAGGCAGGCCGGGGCGGGGCAGGTAACGGCGGTGCTTCCCAACTACCCCTATGCCCGGCAGCACAAGACCAAGGGCCGGGAAGGCCTTACCGCGAGCCGGGTGGGGAAGACACTGGAGTACCTGGGGGTGGACCGGCTTATCACGCTGGACATCCACTCGCGGGACATCGGTAATTCCTTTGACCGCATGCGGCTGGAGAATCTTCACGCCAGTTACCAGATCATCCGTACCCTTTCCCGGATGGACGGTATTCTGAACGATGATTTTGTCGTGGTTTCCCCGGATCCCGGCGCGGTGGACCGGAACAAGTTCTACGCCACCACCCTTAAAAAACCCCTGGCCCTGCTCTACAAGGAACGGGACTATTCCCGGATAAGCAAGGACGCCGGCGATAACAACATCGCGGAGATAAAACTGCTGGGGAACGTGAAGGACAAGACCGTTTTCATGGCGGACGACATGCTTGGCACGGGGGGCACCCTTCTTGAGGGCATGAAGATACTCAAACAGCACGGGGCGGGCAAGGTGATCTGTTCGATCAGCCTGCCCCTCTTTTCAGGAAACGCCATTTCCTATTTTGACAAAGCCTACCGGCAGGGCTTCTTTTTCAGGATCATCGGTACCAACGCCGTGTACCAGGAGGAAGTGTTGAAGCGGGAATGGTACGTCAGCGTCAATATTTCCCGCCTTTTTGCCCAGACGATTACCCGGCTCCACCAAAAACAGTCCCTCAGTTCCCTGTTGGACAACCGGAACCTTATCGGAAAGTTCCTCTCCGCGAATTC
>JAIRND010000025.1 GCA_031258225.1 Treponema sp. | reverse complement strand
CGCCGGTTATACGGCTCCTTATTACCGATTACCTCAAGGGTGAAACCGGCGAAAAGGACTTTCACGGCAAAATTGACACCGCCCTTTCAATGGGTCTCTAACCAGATACGCGCTCCGGCATGGTGCCAGGCACCAAATTTTGTAGTCAGACATCATTCAACCTGAGATTTTAGGTGTGATACCCGCCTAACCTTAACTCCCTATCGTGAACCGCTGCGGGGGCGGGGATAGCCCGGGGGGAAACGATGGTGGTTATCGCAGGTATAAGGGTTGGTTGAACAACACAATGTGAACCGGCTGGGAAGCGACAGGCCGCGGCGGCCACTTGACCGAAGCCTTGCGACTGATGGCGCAAGGCTTGTGGCCGTTGCCGGCCTGCCGCTCCCCTGCCGAATTAATGTTGGAGGAGTTCGAGAGACCGTTATACAAGGTTTTCCGCCGGGCTATCCCCGCCCCCGCCGGGAGGCGGTAGAGGGTTACGTTCAGGCGTATCAAACTGAACTATCCACAGTTTGAATGATGACAGGCTCCTAGTCTATTCCTGCGGCGGCACGGAAGCGGTTTACCGTGGCTTTGGCGATAACCCGTGCCTTCTCCGCGCCCCGGGCCAGAATGTCGTCCAGGGTTTTGGGATCCGCCGCAAGGGCCTGAAAACGTTCCCGTATGGGGCCTAGTTCCCGGTTCAGCACCCGGAACAGTTCTTCTTTGGCCTCTCCCCAGCCCATGCCCCCTTCCCGGTAGCGGGCGGCCAGGGCGGTCTGTTCCTCCGGCGCGGCAAAGAGCCTGTAGAGCGCGTATATCTGGCTGGTTTCCGGGTCCTTTGGTTCCTCTACGGCCTGGGAGTTGGTAACGATCCGCATGATGAGTTTCCGCAGCTCTTTTTCCGGGGTAAACAGGGGAATAATGTTGCCGTAACTCTTGCTCATCTTCCTGCCGTCAAGACCGGGAACCACGGCCACCGACTCCTTAACCAGGGCCTGGGGGACCTTTAGAACTTCCTGTTTGTAGTTGTAGTTTACCACCTGGGCAATGTCCTGGGCCATTTCGACATGCTGGACCTGGTCCTGCCCCACGGGAACCACATCGCTGTCAAAGAGAAGAATATCCGCCGCCATAAGCACCGGGTAGGTGTAGAGCCCCATGTTGATCCCCGCGTCCGGGTCTTCCCCCCGTTCCGTATTGGCCTGTACCGCGGCTTTATAGGCGTGGGCGCGGTTCATCAGCCCCTTGCTGGTAAAGGCCATAAGCTGGGTCGTAAGTTCAAAGGTTTCGGGAATCGAACTTTGCCGGTAAAAGATAACCCGCTCCGGGTCCAGCCCTGCGGCCAGCCAGCCGGCGGCCACCTGGCGGATCAGGGCGGACAGTTCCGTTGGATCCTTGATCGTGTTCAGCGCGTGGTAATCGGCGATAAAGTAGCGGGCGTCATAGGTCCCCGTCAGGGCCAGGGCCGGCTTAATGGCCGCAACGTAGTTACCGATGTGGAGCAGGCCGGTAGGTTTTATACCCGTAAGGGATATCTTTTTCATGATAAAACCATAACAACCATTGGGAAAGATGTACAGCCAGGGCATCGGTGGTTGTCTCCGGAGCGCCCCGCGTTATATACTACCGGCAGGAGTCTGTATGAAAGAGAATTACAAGTTTGAAACCCTCCAAATTCACGTGGGCCAGGAACGGCCCGATCCCGCTACCGACGCGAGGGCGGTCCCCATTTATCAAACCACGTCCTATGTGTTCAAGGACCCCGCCCAGGCGGCGGGAAGGTTTGCCCTGACCGAACCGGGGAACATCTATACGCGGATCACCAACCCCACCTGGGATGTGTTTGAGCAGCGGATTGCCGCGCTGGAACGGGGAGTCGGCGCGCTGGCTACCGCTTCCGGCGCTGCGGCTACCACCTACGCCATCCAGAATATCACCCGTTCCGGGGATCATATCGTTTCGGATTTTCAGATCTACGGCGGCACTTTCAACCTCTTTGCCAATACGTTTAGGGACATGGGGGTGGAAACCACGTTTGTGGACGGCAGCAGGCCGGAGAATTTTGAAAAGGCCATTAAGCCCAATACCAAGGCCCTGTTTTTCGAGACCCTGGGGAATCCCAACGCCTCGGTGGTGGATATTGAGGCGGTGGCCGCAATTGCCCACCGGCACGGTATCCCCGTTATTGTGGACAACACCTTTGCTACTCCCTACCTGCTGCGGCCCATTGAATACGGCGCCGACGTGGTGGTCCATTCGGCCACCAAATTTATTGGCGGTCATGGTACGTCCATCGGCGGGGTAGTGGTGGACTCCGGCAGGTTTGACTGGGCGGCCAACGACAAGTTCCCCGGCCTTAGCAAACCGAACCCCAGTTACCACGGCATCGTCTTTACCGACGCGGTGAAAAACCTTGCCTACATCATCAAGGCCCGGACCACCCTGCTAAGGGATACCGGCGCGGCCCTTTCGCCCTTCAACGCGTTCCTCTTCCTCCAGGGTCTGGAAACCCTCTCCCTGCGGGTGGAGCGCCACGTGGAAAACGCCCTTAAAGTCGTGGACTTCCTCAACAGGCACCCCCAGGTGGAAAAGGTGAATCATCCCGCCCTGCCGGAACACCGGGACAACGGGCTCTACCGGCGTTATTTCCCCAGGGGGGGCGCCTCCATTTTTACCTTCGAGATTTCAGGCGGCGCGGATGCGGCTAAAAAGTTTATCGCCAACCTCAAACTTTTCTCTCTGCTGGCCAATGTGGCGGATGTGAAGTCCCTGGTTATCCATCCCGCATCCACCACCCATTCACAGGTGGACGAGAAGGACCTTCTTGAGCAGGGGATCAAGCCAAACACCATCCGTCTTTCCATCGGGACTGAGCATATTGACGATATCATCGATGATCTTAACGGCGGATTTGAAGGGGCCAAGTCTTCCGGTCCGCGGACCTGACCGGTGGATACAACAAAACCTCATCCCCGTTCCATCAAAGCCCTGGCGCTGGACCTGGACGGTACTATTCTGCGGCCGGATACCAGCCTGAGTGAAAGAACCATCGCGGCTATCAGGTCCTGCGCGGAGCGGGGTATCCGTCCGATCCTCTGCACCGGGCGGGCCATCGAGGCTGTGGAAAAGTACCGTGTTGCCCTGGGCGCCGGCGGTCCCCACGTGTACTACAATGGCGCGGTGGTGGCGGAAATGCCCGGCTGGAAGATACACGCAATGATCCTGCAGGACAAGGAATCGGCGCGGTTCTGCGTGGAACTGGCCCGGAAGACCGGCCTTTACTTTCAAGCCTATTTGCCCGGTACTCCGGAACAGCCCCGGCACCGCCTTGTGGCTGAACGCGGGGGCCCTGAGCGGGATTTTTACCTGCGGCACACCGGCATAGAGGCGGAAATTGTGGATATGGAGGCGGCCCTGGCGGACCCCGCCATTCCGGGCTGCGTCAAGACCATGTTTATCGCCGATCTGGAAGATCATAGCCCGGTCCGTCAGGTTATCGAGGAACGCTACGGCGGCGATCTTTACATCGCCGGTACGATGGGGCCTTTTCTTGAACTTATGAATCCCCGCGCCACCAAGGGGGAGGGCCTAAAGACCGCGCTTGGGCTGCTGAATCTGGATAGCCGGGACCTTATAGCCTTTGGGGACGAGGAAAACGATCTGCCCACGTTTAAAATCGCGGGTTTTTCCGTTGCCCCGGGCAATGCCAGGGACACGGTACGAAACGCCGCCGGCCTGGTTATCGGTTCCAACGCCGGCGATGGTGTGGCGGTTTTTCTGGAGGAGTTTTTTAAAACCCTTCCCGGATAAGGGACTGGGCCAGGATCATCTCCGCGGCTTTCATCGTGTTCAGGGTGTTATCAAACGAGGCCATGGGCTGCCCCCCTGAAAGGCAGCAGTTCACAAAGTCTTTCGCCGCGGCCAGAACCCCGGTGAAAACGTGGGGCTCCTTGCTTCCCGCTGCCTCGGCGGTGTCGAAAACCCGGGGTGTAAGGTTTCCGTCGGCGTAAAGGTAGCCCTTGGTTTCGTGTTCGGCCTCCACAAAGATTCCGGGGGCGTGCATTTCCACCGCGAAGATACGCTTCCCCGAACTCCAGTTGTTCATAAGGTGCCCAACACAGCCGTTGGCAAAGGTCAACTGGGCCATAATAACGTTGATGTCAACAGTACCGATTCTGTTTGTGATGCTGTCGATTTTTACGATCTCGGATCCCGCCATCCAGCGCAGGGTGTCCAGCGCGTGAACCGTATCGTCCATCATGTGATCCCTGGCGCCCAAAAAATCGTGAATATCGCTTTTGTAGAATTTACAGACCACATGGGTCAGTTGTCCCCGTTTAAGGCATTCCTCCCGCAGTTTTGTAATCATGGGGGTATAACGCCGCTGGAGACTTACCTGCGTTACCAGTCCCTTTTTCCGGGCCACTGCCGCCAGTGCCCGCGCCTGGTGAATGGTCAGGGCCAGGGGTTTCTCGATGTAAAGGTTGAGCCCCTGGTTAAGACACCACATCCAGATGTCGTACATAATGTGGGGCTGGCCGATAACTATTGCCGCGTCCGGCTTGACAGCGGCGATCATGTTTTGGTAATCAAACACGCCCCCCGCCCCGTAACGGTTCTGAATTCCGTACTTATCGGCGGTACTTTTGAGTCTGTCCGCGTCAATATCGCAGATACCGGCAATCTCAACGTTCCCGGCTCCAGCCAGATCGTGGAAGGAGGGGTAGATTACCTGGTTTGCCCTGCTGCCCGCGCCTATCATAACGACTCTCAGTTTGTTCATTTCAGTCTCCTGTAGTATTAGTAAGGCCGGCCTTTATATCTGGTCCGAACCAATGGTGGAACAGTACTTTTTTTCGATAAACTCGACTATCAGCCGGGTACCCTCGTCGTGATCCACGTAGGGCGGTTTTTCGGGATTGTACATCGCGTCCGTCAGGTCCCGCGCCAGGATGGTTGTAAAGCCGTGGCGGAGCATGGCTTTGATGCCGAAGGACCGCCCCAGGACACACATGTTCGTATGGACCCCCATGTAGACAAGGCAGTTGATGTCCCGGCTCCACAGGACGGACCGCAGCTTTTCCCCCTCGTCCCCACAGATCAGGTCCAGTTCCGCGTCAATCCCAATCCTGTCGGTCTGGCGTTTCCAGACCATCGTATTGGGGGTGTAGGCGTCCAGGGTGGGGGTATCGCTCCCGCCGTCGGAGGCGTCCACCGGCGGGGGGTAATCGGCTATGGGGACTGTTATGGGATCCGTGCCCCGGTGGGGGCTGGCGGCGGCCTCAAGGAACCGCAGCCGGGCCGGATGCCCGCGGTAAAAATCCATCGTATCCGAGGGGGCGTGGACAATGAGCATCCCCCTGGTACGGGCCCGTTGCACCGCGTTGTTGATTTTCACCGCCAGGGCCCCGCAGCGCGACGTTGCCCCGGTACACCAGTGCCGGTCCCACATGTCCACGACGATAAGCGCCGTCTTGCGGGCCGGCAATGACAGGGTTTCTTCCTGGACACGCCACCGGCTGTACCCGTCTTCGTTTGACAGTACACGCCGCCGGAGCGTGAAGGTACCGTTATCCACCGCCATTTTAGCCCCCGAATAGTCCCTTAATGTACTGTATGTCTTCCCGCGTGTAGGTTTCCACGTGGGCTTCATCGCTGTACTCGGCGGGAAGGCAGACGGTTCCCCTGTAGCCCCTGCTTTTAAGGTAGTCCACCGCGGCCTTCCAACTACCCATGCCGTTGCGGCCGGTAACCCAATGGACGCCCCACCTGGCCTCGTCCGCCAGGCCGGCGGGGTTTTCACGGAACCAGTAGGCGGCCTTGAAATTCACCATGCACAGGTGATCCCACAGGCAGTCCAGGGCATAACGGGGGTTTTCTCCGGCAAGCCCCGAATGTCCGGCGTCCCAAACGGCGGCGATACAGCGGGGATCGTAATTTTTAAGCAGTATATAGGTGTCGTAGGAATCGGTAATATCCGCGGCGCCGTAGTGCATCTGTATCCCCAGGGTAACGTGGTACTTCTCGCAAAAGGGCAGAATTTTATCGTACTTGCGCCGCAGGGCGTCCATGTTTTCATGGAACCCCAGTTCCCGGTTAAAACTCTGGCAGATACGGATAATGGGAATCCCCGCCTCCCCGCAGCCCGCAAAGACCGCCTCGTTAACTCCCACCGCTTCGCCTTTCCCGTCTGTCGTATGCACATCAATGCCCGCCGCAAGGCTTGTTACCTGTACGCCCTGCTTTTCCAAGGTTTTGGAGAGCCTTACGATTCCCTTGGCCCCTTCCCGCGGCTGTACCTGGTAGCCATCCCGTAAGGGGTATTCCACCGCGTCAAAGCCCATGCCTGTTACCAGCGCCCCCAGCTCATCCAGGGATTGGGTTTTCCACGGTTTTGTAAAAACTGAAAATTGATTTGTCATTGGTTTTCCTTCATCAGAAAGTTTATCATATAAATAGTACTTCTCCTACAGGCCCCTCGCGTACGGGTTTATCCGTACCAGCGGTCAAAGTTCCAGCGCGAATACCTTGCTGCGGCGGCTGTGGTCGTAGATCTTCCGTCTTTTTTCGGGAAGGCTTTCCACGCTTTGTTCCCGGAAGCCCAGAAATTCAAACCAGTCCTGGGTGTGGGTAGTCAGCACGAAGACCCTGCCCAGGCCCTTCTTTTTGGCCCGCTCGATCAGGTAGCCCACGATTCGCCGCCCCATGCCCATGTCCGCGTAGAGGGGGTCGGTGGCAATGGCGGCAATTTCCCCCTGGGCTTGCCCCCAGTCGTGGAGTGCCCCGCAGGCATGGACCGAACCGTCAATTTCAAAGACCGCGAAGTCTTCTTTTTTTTCAAGGATCTGCTCGGCGCTCCGTTTGATCAGGATACCCTGACGCACCAGGGGGTCCATAAGGCGCAGGATCACCGGAATGTCGCGGCTGCGCAGAGGCCGGATTGCCTCATACTCATCGCTGTAGAGCATGGTTCCGGAACCCAGGTTGGAAAAGAGTTCCCGTAAGATCGCCCCGTCCTCCCGGCCGTTGACGATGTGGACCCGCTCCACCCCGGCCTGGGACGCTTTAAGGGCCAGGGCCAGTTCTTTTAAGGGCTGGTCGTGGTCCCGGCAGCCGGCTTGTCCTGTCTCGTTGGATCTTAGCACGGCCTCCGCCTCCGCGGGAGTCAGCCGCACGACCCGGCCCTCCTCCCCAAGTTCGATGCCCGGCGGCAGCCGGTGGGTCTGCGTCCGCAATCCCCCGCCCAGGGACACGAAAAACAGTTTGACCGCCCCCAACGCGCCGGTGGCGGCCAGGGCAATTTCATCACTTGGCACGTTGTAGGGTTTTCCCGCCGGGCTGTACCCAATACAGGGCAGGATGGGCACCATTCCCTGATCCAGAGCTTTGGTAAGCGAATCGGTAAGGATCTTGTCCACCGTCCCGGTATGCTCCATATCGGCGCCCTCAACTATTCCCATGCCCCTGGCCCGGACAAAGTTGCCGATCACCGCGTCCACCCGGCTCCCCGCCAGGCCGGTCATGAAACGGGCGGCCACGTGGAAGGCCGCCATCTCCACAAAGGGGATCGCGGTAGCGGTAGTAATTCTGCTGGAGTGGACGTAGGAAGATACAATACCGTACCCGCCAAGCACCGCGTCGATCCACTCCTTGGCTCCCGGTACAATAACCACCCGGAAGCCGGTCCGGGCCAGCAGGGCCAGGTCTTTTACAAGGAAGGGGAACGCGGGGTCTTCGGTTACGGGAAAATCTATCTTAAAGACCATCGTGGAGCCCTCAAACCGGCTCTGGTAGTGAAATGCCTCCCGAATCAGATCTACCCGGGACCAGGATTTGCTGTCTTGCATAGCCTAAGAATAGCCATTCCGGAACGGTCTAGCAATATTTGGCCCGGTGATGTATAGTCGATACACATACACGACACCAACCATGAAAAAACTCTTAATGGGGAACGAGGCTATTGCCCTGGGGGCCCTGTGCGCCGGGGTTGAACTGGCTACCGGGTATCCCGGCACCCCCTCTACTGAAATTCTTGAAACTCTGGTTACCTGCCGGGCGGCGTGGAAGGCCGGGACAGCGTCCGGGAATGACGGCGAATCGCCGGGCCCCGACTGTTCTTCCCTTATCCATGTGGAATGGTCGGTAAACGAGAAGTCCGCCCTGGAAGTCGCCGCCGGCGCCGCCTGGGCCGGGGGCCGGGCCCTGATAACCATGAAACAGGTCGGCCTTAACGTGGCAAGTGATCCGCTGATGAGCCTCAACTACCTGGGAGTCCAGGGGGCCCTGGTGGTGGTGGTGGCCGATGATCCGGGACCCATCTCCTCCCAAACGGAACAGGATACCCGCCACTTCGGTATCTACGCCAAGATCGCCGTCTTTGATCCCGCCTCCCCGGAGGAGGCCTACACGATGATTGGCGACGCCTTTGCCTGTTCCGAAAAGTACCACCGTCCCGTGATCTTCCGGCCCACCACCAGGGTCTGCCACAGCTATGCCTCGGTAGAGATGCTGCCGCCTTGTCCGGATCACGGCAGGGCCCCCGCGGGTTTTGAGAAACAGGGGGGCCGCTGGGTGATCTTCCCCGGTCTTAGCTACCGCAGCCACCTGAAGATCGAGGATGAACTGCGGGACATGGCGGAGGAGTTTTCTTCGTACCGCGCCAATAGAATTACTGCCGAATCTGGCCCGGAGTCCCGCAGGGGCATTGCCTGCGGCGGGGTAAGCCGGGCCTACGTGAAGGAGATTCTGGCGGGGCGTCCCTCCTGCCCCCGGCTTCTGGAAATTGCCTCCTTTCCCTTTCCGGACAGGCTGGCCCGGCAGTTTTTGACAGGTCTGGATGAAGTTCTGGTAGTGGAAGAACTGGACCCGGTTATCGAAGACGCCCTGACCAGGCTCTGCGGCACAGAACGCCTGGCGGTCCGTATCCGGGGCAAACGCGGCGGCGATACGCCGCGGGCGGGTGAAACCACCCTGGCCGGCCTGGAACAGCTGCTGGGGACCTTTCTCGACGCCGCCGGCCCCGTTCCGGCGCCCAGGGCCGCCGGCAAGAAGGGCAGGACGGCGGTCGTGGAAACAGCCGTGGAAACAGCGCCGCCGCTTCCGGTACGGGCGCCGGTCCTCTGCGCCGGCTGTCCCCACCGGGCTTCGTTTTTTGCCGTTAAGGAGGCCCTGCGCTTCTTTGAAGACGGAACCCGTAAAGCGGTGTACTCCGGTGACATAGGGTGTTACACCCTGGGGAACGCCCCGCCGCTGGACATGGTGGATACCTGTCTGTGCATGGGGGCGGGGATTACCGCCGCCCAGGGCATCAACCGGATTGAAACCTCCCTGGGAAAAGACACGCTGAACTTTGCCTTTATCGGGGATTCCACGTTTTTTCACACCGGGATACCCGGCATCGTCAACGCCATATACAACAACGCCAACATCATTGTGGTAATTCTGGATAACCGCACCACCGCCATGACCGGAAACCAGCCTCACCCCGGTACAGGTTTTTCCATTGACGCTTCCCCGGCAAAGCAGATCAGCATTCCCGCCGTGCTGGAGGCCCTGGGGCTTGGGGATACGCTCTGCCTTAACCCGTTTGATTTCCCCGTTGCCAGGGAGGGCGTGTGTTCAGTGCTGAATAAAACGGGCGTGCGGGCCCTTGTTTTCCAGGCCCCCTGTATCATGGTTTCAAAAAGCGGCCCCCCCTGTAGTATTGACGGGAAACTCTGTACCGGCTGCGGTAACTGTGTCCGAAAACTGGGCTGCCCCGCCATATCCGCCGCGCCCGCCCGGGGCGGCCGAAGCATCTACCGCATCGATCCCGCGCTCTGTACCGGCTGCGGCCTGTGCCGTTATGCCTGCGCCTTTGACGCGGTTATGGGGGGAAAGCCATGAGCGCCTTACACGTACCCGGCCCCTCCCCGCTGAACTGCCTTATCACCGGGGTCGGCGGCCAGGGGACCGTGCTGCTCTCCCGGCTTATCGGGGAAGCGGCCCTTATGAAGGGGATGGATGTCCGGGGCTCCGAGACCATCGGCATGGCCCAGCGCGGGGGCTCCGTGGTCAGTCATTTACGGATTGGGGGAAGTTTTTCTCCGCTCATCCCGCCCGGAAAGGCGGACCTTGTTATCGCCTTTGAGTGTACTGAGGCCCTCAGGGTCCTGCCCTTTCTGGCCCCCACAGGAAACATGCTGACCCTGGACCGGACCCTTGCGCCCGCCTCCGCGTCGCCGCGGGAGACGGCCTGCGATTCAAAGGGGATTATCGCCCGTCTACAGAACATTCTTTCGGAACGGCTGACGGTGATTTCCTGGGAAGCCCTTGTAAAACGCTGCGGCAGCCCCAGGGTAAGCAACGTAGCACTCCTGGGCGCCGCCATTGGCAGGGGTCTTTTGCCCTTTAGCGTTGACGAGGCCGCGGCCGCGCTCACAACGCGGATCCCGCCGCGGTACCTGGACATGAATCTTAAGGCCCTGTTTTCCGCTCCCGCAGGCTGCTAGCAGCCTGTTGCACTTGTAGGTTTTTGCTCCACGTTGTGTCGCAAAAACCACGATAATTGGGCTGTTTACGCAGTCATCATTCAACCTATGAGCAGTTCACGTTGATTCGTGTCCTGGCACCATGTGCGCCGCTATCCTGAGCCAATAGCATTGACCGCATTGCGTTTAGTAAAGGACATGCAGGGGTTGATCGCCATGAACCCCGACAAGCCGTTCACGCACCGGGTCAACCATCAAATCCATCGCCTCAAGCGGCAACGCGCCGAGGAGTATGTCTTTCGCGCCGGGAACCACGATGGCGGGGAGTATGGTACTTCGGTTTTTCCACTGGATCTTTACCCCTTCCGTTACGGCGTAAGTATCGATTGTGCCGTCCGCCAGGGAGGATTCCGATGTTTCCTCGATAACGAGCCCCAGCTTTTGCCGGGTATCCTCATTGATAACCAGCGTCCATGCCCCGGTATCGGGCATTGCCTCTATGGTCATCTTGCGGATTTCCTTGAGAATACCACATTCAACCCTTACTTTGTCTCCGGCATTGGCCAGGGTGATTTCTTCTTTGAAGACACTCATCGCTTAAATTTACCCCTGTTTTTCCCGCCTGGTCAAGGCAGACGGACCCGCCGATGCCCCGCAGTACCGGGTGATGTTACGAAACTTTAACTGGTTCTTTTTCCCGCGTGTGCCGCTTTTCCGCAGCCTGGGCGTTCATGATCAGCATCTGGAGCCGGTTTTCGATGTTGGCAAAACTTGTGTCAGGATCGTAATCCAGGGGCAGTATCTGTATCGCCGGGTAGAACTCCTTAATCCGCTTGATAATCCCCCGCCCGCAGATATGGTTGGGAAGACAGCCAAAGGGCTGAAGGATGACAAAGGACCTGGTTCCCTGCTCCGCCTGGTGCAGTATGTCCGCCGCCATCAGGAAGCCCTCCCCGGACTGGATTGAATGGTGCATCACCGGGTCGCTTATCTTCGCGATATCCGGCAGATGCAGCGATACTTCATAGAGGGGGTGTTTCCGCGCCGGAATGTCCATCACCGCCTGGGCCATGTCAAAAAACTTGTCCCCCACGATGGAACGCACTATTTCGAAAACCGGGTAGCGCACATGAAAATCCTTGAACTTTGAAACCATGTGCATCAGCATCAGATTACGGTAAATGTCGTACATCTTGGGTAATTTTACTTCCATACCGTTCCGTTCAAGATAGTTCTCGATGTAGTAATTGGAACCCTGATGAAAAACCATAAGGTACTCGCCGGTGATAGAAACCAGGGGCCTGGGTTCTGTCTTTCGGTAGGAAATGGCGCGGAACTCGTCTATGCTTTTTTGATACGCGCCAAAGGCACGGGGCATACCCCCCTCATACAGGGCTTCCGTAATCCGCTCCACGGCGCCGTCGAACACCCGGTTCGTCTCCCCCTGGTTCAGCTCGTAGGGCCGTATCTTGCGGCGCAGGGCTTCCAGTACGTCAACCATCACCGAACACCACACAATCCGCGCGAACGACCGTTCCGACAGCTTAAAGGCGGGGTGTATGTTTTTTATGTCGTAGATATCCGTCGAAATAATCGGCACCTGCGGATACCCCGCGTCGTCCAGCGCCTTGCGGGTCAGAAACATGTAGTTCACCAGCCGGCAGTCGCAGTATACCTTCCCCGTCCCGACGACCACCTTGTCCGGATCGTACTCCCCGCTTTTCAGCGCCGCCAGAGTCTCCCCTATGACTACCTGGGCGGGAAGACATACGTCGTTGTGAACATAGCGTTTGCCCAACTGTATCGCCTCCCGGCCCCCCATGGGAAGGGGCGCTGCTTTGAACCCCTGCTTGCCTATGACGGCGGTCATGATCTTACAGAAGGCCCGGCTTACGTTGGGCACCAGGATAATCTTGTCCTGTTTATCCGCCCTGGTGAACTTTACCGGGTAGGGGTCCCCCAGCGGCTTTACCCGGCTCAAGCCCGCCATCTCCCGCCGCCGGGTTTCCACCGTCTCGATAAACGACCGTACCCGTATCCGTAAGGGGCCGCTCACATCGCTTTCATCGAGTTTAAGAATTAACGGCGCCTTGCCGGAAATTTCCCGCAAAAGCCGCGTTACCTCGTCGGTGTAGATGGCATCGTGGCCGCAGCCAAAACTGAATATCTCCACGTACTCCAGCGCCGGATGCCGGGCCGTAACAATGGCCCCCGAAAGAAGCCGCGCATGGTTACTGTTGTTGATGTCCAACATGGTCCGCGAAAGATCCTCGGTTTCAAGCCCCTCCAGCGCGTCCACGGTAAGCACCGGAATACCCAGGCTGGTAAAGTGCCGGGAAAGGTTGTGGTTCACCATTTCATCGAACTGGTAGTGCCGTCCCGTGATCACCACGGCGAATTTGCCCTCCCGTTCCACTGCCTCGATAACCCGCTTCCCCTCGGCCTCCAGTTCCCGCTTGAACGCGGCCATAGCCTCATCCCCCTGGGCAATGGCCCGCCGGGTACGGTTATCGGGGATGCCGAAGGTCTCCCGCATGTACCGGCAGATCTGGTAGTCCCGGTCCCGGTCTTTGAGCCAGTGGAATACCGGCGTATCCAGGGGAACGTTGCATGTCTGCTCCGGGTTGTTGGAGTATTTGACCGCCAGGGGGTAGCCCTTGAGTACGGGACAGGTATAGACGCTCAGGGGTTCCGGGTTCTCCGTGGGCAAGAGGCTGAATAGGGGCATGAACACCCGGTCCACCCCCCGTCCGATAAGGTCCAGAACATGGCCGTGTACCAGCTTTGCCGGAAAACAGACCGTGTCCGAGGTTACATAGGGTAATCCCTTTTCGTAGAGACTGCGGCTGCTGGCCCCGCTTATCCGGGTCGTAAAGCCCAGGGCCCGGAACAGCGTGGTAAAGAAGGGCATGGTACGCCAGAAGTCAAGCGCCCTGGGCAGGCCGATGACCATGTCCCTGGACGGGGCGAGCGGGGTACAGGGATAATCCCGGAAGAGCAGTTTCTCCCGGAACTTGATCAGGTCCGGAACGGCCTCCATCTCCCTGCTTACAGCCGTTACCCGTTCCCGGAACGATGCGTCCCCCAGGTCCCCCACCAGTTCCCCGCGTTCACAGCGGTTTCCCGTAATCCAGGTAACGCCATTGGAGAACGTAACCAGGGTACGGCTACAGGCGTTGGCGCACAACGCGCATTTGACATTGGTCTCCTGGGTGTAGTCAAACTCCCTCACCGCCTCCAGGCCGATAAACCGGCTCCGGAACCCGCCGGGGGAACCCTCGGCATGTTTCTTCGTCAAAAGGGCAATACCGATGGCCCCCATCTCGCCGGGGTAGGGGGCCCGTACCACCTCCCGGCCCAGGTACTGTTCCAGGGCCCGCAGTACCGCGTTGTTCCTAAAGGTGCCGCCCTGCACCACGACACGCTCCCCCAGGGCGGCGAAGTTGGCCATCCTGATTACCTTGGTGAACACGTTCTCGATGATGGACCGGCACAGGCCCGCCATAATATCATCCGCCCGTTTCCCGTTCTTCTGTTCCGTGATAATCGTGCTGTTCATAAAAACCGTACAGCGGCTGCCCAGTTCCGCCGGGTTCTTCGCGCTAAAGGCGGTCTCGGCTATGTCCTCTACCGCTATGTTCAGGCTTGCCGCGAAGTTTTCAAGGAAGGACCCGCAGCCGGAGGAACAGGCTTCGTTCAGGGTGATATTCGTTACGATTCCCGGCGCGCCCGCTTCCCCGGACGACAGGGAGATGGCCTTCATGTCCTGGCCGCCTACGTCCAGGATAAAACTCACCCCCGGCACGTACTTCCGGGCCGCCTCCGCGTGGGCCACGGTTTCCACTGTGTGAAAGTCGGCGCCAAGGGCCTTGTCAAAGAGCAGTTCCCCGTAACCCGTGGTACCCAGGGCGATAATGTCGAGCCTTACCCCCAGGCTGTCGTACTTGTCCTTGAGGTCCAGCAGGGCCTGTTTAATCACATGGAGCGGATCGCCCCGGTTGTTGGCGTAAAAGGTATCCACAACCTCCTCATCCTCGTTAAGGAGGACGAATTTCGTCGTGGTGGAGCCCGCGTCTATCCCCAGGTAGACCCGCAGCGTATCCCCCCACCGGGGTTTATGCCGGGACGGCCCGGACAAGCGGTGGCGTTCCTCAAAACGGCGCCGTTCCTCCGGGGTATCAAAGTAGCTCAGCCTTTGCGCGGGGGCCGCGGTATCAAGGTGTTCCCGGTAATGCTCCAGCGCCTCCTGGGCTTCCTCGATGCGCAGTTCACCCCCCCGTCCGCCAAACATCTCGTCCACCGAAAGGGCCACGCCGTGGGCGATCAGGGTTTCAGGGTTTTCAGGACGGATAATGTCTCCCTCCCCAAGCCCAAGCCATTCCGCGAACACCCGGATCAGCGTGGGGTTAAAGGTCAGGGGGCCGCCCTCAAAAATAATCGGCGCCTTGAGTTCCAGTCCCTGCGCCAGGCCCCCTATGGTCTGTTTCACAATCGCGTGAAATGTGGAAAGGGCCAGGTCTTCCCGCCGCCCCCCCTGGTTGAGCAGGGGCTGTATATCCGTTTTGGCGAAGACCCCGCAGCGTCCCGAAATGTCGTAAACCATTTTGCCCCGGGCGGCCAGGGCCTCAAATTCCTCCACCGGCGTCCTTAGCAGGACGGCCACCTCGTCAATAAAGGCCCCGGTCCCCCCGGCGCAGATCCCGTTCATCCGCATGTCCGACGCCACAAGGTTCCTGGCCGCCTCGTCGTAGTAGAAAAAAACCACCTTCGCGTCCTGCCCGCCCAGTTCTATCGCCACCCTGGCACGGGGGTAGAAGGCCCGTATTACGATGGCGTTAGCCACCACCTCCTGAATAAAGTTGACCTTTATCGCGTCGGCTATGGACTTTCCCCCGGAACCGCACACCGCCGCCCGGAACACCGCGCCGGGAAATTCCTCCGCCGCCTCAGCCAAAATGGCCTTTACCGTCTCCGCCTGGCAGGCATTATGCCGCCGGTACCTTGAAAAAATGACGGCCCGGTCCGCCGGGTCCATGATTGCTATTTTTACCGTTGTCGATCCTACGTCCAAGCCAAGCCGTAAGGGAGTTGCTTTATAGTTCATCGATCCAGTTTAGGAGTTAAAAAAACCAGATGCAACTGGCGGGGGGTAAAAAAGAGCCAATCCCTTAACGCTGACCACAACTTGATCAAATGCATGGTTAATATACTGCCATTGTTAAAAACAAACTGCACAGAGGCCTCCTATGTTTCTGTCTGAGCGGCATTGCCATCAATTATTTCCAGAATTACGCCCAGCGCGTATTTTGACTCTGACGCCAGGGGCATATACGGCCAGACATGCGGCATTCGCAAACCGGTGTACAACGTGATGGCGGTTCCCTGGGAACGTACCCGCTCCACAAAGGGCCGCATGAGCGGATAAAAAATTTCATGGGTACCGGAAAATACGATTATGGGCGGGAAGCGGCTAAAATCGCCGTACATGGGCGCGCTAAACCAATTGATGTCGCTATCGTTCAGATTGAATATGGCGGAAAGATTTTCAAGAATGGCTATTGAAATTACCGGATCCTTTTTGTCGATAGCTTTCATTTCGGCAAGCGTTGTCCCATCTATCGCAATGGTCTGTGCGGGTGAGACACAGATCAACTGGCCGGGCAGTCGTGCCGCGTCTTCCGCTAGAAGGTAATGGCAGAGGCTCAACAGCAAATACGCGCCGCTTGAATCGCCCAGAGCGGTAATACGCGCTTCGGGAAACAACGCGCATAATTGAGAGAACGCGCCGTTAATAACACCGATGATCGCGGCGGGGTCTGTTTCAGGATAGATGGGATACATCGGCACACATACGGGCACCGACAGTTCATCGACTATGCGTTCAATCACGTTCCAGTGAAAAAAATCGATATTCAGCATGAAGCCACCGCCATACAAAAAAAACACCGCGCTATCTGTCCTGACGTTTTGTTTTGGCATGATGAAGAAACAGGGGGAATTATTGACGGTTGTTTCCATGACATCAAAGCGGCGGTAGATTTTTTGGGGCGGAACGGGTGGTTTGTTTTTGTTGAATTTTTCAGCCCGCGCCTTAAGCGTCTCCACATTGCCGGCGTAAATTTTTTTGTACCCGCTCAGCCGTACCCCTGCCTCAAGCAGCCGGTATGAAAATGTCGGCGTATATGAAGCGGGATCAATCCCAAAATCCGCATCGCCTTCCGCCATATAGCGCAGGCTTGAGGTGGTAGCGCAACCCGTAACAAACGCGGCCAACAGCAGTGCCACAACAGCACATCTGAACCATCTTTTTCCGTATGCCATTACCCGTACCATGCGTAAATGAGAAAAAAATGGCGCTTCTGCAGTAAAACCGGAGCGCCGGGTGTGCCGCCGGGTTCCAAAATGCCGGGAGAACTTATAAGAGAGAAAGCAAAAACCGTGCCAAGTCTGGCTATTTCAGAAATTTTTCCTGAAAATTCGGCGCTGTCTGTCTTTACCATAAAAACAGCATGCCGGCTTACAAAAAATTTGTCAATGGAGCCGGTTCCAAAACACGGGTGAGTTTTGAAACCGGCTTCATCTTGAATTTACTTATTCTCAATATTTTTTAATGAAGCTCTTATGTTAAACAGGATAACTATTGGACCAAATGCTACAACATCTACTATCACGCCGCCAATCAGACCAAGGATGGCATACCCCAAATGAAAACTACTGCCCCACCCGCTTAAAACAATGCCGGCAACCACAAATCCCACTATGGGCAGTACCCACAACAGAATCTCCACAATAATGGAATAAATGCTTCCTATCAATTTTTGCAGGACCATTTTTCCCCCTTCACACGTTTAAAGTCCGTTTGACTATTGTTTTGTACCATACGGTACAATTGCATGGTACATGATGAAGCGGTAATTCGTCAACTAACTTCCCAGGATAATGTCGTAGAGCCGGTCGAGGTCGTTCATGGAATAGTAGTCGATGCGGATACTGCCCTTGTCCAGACCGCCCTGGATGGATACCTTGGTGCCGAATTTTTCGATAAGCCTGGCCTCCATCCCGGTCAGTTCCGGGGGCCGGCGGGACTCCGCGCCGGGGGCCGGGGCCGTGGAACCGGACGGTTGCGCGGCGGAAGGCTCCGAACCCGCCGTGGCCCACCCCTCCGCTTTTGGCTCCCCGCCCAGTTCCCCGGCCCGGCGTTCAGCCTCCCGGACGGAGAGGCCCCGCTCGCGGATCTCCCGGAACAGGGTTTCCTGCCCGCCGGCCCCCGCGGCCTGGAGAATGGCCCTGGCGTGGCCGGGGGAAATTTCCCCCCGCTCAAGGCTTTCCTGGATGTGCGGGGGCAGCCGGAGCAGGCGCAGGGCGTTTGCCACGGTGGAACGGTTCTTCCCCACCTTGGCGGCCACCGAGTCCTGGGAAAGGCCGGTCAGTTCCATAAGGTTCTTGTAGGCCCGCGCTTCTTCTATGGGGTTCAGATCGGTACGCTGGATATTCTCGATTAAGGCAATTTCCAGCCGGGCCTCCGGGGTGTAGGACCGGATCAGGGCCGGAACTTCCTTCAGGCCCGCCATCAGGGCCGCCCGGTAGCGGCGCTCACCGGCTATGATGGTGTAGTCCTCTTCGTTCTTTTGAACAATGATGGGTTCTATAATGCCGTGTTCCCGGATGGAGTTGGCCAGTTCCTTTAGTTCCTCTTCCCCAAAGTACCTGCGGGGCTGCTCCGGGTTGGGTTTTAGTTTATCCAGGGGTATGGTAAAGTCCCCGGCCGGGGGGGCGGAGAAAACTTCTTCTTCCGGCAGCAGCAGGGCGTCCAGGCCCTTTCCAAGACCGAGTTTTTTAAGCGCCACGGCTGATAACCTCCCTTGCCAGGCTCTGGTAGGCACGGGCCCCCGCGCACTGGGGATCGTAAATGGAAATGGGAAGCCCGTGGGACGGCGCCTCCGAAAGCCGGACATTCCGGGGAATGATGGTCTTAAAGACCTTGTGCTTGAAGTAGGCGCTTACCTGTTTGATCACGTCCTGGGCCAGCCGGGTACGGGAATCGTACATCGTATAGAAGATGCCCCCAATGTCAAGGGACGGGTTCAGGTTCTTCTGTATCCGTTTGATGGTCTGTAGCAACAGGGAAAGCCCCTCCATAGCAAAATACTCGCACTGCATGGGGATAAGCACCGCGTCCGCCGCGGCCATGCCGTTCAACGTGAGTACCCCCAGGCTGGGGGGGCAGTCAATCAGGATGTAATCGTAGCTGTTCCGGACAGGTTCCAGGGACCGTTTTAAGAAAAGGTCCCGGTTCTCCTGCTCAATCAGCTCCACCGCGGCGCCGGACAGATCGATACTGGCGGGAATCACCTTGAGACGCGGAACGACCGTGCCGCGGATGGTTTTTTCTATGGACGCGGAACCGGAAATCAGTTCGTATACCCCGGGCTTTAGGGGGTGTATGCCGGTCCCGCTGGACAGATTCGCCTGCGAATCGAAGTCTACCAGGAGGACGGACTTCCCCTCCGCCGCAAGGTAGGCGCCGATATTTACCGCCGATGTGGTCTTGCCGACACCGCCTTTCTGGTTCACAAAGACATAAACCCTGCCCATACTGTGGATTATACCCAATATGTTTGACGATTGCTATTGAACTACGTGATAGATGGGTTTATTCTATGACTATGGAACCCATACGGATGCTCGTTGTGGATTTGGACGACACCCTTTTGCGCTCCGATTTGTCCATTTCTTACCGTACGCGGAATGTGCTGAAAAAGGCGGCGGCCCAGGGACTTGTGGTGGTGCCGGCCTCTGCCCGGAATCCCGCGGCCATTGACCAGTTCTCCAGGGTCCTGGGGATGAACAAACGGCCCGGTTATATTATCTGCGGCAATGGTACCATCATTCTGGAAAGCAACACCCGCAAGATAGTCTGGGAGACCCGTCTGGATACCGAGACCGCCCTGGCCGTTTACGATTTGGCAACGGCGGAGGGGTTTCCGATCCAAATCTACGAAGATGACATCATGTACGTGTCAAAAACCAACGAATTTACGCGGTATGACCAAAAATTGACTGGCCTTAAACAGGTGGTGGCGGACGATTTTCACGCCATCGTCAGGAAGGGCTGTAACAAGCTGCTGATCCCCGGCGATCCCATGCTGCTTCAGCCGCTGGAGAGCCTTATCAGGACCTACCTGGGAAACAACATCAACCTCTTTACAAGCAAGCCGTACTTCCTGGAGGTCCTGCCCAAGGGGGCCAACAAGGGAAGCGCCCTGGCCAGGGTGGCCCAGATGCTGGGGATTGAGCCGGGGGCGGTTATGGCGATTGGCGACTCCATGAACGACGAAGAGATGATCCGCTGGGCCGGTACGGGGGTCGCCATGCTCAACGGGGATGAACGGCTAAAGGAAATTGCCGATCTGGTAACGGAAAAGTCCAACGAGGAAGACGGGGTTGCCGGCATCATCGAGCGGTACATTTTGGGGAAGGGTTCCCCTTCATGAACGGCGCGCGGCCCCGCGGCACGGCCCGGAAGGAAACGGAATTTCATGAGCGATAAGCTGTCCGTTCCCGGGGCGCCGGGAGGACAGCTCACGGGTACGCCTCCGGCCCCAAGTAAAGAGGACATTCCCATCAGTACGGTGGATTCCCCCTCCGCGGTACTGGAACTTATCTATCAGCTAAAAATCAAAGACGTTATGATGACCGCGGTGATCACCGCGAAAAAAACCGACAGCATGCGGTACATTCAGGCTCTGATGCGGGAAAACTACATCACGGGAATACCCATTACCGAAGACGGCGTTCTGGCCGGCATTGTGTCCATTGACGACATTGTTACCGCCCTGGACAAGGGGTTCATCGACTGTCCGGCGGAGGAGCGGATGACCAGGGACGTGATTGTCCTGGAGGACGACATGCCCCTTTCCTTTGCCATTTCCTATCTCAACAAGTACCGTTATGGGCGCTTCCCCGTGGTAAATAAAAATAACGAATTGGTGGGGATTATCAGCTCCAAGGACGTGATTAGTTCCCTGCTGGTGGAGATGAACCGGGAGGTTCTGCGCTTGGAAAAGATGCACCAAAAGGAAGAGGGCGCCGCCTCTCCGTATTCGGAGATGGATTTTGCTACCGTGAAATACGATTTTGAACTGGCGGGCCGGGCTTCTACCGAGATAAAAAAGGCCTTAAAACAGCGGAACATCGACCCTAAAATTATCCGCCGGGTGGCCATTGCCAGTTACGAATTGGAGATCAACCAGGTGGTTCATTCCAACGGGGGAACCATCCACTGTACCATCCAGCCCGACAAGGTGATCATCGTTGCCGCCGACACGGGGCCGGGAATTGCCGATGTGAACATGGCCCTGCAGGAGGGCTGGTCCACCGCCAATGAGTGGATCCGTTCCCTGGGTTTTGGCGCGGGTATGGGCCTTGCCAACACCAAGCGGGTTAGCGATGAATTTTCGATAAATTCCGCCGTGGGCGTGGGTACGACGGTCCGTTCGGCGGTGCTGATCAATTCCCCCAAAGAGGAAACATGACCATCCGGGAGGCGGCGGCGGCCCTGGGGGCGCGGATTGTCCAGGATGAATTTGAGGATAGCGTCCTGTCCGGGGCCTATACGTCCGACCTGCTTTCCGATGTGATGGCAAACGCCAGGGAGGGGGGCGTCCTTATCACGATTCAGGCCCATAAAAACACGGTGGCGGTGGCTACCCTGGCGAATATCACGGCCATTGTGATCTGTAACTCCCGCCCCCTGCCCGCAGACATGCTGGAAGCCGCCAGGGACGAGGGCATTGCGGTGCTGTTAACGGGGGAAAACCAGTTTACCGTTTCGGGGAAGCTCTACAGGCTTTTACGGGGGGACTAATGTCCCTGTTGGCGGATTTCCACAACCATTCCTGTCTTTCTCCCTGCGGATCTCTGGACCTTTCACCCCGGCTCCTTGTGGACAGCGCCGCCGCGCGGGGGATCAAGGTCCTGGCCCTGACGGACCACAATTCCAGCCTGAACTGCCCCGCCTTTGGCACACTCTGTTCCCGCCGGGGGATCATCCCCATCTACGGCATGGAGGCCACCACCAGCGAGGAAATCCATGTCCTGTGCCTGTTTACCGGCCTGGCGGCCTGCCGCGCCTTTGGCGAATACGCCTACCGCATCCTTATTCCCTTCCCCAATGACCCGGAAAAAACCGGGGACCAGGTGTACGTGGACGAAGACGACACTATCCTGGGAGAGGTGGAGTACTACCTGGTGAGCCCCCTGGACATTTCGGTAGACGACATTGGGGCCAGGGTGGCGGAATACGGGGGCATTGTCATTCCCGCCCATGTGGACCGGGCGGCATTTTCCATGTTCAGCCAGTTGGGCGCGGTGGTGGAGGGGCCCTGGGCCGCCCTGGAGTGTACGAGGATTCCGCCGCTAACCGTAAGCGGGACGGGCTTTGAAGCACTGGACACCCTGGGCTATCCGCTCATTACGTCCAGCGACGCCCATTACCCGGAGCATGTGGCCCGCCGGCCCTTTGACCTTGATACGAGCCCGGAAGAGCTGCTCCCCGGCGGCCCCGGCACGGAAGCCGACATTGCCGCCCTTGCGCGTGCCCTGGCCCGGCGTCCGCGGGGGTAG
>JAIRND010000007.1 GCA_031258225.1 Treponema sp. | reverse complement strand
CCCCAGATCAGCTTACGTTGTTTGTTCAACCGGCCCTTATACCCACGATAACCACCATCGTGGCCTGATACAACGATCAAGAAAAAAGCCCCCGCAAACAAAAGTAAACGCGCATGGTGACAGACACCCTCCAAGCGGTTTCTTCCGTCTTCTTGACGCGCGGGCGTACCGGGCGCCATAGTAGCCAGATGATTCAGCCTGTGAGACTGTGTGAAGGGAGTCGCGCCTGATGCCCGCCGTCATGCTGCAGGGGACCGGCTCGGATGTTGGTAAGTCGGTTCTGGTCGCGGGGCTTTGCAGGGTTTTTACCGACCGGGGGCTTGTGGTGCGTCCCTTCAAACCGCAAAACATGTCCAACAACGCGGCGCCCACATCCGACGGCGGGGAAATAGGCCGTGCCCAGGCTCTGCAGGCCCAGGGCTGCCGTGTTCCGGCGCTGGTTGACATGAATCCGGTACTGTTGAAGCCACAGACGGACATGGAGTCCCAGGTGATTGTCCGGGGTAAGGTCTACGGCAGGCTTCACGCGGAGGACTTTATCGCGGGACGGGCCCTGTTTCTTGAGCCGGTGATGCAATCCTTCGCGCGGTTAAAGGCCGAAAGCGATCTGGTGATTGTGGAGGGGGCGGGCAGTCCCGCGGAGATCAACCTGCGAACCGGCGATATCGCGAACATGGGCTTTGCCCGGCCCGCCGGTGTACCGGTGATCCTGGTGGGGGACATTGATCGCGGCGGTGTTATCGCCTCCCTGGTGGGTACCAAAATGGTACTTGACCCGGAAGACGCGGCGATGATCAGGGGTTTTTTGATCAACCGTTTCCGGGGGGATGAGGCGCTTTTCAGGGATGGCTACCGGGTAATTGAGGAGCGTACCGGCTGGCGCGGGCTGGGTATTGTCCCCTGGATGGCGGCGGCGCGCGGTCTGCCGGAGGAAGACGCCATACCCGCCAACCTGGAGGGCGGGGACGGGATATGTATCGCGGTCCCCCTGCTTCCCCACATCTCGAACCACGATGATTTTGACGCCCTTGAAGCGGAAACCTCCGTGCGGCTTGTCCGTGTGGCGCCGGGCCATGCGCTGCCGGGGAACGCCCGGCTGGTCGTGCTGCCCGGAAGCAAGGCGACGATTGGCGATCTGGCGTTTTTCCGGGCCCAGGGCTGGGATGTGGATCTGCTCGCCCATATCCGGCGGGGCGGCTATGTGCTGGGCCTCTGCGGGGGCTACCAGATGCTGGGGAAAACGATTGCCGATCCGCTGGGTCTGGAGGGTGAACCTGGCGTGGCTGCGGGGCTTGGCCTTCTGCCGGTGAACACGGTACTTGACGCCGCGAAGCGTGTAACCGAAACCGGCGGGGTCAGCCTGCCCGACGGTACGCCCTTCCGGGGTTACGAGATCCATTCGGGGCGGACGGAACGTGAGCCGGGCGTTCCGCCCTTTCTCCGCCTGTCCGGCGGCGGTGAGGACGGCGCGGTCAGTCACAACGGGCGTGTCGCCGGCTGCTATGTTCACCGTTTGTTTGACGACCCCGGGCAGCGGGCGTACCGGCTTGCCATGCTCGGCGCCGCGTCCGACGGGATCGACCAAAACGCGCGGGTTGAAGCGGCGCTGGACGCCATCGCCTCGCGGCTTGCCGCCTGTCTGGACATAGACGGCATCCTTGACATTGCCGCCTCCTGAAGCTGGTCCCGCATCCGGCGTGGCAAGATAAACGCAGAATTATGCACAACCGTGCGGCCGGGTGCCCTTTACGGAACGGGGGATTCCGGCCATAATTCCGCTATGGCAACGGCCACCGAAACACCAGTCCCCCCGGAAGCGGGGACACTTGGGGATCTTATCGTTCCCCGTTTTCTGCGTTATGTCCGTATCTGGACCACCAGCGACCGCCGGGTAAACGATACCCCTTCCACCCCCGGCCAGTGGGAACTGGCGAAGGTTCTGGTCCAGGAACTGCGGGACCTGGGGCTTTCCGATGTGGAACTAAGTGAACACTGCTATGTAATCGCCCGGATTCCGGCAACGGCGGGCAGGGAATCCGTCCCGGCCGTGGGTTTTATGGCCCACCTGGACACCGCCTCCGACGTATCGGGCAAGGATGTCAAGCCGGTTGTGGAGAAGAACTACTCCGGGGCACGGATAGACCTGGCCGGGGGCCTCTGCCTGGACCCGGAGACGGAGCCGGACCTGGCCGCCCACCGGGGCAGGGACCTGATCCACAGCGACGGGACCACGCTCCTGGGGGCGGACGACAAGGCGGGAATCGCCATACTCATGACCATGCTGGAATACCTGGACCGGCATCCTGAAATTCCCCACGGTCCGGTGGAGATCATCTTTACCCCCGACGAGGAAGCCGGCAAGGGGCTTGCCGGTATTCCGCTGGAGAAGATACGGGCCTCCGCGTGTTACACGCTGGACGGCGGACCCCTGGGGGAACTTGAGGGGGAGTGTTTTAACGCGTACAAGGCGGATGTTGAGTTCAGTGGCAAGGCCATCCACGTGGGGACGGCCAGGGGTATCCTGGCGAACGCCGTCGCTATGGCCGCCTCTTACGCCTGTATGCTTCCCCGGTCGGAAAGCCCGGAGGCTACCGACGGATACTACGGCTACTACTGCCCGATGGATATACGGGGAGACCTGGAAAACGCCCGCCTGGAGGTGTTTCTCCGGGACTTTGAACCGGAGGGGATGCGCCGCCGTATGGAGGCCCTGGAACATTTCGCGCGGGCCGTGGAATCCCAGTTTCCCGGCGGCACGGTACGGGTGAATCTCCAGGTTCAGTACCTTAACATGAAAGAAAAAATCCGGCAGCGGCCGGAAGTGATGGAACTTCTGCGCGAGGCCTTCGTCAGGGCCGGGGTAGAGGCCCGGCTCAAACCTGTCCGGGGGGGAACCGACGGTTCCCGGCTGACCGAACTGGGTATTCCCACACCCAACATCTTTACCGGCGGCCGTAACTACCACAGCCGTCTTGAATGGGTGTCGGTGGATGAAATGGCCGCCGCCTGCCGGGTTGTTATCGAACTTGTCAGGGTTTGGGTCGAACGGGCCTGGGCCGAACAGACCTGAAACCCCGTCTTTTCGCAGGTTCATACGGAGGAATACATGGAAACGCTGCAAACCGTTTTTGGCGATATGTTTCGCGCCCTTGAAAAGGGCCGCCTGGGGAAGATCGAGACCACGATTACCGAACACAACGTATACCAGCGGGGTTCCGAAGCCCTGCTCCCCTTTCTGGACCGGATCGTGGAGGACCTTGTCCTGCCCGGTTCCGGAGTGGACGGTATGGAAAACCTTGAGGAACTTCTGGACAAGGCCCAGGCGGGGAAATCCTGTCTTCTCCTGGTGGAACACTACAGTAATCTGGACCTTTCCCTCTTTTCCTGGCTGGTCCGCCGGGCCGGAAAGCGGGGAAACGACATTGACCGGGCCCTGGTGTCTATCGCGGGGATGAAACTGAACGAGGAAAACCCCATGGTTGCCATGCTGGCCAGCGCCTACACACGGCTGGTGATCTGCCCCAGCCGCTCGGTAGAAAGCCTGGACCCGGAGAAGGACCGGGCGGAGATTCTCCGCGGCAACGCCATCAACCGGGCCGCCATGAAGGCCCTGATGGACATCAAAACCCAGGGGAAGATCATCCTGGTGTTCCCCTCGGGGACCCGTTACCGTCCCTGGGACCCCTCCACCAAAAAGGGGGTCCGGGAGATCGATTCCTACATCCGCTCGTTTGACTATATGTCCTGTGTGGCCCTGAACGGCGAGGTCCTCCACGTCCACAAGGGGGACATGCTGGAAGACCCGGTTAGCAAGGACCTGGTCCGTATTACCGCCGGCCCCATACGGTCCTGCGCGGAATTCCGGGAACATGTCCGCGCCGCGGCGGAGGCCGCCGGTATTGAGGACAAGAAACAGGCCGTCGCGGACGCCATTATGGCGGAGCTGGAGGCCATGCACATCACCGCGGAGGAACAGCGCCGTAAGCTCCTGTGAACTACCCCCTGTCCACCAGTGTGAGGTACAGGGGCAGATGATCGCTCAGGCCCCCGCCGGTCCTGGCGTTGTAGGCGCTGGGTGTCCCCGTCGAATTTACAAAGGGTTCGTCGTTCAGAACCTCGCAGTCGTTGAAATCCCAGCCCCGGTCATCGAAAAAGGCGGTGGAAAGCAGGATGTGATCGATGGTCTCCCAGGCGCTGCCGTAGAAGTAGGAGCCGTTTTTTAGTTCCCGGCCCCAGGGACTGTAGAACACGGCGGTCCCCCCGGTGAAGTAGGAAGAACGGGGCGGCTTGTCGCCAGAGATCACGAGGAAGTTCTCCTGGCCGGACACGGCGTCAAGGCCCGCGTGTTCCGCCGCGCGGGGATCGTCGGGGAGCAGGGCGCAGATGTAGCGGCCCGCCTGCCGGTAGTACTCATCGTGGTTCTCATTCAAGTCCCCCAGGATCAGGACCGGCGTACCGGGCGTCTCCGCCTCGATTTCGTGGAAGCGCCGCAGGATAAGCCGGGCGGAGGCCCTGCGCAGGGCTTCCGTTGCCTCGTCTCCCCCAAGTTTGGATTTCCAGTGGCAGACGAACAGGGCCAGCGGCGTTTCCCCCGCCTCCACCCACAGTTCCGCCACCGGCCGGGGGCTTATCTCGGAATCGCCGTAGAAGGAATGGGCCCGCTGCCGGCCCAGGGGGACCTTGCTCAAAATCCCGATACCCAGGGACATGCCGTTCACGTTCGCGAAAAAATCGTAACGGTAACGGGCCTTGGCGCCCCCTTCCGCGGCCAGACTCTTTGCCAGGTCCCGCAGGGTCTGGGGGTTCTCAATCTCCACCAGGGCAAGGACATCGGGAAAGCCTGAGGGGGCCCGGCCTATCCCCTTTGCCATAGCGCTGAGCCGGGCCGCGTACTTTTCCGCCGACCAGCCGGCCGTCCCCGCGTAATCCGAATACTCCGAACCGCTCTCCTCCCCGTCGAACAGGGCCTGTACGTTCCAGGAGAGGATGCTCAGTTCCCGCTTGTCCTCTCCGCCGATTTCCATCTCGCAGGAGGCCCCCGTCAGCAGCAGGGCCATGAAGGGCAGGGCCAGGGCCGCGCGGATCGTTCCGGGAATCCCCGGGGAACGCCTTAAGCCGCGGCAGGTTCCACGTGTATCTGTTTCCATGATGTACCTCACCCTATATAGAGGGGTGGAAAGCCGTTTTTGCTTGGTTTTTTCGGAAAAATTTTGAAAAAAACGCAATGCCAGGCACCAAATTTGGATAAGTCAGACACCATTCAGGCCAGGACAAGGCGCGTACCAACATGAACTACTCACAGGTTGAATAGTGGCTGCCGTCATATCGCTTGCATTGTGAGTTTCATTCGTAATAAAGTTGACAGCGGAGATACTATGTCCGTTAATGAACGCGTTAGAGCCGTCAGACAGGCCGTTAAAATGTCCCAGGTCAACTTTGCCAAGGCCATGTACATATCCAACGGCTACCTTGCGGAAATAGAACTGGGAAACCGGCGGGTAAACGAGCGCCACATCCAGTTGATATGTTCCGTCTTCGGGGTCAACAAACGCTGGCTCCAGAGCGGCGAGGGCGGAATGTTCGACAGCGGCTCACAGTTCAAACTGGAACGGGTTATCACGCTCTTCAAAGAACTAAGCCCCAGCTTTCAGGATTACGCCCTCAATCAGATCGACCAGCTTCTGGAACTGCAAAACCGGAACGACAACAAGACGGAACTCGGCGGTTAAGGCTGTTTGCCGGGTAGAACCGGGCAGTTGCCCACGTTTATCGCTAAAGACGGTCCCCCCGCCGCAGCAGCGCGAAATCCGCCAGCACCAGGGCCGTCATAGCCTCCACCACCGGCACAACCCGGCCCGCGATACAGGCGTCGTGGCGCCCCCGGATCGTCAACTCCCGCCTCCGCCCCCCCCGGTCCATTGTCCATTGCGTTCCCCCTATCGAGGGCACCGGCTTAAACGCCGCCACAAAGCGCAGGGGCATCCCCGTGGATATCCCCCCCAGCACCCCCCCCGCGTTGTTGCTTTCCCAGCCAAGAAGGGGCACGCCCGGGGGAAGATCAACGGGGGGGGAGCCCCC
>JAIRND010000165.1 GCA_031258225.1 Treponema sp. | reverse complement strand
GTTAAAACAAAAAGCATCCTGAGACAAGTCCGACAGGCGCGCGGTTCTGGCGCTGTGGCTGAGGGGATAGCTGTGTCCGTGCCGGAGGAAAGACCGGGGAAAACAAGGGGCTGGGAGGGAAAACGGACGGACAGCCGCGAAAACGAAGCGCAAAAACAGAAAACCGTCCGCCAACGCCCTTAAAAAACAGGCGCTGTTCCACTTCTTTTACAGCCCCCAAAATCTCATTCACCCGCCCCAAAAGCAACTTTCTGACCGAATTCACCAATTTTTCTTCTATTCAAAAACTTCCTCATTGCTCCCTGCTCATTGTCTTTGCTCCTCGCTCCTCATTCCTTGCATAAACATACGCAAAGGGTCAGGCTCCGGACACGCTTTTGCATAAATATGTCCAAAGGGTCAGACCCCAACCGTATGTTTATGCACCCCCTCTACGCGCTTGTGCGCACTTTTTCGGGCTCACTCCTCACTATTACCTGTTCATTGCTTTTCCCCGCATTTTGCGGCATACTGTAAACCATGACCATCGAACAAACCGTCGAAATACCGGCAAACCACCGGCTGACCCTTGACGTTCCCCGGGAAATCCCCACCGGCAGGGCTATTCTTGCCTTTACCCCGGTTTCCCCGGCCCTGCGGTCTGTTGACAAACCGGCCCGGATGGGGTTCCTGAAAGACCGCGTTTCCGTTCCGGCGGATGCGGACCTCCGGTCCGATGATACCATGCTCATGAGCGAAGCCTCCCTTGCCGGGGACTGGAATACACCGGAAGAGGACGCGGCGTGGGGGGATTTGTAAAAGGGGATGTTGTAATAATTCCCTTCCCTTCCCCTTCCCGGGCCTTACAGGAACCAAGCGCCGCCCCGCGTTTGTCGCGGCGGATTTACCGGGCGAAGATTGTATACTCTGCCAGATAACCAGCACCGCGCGCTCCGATTCTTTTGCGTTACCTCTTGCCGCCGCCGATTTCATCTCAGGTTCCCTTCCCGTTGCCAGCCATATCAGGCCCAATAAGCTGTTTACCGCCGCTAAAAGCCTTGTTTTGTATACGGCGGGACATCTTTCCGATAAAAAAACATCCGAAGTTATCAGCGCCATCGTTTCCCCGGAGTTGAAGACAGATGACTGTTCTCATCTGAAGGCTGACTACAGACCGTCCCGCCGGCGAAGATGACGGGATTACCGGTAATCACCGTATTCGCTACGATCGAGGCGGGGTAGTAGCCCTTGGTCACAATTATCGTACCGCCTGAAAGAATGAGTGTGCCTATTTGGCCCCACCCGTTGTTGTAGTTCCCCGAACTGCCACCCTTGCCGGAGCCGATGGCCGCGCCGGAGCTGGCGGACGAGTTCCCGCCCACAGCGTTCACGACTGCCGAACCGCCGATGGTGATGTATCCGCCGGAGCCGCCGCCTATGCCCGCGCCCTTTTCGCCGCCCGTTACGGTAAGCGTCCCGGCCGTGGAACCCGCGCCCTTGCCGCTCCGTATCGTCAGCGTTGAGCCCGCGGGGGCCTGTATCCCCGCGCAGTCTTCGCCTGACTTGAGGACGGTGTCGTCGGCCTCAAGGATAAGGTTTACCGTCGCGCCCATCATGTCAAAAGCGCAGGCGTCTGCTTCCGCCGATACGTCTATCTCCACCCCGTCCCGCAGGACAACGGTTGCCGTGGCGTAGGGGGCCACCTTAATGCGGTGGTCGGTGGGCACGTTCTGGGTGCCCGTGATAATGTACGCGCTGGATGCCCTGAGGGTGAGCGTCTTATCGGCGAAAGACCAGCCCGGCCCGCTGTCCCCGTCTTTAACGGTATCGATGTTAATGACCCTGCCGTTGGCCGCCGGCGGGAAGTTGATGGTTACGGTAAGCGTACTGCCCGCCGCCCCGTGGGTAAGCTCCCCGTAATCGTGCCTAAAGGCCCCGGTAACCGCCTCCGCGCCGGGCTTTTCCGGCAGCCCTTCAAAGGTGAAGCCGGCCAGGGGGTACAGCGTTACCGCGGCCGTGTACGCCGTATTAACCGCGAAAAGACCGGAAAGGGCCGGTTCCCACTCCACAATCCCGATATATTCCCCGGCGGCCAGCGCCGCCGCCGGAAGGCCGCCGCTTACCGGAGCGGGAACCTTGCCCGTCAGGTCCAGGCTCGTTACCATTACCGGCGCATCCTCCGTTGCCTGCGGCCAGCCGCCGGAGGACGCCTCCCCGGTCTGAAGCCCGTCAATCTCCAGCGTAACCCGTTTTTCCGTCCCGCCGGGAAGGGGGCTCGGCTCCCGCTCCCCGTAACGGTAGACCGCCCCCGTAAAGGTATGGCCCTCAAGGGAGTGCAGGCTTACTTCCGCCGTGTAGGCCGTATTTGCCTGGAAGGGGCCGGAAACAGCGCCGCCGTCCGTCTTCCAGGCCACGATCCCTACGAACGAGGACGCCGCAAAGGCTGGCGCCGCCCCGGCAGCGGGCTCGCTCAGGTATTCCCGCAGGTTAATGTCGTCAAGCCTGACGTTCACGGTTTTGGGTTCGTCAAACTCTATCAGCCCTATGGGGCAGCCGGCGGCCGCAATTACCACAAAGACCGCCAGGAGCCAGGCCCGGCCTTTCCGCTTGTC
>JAIRND010000135.1 GCA_031258225.1 Treponema sp. | reverse complement strand
ATTTGGAATTCTCCGCCGCAGCGTATCGGAGGCTTTGACGCGGATGCGTCAAGCCTATCGATAGCGCAGGCGGATTCTACAAGCGTTTTTCCGCCGGGCTATCCCCGCCCCTGCCGGGAGGCGGTAGAGGGTTACGTTCAGGCGTATCAAACTGAACTATCCACAGGTTGAATGATGACTGCGTACTAGAACGAGTAGCTGAGCGCGGTTTTAATGTACGCCTTGTTCCGGTACTGGGAAAGTTCCCCGCCGTCCCTGCCGGCAAAGATACCGCCGGAAAGGACGGCCTCCACGTTGTCCACGCGGTAGCTCAGGGAGGGCATCAGGTAGACATCGCCGGCCTCGATATGCCACAGAAGGCCGAATTTCGCCTCCAGCCTGTCCTGAAAAAAGGTCCGGGAAAGCTGGGTCGTAAGGGCCGTCGTGGTAAGGGGTGAACCGGCCTCCGTGTCCAGAGCGGCGTTGCTTCCCAACTCATCGTTGAGGAGCCGTATACTCTCGTCAACCTCGACAAAAAAGGTAAGGCCAACAATATCCCGGTCAAACCCCGCGGACCAGGCCAGGAAGGGGTTGTAAACGTCCCCGTTGTCCCCGCCAAGGTCCCCGGTGATATGGGCCGCCACTTCCGCCCTAAAGCTGGCGTCAAAGATCACCTGGGTATAATCAAACCCCATCTGGTGGTAGCGGCTGTAGCTGATATGAGGAGTCAAGACCGGTGGAGAAGTCGTCCAGGATGCTATCAAAACGGGATTTGCGGATACGGCGGCCAGAAGGTCATCCGCGCCGTTAAGCGTAAAGGCGGGCCGGAACAGGTGGCCGCAGTAGTACTGCGCGCCAATGTCCGCGGGTCCCAGCGTGGTGGTGAATCTAAGGCCGCCCTGGGCGTATTCAAGGCCCCGTGTATCGGGGAGATCCGACGATGTCAGGCCCGCCGCCCGGGTTTTCATGTCGGCCCCAATCCCCACCAACGATGGATACATGGACGGGAGAATCCGTCCCAATTCCCCAATCAGATCGTCGATCATGCGGTCCCGGCGGCCGCTGGTTATCGCGGTGGGGTACCAGTGATCGTCCGTATCCAGGGAATAACGGTGGCCCTGGAACGAGGGGATAAAGACGGCCTCCACCGTGGAGGCGCCGCCCAGGGGCAGGGATGCGTGGATCATGGGCCGGGCGATCTTGCGGCCCATCGTATCGCCCGCCTTGGTCAGGTCCGTGTAGTCCAGGGGGTTGGTTACGTCCAGCGGGCCCTGAATGTCCGCGCGGCCCCAGGCCAGCTTCCGCAGGCCCGTTTCCAGGGTTAAGGGCCCCAGGAAGACCCTGAGGTACAGTTCGTCGATAACCGGGGGAGTTTGGGACAAGCTGCCGGAAGCCGAACTTACGAGCGTGGACGGGGACAGCTTAAAGTTCAGCACCGCCTCGGCGCCGGGACCGGAGGCCCCGATGTTGAGTTTGGCGCTGACAAAGTTGCCCCAATCCGCGGCCCCCGCATTGTCGCGCAGCTCCTGGGGAAAGATCAGAAGTTCCGAGGTCAGCTCCCCGCTTGCCCCAAGCCCCCGCTGTCCGGCTAAAGCGCCGTCTTCGGCGTCGTCAAACCAGAAATCCTGGGCCCCCAGAACACAGGCCCCGCAGAGGAACAACACAAGCGCCACGCGCGAAGCGCGGCAAGCCGCCGGGCCGTAGAACCGGCGCGGCCCGCCGTGTGAAAACCGTTTCATTGGGGAACCCTCCCGGTGGCGAGGAATTGCCGCGTAAAGATCCCGTCGGGAATAGCGGCGTCATAGCGGATAGTGTCCACGATGATCGTCGTGGACGTACCCGCGGCGTGGCTGGTCATCCGGGTGCGCGTGGCGGTAAGGCGGCCTTCAATGTCCTCCAGCGCCAGGGTTTCCAGGGTTTTTGCCAGGGCATTCCGTTTGTCATACAGATCGATCCGGTGGCATACCCCGGTGTTCCTGTCGATCCACTGGATCATGGCAGAGTACTGGTAGGACCCGTTTTTGGGTACCGACCGGATCACGTAACAGGGATTCCCCCCCAGTTCCTCTTCCCGCAGCAGCGTGTGGGTGTCAAGGTCCGCGTCGCGGTTGGCGCTGGAAATATCGTCATTGGAAAAATCGGTCCCCACAAAACTCTTTGAACCGTCCCCCTGGGCAATCCGCTGTTCCCTGCCGCGGGCGGGCTGGAATATCCAGCGGTCATCCTCCGCGCCGGGGTTTTCAACGGTCAGAAACCTGGTCCCCGCCACCGAACGCGGTTCGTGGAACACGATCATAACCCGGTCCCCCCCGTCCCCGTTTTTGGTAAACTGTTCGATAACCCGCCTGGTTTCCGAACCGTTCTTCGCCTTCAACACCATCGTGGATCTGGCGTATGTGGTATCCGCCTCTATCCTGTTCCGGGAAGCGCGGACAATCTCTTCCGCGTTCTGGGCGCTTACGGAAAGGGCCGCCAGGAAAAGCACCGCGGCGGCGGTTATTTTTTTTGTCTTCACCATTACCTCCCGCCCCGCCCGCGACACGGCGGGGGGGCAGTTTTTTTTATAAATTTTGGCTTCAGGGTCCCCAGCAGCGCGGGAACAATGATAAGTCCCGAAAGGGCGCTTATCATCATGGCCAAACAGATCAACAGTCCAAAATCCCTCAGTACGATGAAATTGGAAAACCAGAGAACCGCGAAACCAAGGCCGACCGAAAGGGTATCCACCAGAATCGCCGTTCCCGAAACGTAGTAGGCACGCCGCAAAAAATCCTCCGTACCAAGCGCCAGTTCCCGTTTGTACGCCTCGATAAAGTGAATCGTGTAGTCAATGCCCACCCCGATGGAAACGCTGGAGATCATGGCGGTGGCAAGGTTCAGCTTGATCTTCAAAAATCCCATAGCCGCGAAGTTGGCCAGAATAAGTATGGAAAGCGGAATAATGGCGATGCCGCCCGCGGCAAGGGACCGGTACGCGACCGACATGATCACAAACATGGCGATGATCGAAATGATCACCGATATTAACTGGGACTGAACCACCAGGGTATTGGTGGTACCCTCCACAATGGCGCTGCCCCCCACAATGACGTTCAGGTTTTTCGGGAAGTTCGCCTCCACAAAACGCCATATCTCCCGGACCCCCCGGTTCGTATCCTCCTGGCCGGTGGTTTTAAGCTGGACCGTAATCTTGACGCTGGTCGGCTCAAGGGGATCGTTGGCGTAATTGGAAATATCACCGGACAGAAGCAGGAGATAACTGAATATAAGATCGGTCAGTTCTTCTTTGGTGGACTTCCCGTAACGGGCCGGGTCCTGGGGTATCTCGTAGTACGAATAGCCCTCGTAGTTGACCAGCCGTTCAAATTCCTGGACCAGCTCATTGGCGCTTAGGGAACGGTTCATCCCGGATTTGGAAGCCCGATCCAGGAGTCCGGCGATGTCATCAATACCGTAGAGTTCCCCGGCGGGCTCCGCATCCCCGGACAGCGGGGCCCCGCCGTCCGGAATTTCGCCGGCCCGCGCGTATTCAGCCGAATCAAAATCCCAAAAAGTCAGGGGTCCCGGCGCTTCGGAGACCGGCGCCATGCCCTGGGGACTTACACCGGTATTTTGCACCTGGTTGATACGTTTTATCAGATCGGTAAAACCCATCACGTTTCCCACTTCGGGAACACGGTGTTCCAGGTAGACCCCCAGACGGTCAAGGGCCGCCAGGCTGTCCGGGTGGAGCAGGGTTTCGGGATTCTCCGCCTCCACAACAACGCTGAGAATTTTTGAACCGCCGAATTTCTCCCGGATAAATTTATCCGATTGGTAAATATCGGTACCGGTCCTAAAATATTCCACCAGCACATTGTCAACGATTATCTTCGACGCGCCGTACACCGAAAGAACGGCCACAACCGCGACCCCGCACAGTACCAGGCCCTTGCGGGAAACCGCCGCGCAGAAGAAATTCGCCATCTTGTTTCTGACGGTGTCGTTTTTTCCGGGGATCAGGGTGGAATTCCCGTGGGCGGGGTGGAATTCCTTCAGGACCCTGGGCCCCCGGATCAGCAGAATCGCGGGGATCAGGGTTACGGTAATGAGAAACGAGACCAGAACCCCGAAACTGGCGAAAAAGCCGAATTCCCGAATGGGCACCACACGGGTAAAGCAAAAGGACACAAAACTCGCGAAGGTGGTAAGGGCGGCAAGAAAAATCGGCTTCCCCGTCCGGCGGACCATGGCCATTACCATGTTGTAGTGTTCCTGTTCCGTCATGGTTGTTCCCCGCGGTCCCCGGTCCTCAATGTAGTGGATCACCACGTGGAGGCCGTAGGAACTGCCCATCGCAATCAGAATGACCGGCAGCACCGTGGAGATGACCGACAGGCTGATGTTCAACAGGGACATGGCCCCCATGGACCAGATAACGGCCACCAGAACGGATACCAGGGACAGGATGGTGGCCCCCAGGCGCCTGAATGGGATAAAGACGATAACGATAACCACCAGGATCACCAGGGGGATCATCAGCCTCATGTCCTGGGTTACCGCCTCGCTAATCGTGGACGCGATAACGGGGATCCCCGTTACATACACATCCGCCATCCCCGCGAAGGAGGAATGGGCAAGGCTCCGTACCCGCATGTACTCCCGCGCCAGTTCGGAGGAACCGTAGTTTTCCTCCGTAAGGTCAAGCGGGACCAGTATCTGGGTGGCGGTAAGATCGTCGGAAACAAGGGCGTCCTCGTAAATGTCCCAGGACAGAAGCCGTTTCCGCAGTTCCGCGACTTCCTCCGGGGTTCCGGTAAAATCGCCGGGAACCAGGGGCTCGGCAAAGACCGATTCCCAGTCCCCGTACAGGTAGTCCGCGTTGACGATAGAGTAAATGGTGCCCACCATGCCGATCTGTTCAATCCGCGCCACGTACTCCCTGATCCGGTTCAAAAACGGCCCGTCAAACACGGTCCCGTATTTTCGCTCAAGCCCCACCAGGATGAATATTGAACTTCCAAAGGTATCGTCAATGTGGGATGACATGATCCGGGCGGGATCGTCGGCGGGAACAAAACGGATGCTGTTGTTGTCAAGTTTCACCCGCGGAAGCTGGAACGCGAAAAACAACGTGATGATCGCCAGTACCGCGAGTATCAGCCGGGGATGTTTGTAGAGATTTTCCATCACAGGTATCAAACTATAAACGGTTTATTCGTAAAAGTAAAGGTTGCGGGCGGTACCACGGCGGGGCGGCGTCTGGCACCGGCGCGTGAACCTGGGATATACTAAGGCGGAGAGGTAAAAGCGATGAAACGGTTAACGATTGATCTGCTGGCCCCCGTTCTTCTTGTTCTTGTTACCTGTGCCTCCACCGGGGGGGAACTTATCCCCGGCGGGGACGAAATTCCCCCGGCGGAAACCCCGGAAACCCCTCTCCCCCGGATCGAACCCCCCGCCGCCGGCGTCCTGAGCCCGGAAAACCCGGAAGAACATGAGGCCCCCGCGCCCCTTCCCGTGTCGGATTTTGAGGAGGTATGGGCCTACATCCTGCGGGACCGGGAAAACGCCCTTACCGAGGGGCTTCCCATCTCGGATCTGGGCTACTTTGGGGCGGAGGTCGACTCCTATGGCAGACTCACCGGCGTTCCAAACCCCAGGGCCATTCCCCCCTTTGGCGGACGGGTCCATCTGGTCGTTACCTGCGGCAGCTACGCCCTTACCCATTTTGTCTTAAAGCACGATACGCCGGAACGGCGCGAACTGATTACCGCCCTCCTGTGGGAGACGCGGAATTTTGACGGCCTGCAGCTCGATTTTGAGTACGTACCGGGCCGCGACCGGGAGCAGTTCTTTTCGTTTTTGGCGGAACTGCGGGCCGGTTTGACGGACAAGTTGCTCAGCGTGGCCCTTAAAGCCCGGACCCGGTACCTGGACGACGATGCCTACGACTACGAGCGGATAAGCCCCCTGGTGGACCGGATTCTGGTCATGGCCTACGATGAACACTGGGCAACCAGCGCCCCCGGCCCCATCGCCGGCATGGAGTGGTGCCGGAACGTGGCCTCCTATGCCCGCTCGGTTATCGGCCGGGAAAAGCTGATCATGGGACTCCCCTTTTACGGCCGGGCCTGGATTGACCCCAGCCCCGCCAGGGCCTACACCTATCCGCAAATCGAAACCCTGTTGGGGGAGAACAATATCCGGGAAATCCACAGGGAGGAGGATATTCCCAGCTTTGAGTACGAAACCCCCGTCGTGGTACGGGGCTACTACGAAGACGCCGTCTCCCTGGCGGCGCGCCTGGCCCTGTACCGCGGCATGGATGTCAGGGCCGTGGGTTTTTGGCGCCTGGGCCAGGAGAACACCGCGGTGTGGGATACCCTGCGCCTTTCCCCGGCGCCCCACGGAGTACCATAATTATGCAAAAGCGATTCAACGGTTTTACATGTTTTGCCCTATGTTTCAAGGCGGAACCTCTTATGATGGCTCTCACGTTTTTAAACACCGTGGTGTTATGCGTTATTCCCTTCGTAAAAATCCTCGCGACATCGGAATTCATAAACGTGTCGATATCAATTGTGACTACCGGGGTATTGATTACCCGCGCGGCCATGCCCATTATTATGCTGGCGATTACCATCGGTTACGGCTACCTGGAAAGAAGCGTACTGGGGATCGTCTGGTTGAAAATTGGAGCGGCCCTCCGCGAGACATTTGGCCTGATGCAAATGAAGAAAACCGCCATGCTGGAGTATAAGCATATCGAAGACCCCCAAACATTGGATCTGATCAGAAGAACAAACGATGACGGCCAGAGAATCGTGAAAATATGCCGGGATTTTTATAGGGCGGTCATCGTTTTATCGCAAATATTGAGCGTTTTTATTATTGTAATGACGGTATCCGCGCTTACCGGTTTGCTTTTGCTGGTCATCGCCGTTCCCCTGTTGTACATCGCCATGAAAGCCGGGAAAGTACGTTACGACGCGGAGCGCGAGATTACCAAATATAGACGACAGTATGAATAT
>JAIRND010000074.1 GCA_031258225.1 Treponema sp. | reverse complement strand
GCTCCCCAGATCAGCTTACGTTGTTTGTTCAACCGGCCCTTATACCCACGATAACCACCATCGTGGCCTGATACAACGATCAAGAAAAAAGCCCCCGCTAACAAAAGTAAACGCGCATGGGTGCTGCCGCCCGTGCGTGTTGACAATTCCCCCCGGAACGCCTTACCATTAACCTATCCGGAAGGGGAGTAGTTACACGCGCGGTAGTCAACAACCGGCGGGGCAAGGGGTCCGAGAGGGGCCCGTGCCGCGTCTGGCGCCGCGGCCTCAGCGGGACATGAGGAAACAAGACCTTTCGTATAAGGGGCCGCCTGGCGGCATCTTGTACGGAAGGTCTTTTTTTTAGCCCCCGGCAAACCGTGGTTTACCGCGGGATGGACGTGAAAACCCCGCCGGATAGGGAGAGATTATGCCTGTCAAATGGATTGTCCTTGCGATTGCGGTGCTTATGTACGTTCTTATCGTTGTGTTCCCCCGGAAAAAGTCCTTTAGTTCCATGGGGGCCGCCCTCTTAATGCTGATCCTGGGAGTCATAAGCCCCAATGCCGCCCTGACGGAACTCGTTAACTGGACCGTCCTCATGATCTTTGTGGGAAGCCTCGTAATCGCCGAACTCTTTATCTATTCCCGTGTCCCCGCGGTCATTGCCGATTCCATCATCCTTAAATCCCCCAACGTGGGCATTGCCATTGTGGCGATCCTTATGATGACCGGTTTTATTTCCGCCTTTGTGGAAAACGTGGCCACCGTGCTGGTCATGGCCCCCATCGCCCTGGCCCTCTGCAAAAAACTGGAACTGGACCCCACCTACTTTATGGTGGGCCTTGCGGTCATGGCGAACCTCCAGGGCACGGCGACCCTTGTCGGGGACCCCCCCTCAATGATATTCGCCGACTACGCTAACTACGGGTTTAACGATTTCTTTGTCTACCACGGCAAACTTTCGATCTTTTTCGCCGTTCAAATAGGCATGATCGCCGGGGCCCTGTTCTTCTACGTCTACTTTGCCCGCAAGGGGGGGCCTAAAGTGGAGGTGGAACGGGAGAAGGTCCTTACCTGGGTACCCACCGTTCTTTTGGTGCTGATGATCCTGGGCCTTGCCCTGGCCTCGTTTGTCTGGGGAGGCATTTCCCTGGCCTCCGGACTTATCGTTATGGCCCTGGGCCTTGCCGGCATCCTCTGGTACCGCTTCGTGCAAAAGGTGGAGGGGACAAAGGTACTGGAACTGATCAAGGGCCTGGATTGGGACACGGTATTTTTTCTAATCGGTATCTTTGTGGTGGTAGGGGCCATTGGGGAGGTAGGACTTTTGGACGACGCCGCGAACAGACTGGACGACCTGGTTGGGGACAGCGTGTTTCTGGGCTTCCTCCTTATCGTGGGCTTTTCCACCCTTATCTCCGGTTTTGTGGACAACGTACCCTACATCATCGCCATGCTTCCGGTGGCCGCCAAAATGGCCGCGGTTCACGGCATAGCCCCGGAACTCTACATGTTCTCCCTCCTGGTAGGTTCCTGCATGGGGGGCAACCTTACCCCCTTCGGCGCTTCCGCCAATGTCGTATCCGTAGGATTACTGCGCAAACAGGGAGTGGACACGAATTTTGCCCAGTGGCTCAAAATCGGCCTCCCCTTTACCCTGATCACCACGTTTTCCGCGTCGGCCTTTGTGTGGCTGGTGTGGAGGTAGCAGCCCGCGGCCGCTACCTCCTCCCCAACATGCCGCCAAGGGAGCCCCGCAGTTTTCCCAGTACCCCCGTGGCGCGGCGCCGTTCCCGTTCTTCCCTGTCGCACACGAGCGCGTAGGAAAGGGAAAATTCCCTGAACTGGTTTCTGAATCTCCGGTCATCCCCCGCCATAAAAAGCGGGTCCTCTTCGGGACCAAAAATTTCAACGTAGCGTTCCGGGTTTTCCCGCAGTTGGACACTCCGCACCACATCCCTCACCTGGTTCAGGGACCTTACCGTGGAGTTAAAATCGGTAATCTCGATAATATCCAGTTCCAGCACATCCTCCCCGGCGAAAGTCCGGGAGAGGTAGACGGTGAATTCGTCGTAAAGCCCCACAAGGGCGGGACGGAATTCCCGGAAAAACCCCCTTCCCCCCTCGGCGTTCCTCAGCATGTACTCCCTGGGCAGCCTGATACTCGTCCGGCTGTTGCTCATGATCCGCCTGGAAGAACGCAGAAACAGACGCTTAATCTCCTCTCCCAGCTTCCTAATCACCTTCGTGTCGATAAGGGCAAGCCAGAACAGGGGGATGGAGAAACAGGACTCAAAGAGACACTCGGTTTCCGGGCCCGTGTTCCGCATCAGATAGGCGGTGTGGGATCGTATCGCGCTGGCGGCCATTCTCTTATTATCGGCTTTTTTAGCCTGGCATGGTGCCAGGCATTGCGCCAAATTTAGGCGCAAGCGCCTGGGAATTCCCCGCCGCAACGTATGGTTTGGTAACGATCGGTTGAACAAGACGACGTGAACCGGCGGGGGAGCGGCAGGCCGGCGGCGGAATAATACACAGTGTTGATTTTGCGGCGGTTTACCGGTAATATTCCGGCAGAGGTGCGCGCATGG
Source organism: Treponema sp. (assembly GCA_031258225.1). GTDB lineage: Bacteria > Spirochaetota > Spirochaetia > Treponematales > Breznakiellaceae > JAISFT01. The sequence goes on along the minus strand of JAIRND010000074.1, from coordinate 50 downwards.
GAGAGAACGCGACAGATCGGCGGATTCGCAGGACCAGGGACCGCATAAAA
>JAIRND010000053.1 GCA_031258225.1 Treponema sp. | reverse complement strand
CATATTTTGTCAAGGCCCTGTCTGTTGAAAAGGTGTGCTTGCTTAATCTGACCGAAAAACTGACGCTTTATCGTGAACAAACCGATGGCGAGTATTAATTTGTCGTAACCTTTTACACTACCATACGCGGCAGCCGATACTCCGGTTCCAGAGGGTGGGCGGTACAGACATAGCCGATTATTTCATTTGAAACCAGCTTGTAAAAGAAATTTCCCGGCAATGGCCTGAATACGCTAAAGCTTCTTAACCCCATAGCCAGTCCCAGCCCCATCTTTTTTATGTAGGCCTCTTTCATCGTCCAGACTTCGTAGAACCGTTCCCGCTGTTGCTCCTCCGACCCGCCAATGTAAAGCCGTTCATCCGGCGTAAAAAAGCGCCGCATAATCATGGCCTTCATATTCGGTCCCAGAATACCCGGTTTTAGGGATGGATCAAGTACTTCAATATCTATCCCCACTGGCTGTGTATCCACAACCACGGCGATTACATGTCCTGAATGTGCGATATTGAAATGAATATCACCCTCAACAAAGGGTTTTCCGTAGCCGTTTGTCTTAAAAACCACCTGTTCGGGCGGTATTCCGGCGACACGATCCAGTATTCCCGCGTAAAAGAGCCGCACATCGTAGGGCGCCGGACGAACGGCATTACGGCGGCGGTAAAGTCCCGCGTGGAACAGGCCCTTGCCTTGTTACCAAGCGCGGAGATTGATGCTATAGTGTAGCGTATGGATCTGCGTTCACGCTTGTCCCGGTTCAGGGAACTCAAGCCCCCCGTCCGGCCACCGGCCCGGCCGGACACCCCGCCTTCGGTTTTTGAAGAATCCGGCTGGGAGACGGTGGCTTACCAGGTCTTAAAACGTGAACAGTCCATCGATCTTCCCATCCCCATTCCCCGCCGTCTGCCGCCGGCCCTGAACATCCTGGTTCCGGGAATTGAAGGGGCCGTTCCTGAATCCCTTAAGTTTTTTGATCTGGAAACCAGCGGCCTGTCCATTGGGGCGGGGACCATCGCGTTTTTGGCCGCCTTCGGTTCCCTGCGTCCCCCCGCCAAGAGTCTGTTCGGCGGGAACACCAACATCACCGTTACCCAGTACCTGCTGCTGGACTACCCCGGCGAGGCCGGGTTTCTGGAACTCCTGCGCGGGGAATTGGAGGGCCGTCCAACCATCGTAAGCTACAACGGCAAGACCTTTGACACGCAGATTCTGCGGAACCGCTGTCTTGTAAGCGGCGTAAGCCTGCCGTCCTTTGAACATGCCGATCTTCTTTACAGCGCCCGGCGGCTGTGGAAGCGTTTCCTTCCCAACTGCTCCCAGGGGACGGTGGAGAGCGGAGTACTGTCCATCCGCCGGGAAAACGACCTGCCCGGCGCCTTTGCCCCGGATGCCTGGTTCGGCTATCTGAATGGCGGCGATACCTCCGCCCTGTCACGTATCTGCGAACACAACAGCCGGGACATCCGCGGCCTGGCCTCCCTCCTGGGCGCCCTGTGCCGCGTTGCCAACGATCCGCTGGGGGATCGCTTTCACCCGGACCCTGAGCAGTTGTGGCTGTGCTGGTGGGGCGCCCTGCGCCGCGGCCTGTGCGGGGAGGGGGAGTACCGCAGGGTCCGGGCCCTGCTTAAGCGGGGCGCGAAGAAGGGGTACCCCCGCTGCTGCAGAAAACTGGCGGTGGAAGCGGAATGGCGGCGGGGCGATATCGCCGGCGCCCTTGACCTTGTGGAACGGGCCCTGGCCTTTACGCCCCCTTCCGGCGACCCCCGCGTTTTTTTCTCCGGGGGGCTGCGGGAGGACCTGGAAAAACGCCGGGAACGGCTGCTGCTTAAGGCGGGCCCTGGCAAAGCCCCGTAGACTTTACCCGGAGCGTTCCAAAAGGGAGATCATGCTCTCCCTGACCCGGCCTTGAATGTCCTCAAGGGCGGCCTTGGGGGACAGCAGAGGATCGGGATAGACAGGTTCGCCGATGACCAGCGTAAAACACGGTTTTCTTTTGAACAGTTTCCAGACGCCATCCGGTTTGCGGAATATGATACGTATGGGAACTACGGGCATCTGCGCGTCAACCGAAAGGTAGAAAGGGCCGCGGTGGAAATCGCGTATTTCCGTGTCGTAATTCTTGCGTTCGCCTTCGGGATAAAAAAGTACGGTCCGTCTCTGCCGCAGCAGCTTTGAAAGGCTTTGGACGAAAATTTGGGTTTCCTTTGGACCTGACGGCGTGGGAACCGAACCCAGGATGTTCACAAAGATGCCGGCGATGCCCAGCTTGAAATTCGACGGAAGGCTTACAAACAGAAGTTTGCGCCAGGCAAGGGCTACGGCACAGGCGGTACAGTCCATTTGGTGAACATGATTGCAGACCACGACGACCCCGGTCTTTTTGATGTTCCTCAACACTTTTCTGTTTTTTATTTTAAGTCCGAAGAATACATAGTTGAAAATATACAGGGGAATGATAATGATGTAGTAAAATACAGCGCAGAAGAATTCCTTGACCTGGTTTCCCCGGATAACTTTGCGGTGGTACGTTCGCAGTCCCGCGTCTTTTTGTACCATTTTTTCGGTCCGGTACCCTTTTATGGTATCATCAAACATCTTTTCGATCTTGTCGATGGATCGGCTTATATCGTACTTCTTTCCAAGTTTGGTATATTCACCTTCCATCTGTTTCCGTTCAGCGGGGTGTTCAATCCAGTATTCCATTTTTGCGCACAGATCGCGGTAATTCCCCTTTTTGAACAAACTCCGCCTGTCAAGGGCAAACTGGGAAGCGGCGGATTTTTTTGAATCTGAAATTATCGGAACCTTTCCGCAGGAAATGGCCTCAAGGCAGCTTATGCCTTCAATTTCCGCGTCGGAGGCGTGGATGTAGATATCGGTGTTGTGAATAATGTCTACAAGCCGGTTCTGGGGTACAAATTCAAAACACGGTTTGTTTGGCAGCCTGCCGGCGTAGCGGCGGTAGCGTTTTTCCATTGGACCCTGGCCGGCAAAAAAGGCTTCAATTTTTTCACGGTATTTGGAAATATTTATCGCCTTGATGATAAGATCCTGCCGTTTTTCTTCGGCGATTCTTCCTATCATAAGAATACGGATTTTGCCGTCATTTCTTTGAACAGGCATATCCGGCGGTTTGAAGGCGCTAGAGACACCGTTGGAAATGACATGGAGCCGCGCGTAGTATTTGTGTTTCAGCAATTCCCGGCTTGTGAACAGTGAGGGACAGTGGATGTTATCGACCCTGCGGTAAAACCACGCCTTAAACAGAAAATAGAGGAACAGATTCGCCGGTTCAAAGAGCTTTATCATCATGTTGTAGGTAACGTTTTCAGGTTGACAGTGAAAGGCGCCCGACACGGGAATTCCCATTTTACGGGCAAGGTTGCAGCACTTTCTCGCGATTTGCCAGGGGAAAAAAATGTGGACAATGTCGGCGCCCTCAAATGCCTGCCGTACAACAGTTTCGTCGAATTTCGCGAAGTGCATACGGTTTTTGCTCGCGACCTCGCTGACAAGGGGGACATAGTGTTCTTTAAGGCTGTACATATCCTCTCCGGATACGTCTATGCCGAGAACCCGAACCGTATGCCCCCGACTGACAAGTCCGTCCCGGAAACGATGAGCCGAGATTGAAGTTCCATCAGTTAAATTCTTGTAATTATCCTGAACAAAAACTATGACCACAGAATCCTGGCTTTTGGTTTACGTTAACCCTCAGTCTCCCGCAGAAGGCCAAGGGCAAATTTGTTGGTGGGATATAGTTCAAGGGCTTTCACTATCCATACGGCGGCTTCATCTTTTCTTTTTAGCCTGAGATGCGCATAGGCAATGCCCGAATATACGTTAAAGTAGTCGTCCTTTCCCAGATCGATGGTTCCGTTAAGCATTGCGCTTAATTCGGTAATGCCCCGCCGGGGATTACCGAAAGGGCTGGGACCAAAAGCCCATCGGGACGCGATCAGGTACATACAGGCGGCGTGCCGGCTGTTAAGCCTTAATCCTTTCTTGGCGTTTTCTTCGACCTTGAGGCCGTTGGCCATAACCCAGGGAACGGAACGTATCATGCACTGCTGCCCGATGTTTGAAGCCAGCATCTCGTAGGCGTCGGCGCTGGGCATTTCCGCGTTGGCTTTTTCCGCCCAGGCAACGCCATTTTCATAACAACGAATAGCTTCTTCTTTGCGCTGGTCTTCCTGATACGCCCTTCCCATCATGTATTCACAGCGGGAGAGCATGGTGTACAGTTCCTGTCCGGTAAGGGTTTCCCCGGCCATCCGCGCGGCCTCCTGGTACAGGGGAATAATGTCATCGGCGCTTAGTTCCTGGGCGTAGATTGCGTCCCGCAGTGAAATAAAATAATCGGGAAGGGCGGAAAGTCCGGAAACGGGCAGCGCGAGCAAAAGAACCAGCGAACATACATGTTTCATTTCATATGTAACTATAAGAGACTCACGGGGTCTATGTCTACCTCCGCGTAAACCCGGCTGTCCCTGCCCTTGTTGTAACGGAGTAAGGCGATCCGCGCCGCGCCGTGGAGGCTGCCCATGTCGGGACCCCGGAGGATCAGGTGGCGGCGGTGGTTTCCGGCGATGATCCCGATGGGACATTCGGCGGGGCCCAGGATGTCGGCGCCGGGGGGGAGCAGGGGGCGGCTAAGGTCGGCGAACCTGGCGGCGGCCTTGTCCACGCGGGTGGAGTCCCGTGAGCGAAAGCTAAGGCGGATAAGGCGGGAGAAGGGGGGGAAGTTCAGGGCCCTGCGCTGGGCAATCTCCGCCCGAAAGAAGCCGTCCACGTCCAGGGCCGTCGATTTTTCGATTACCGGGTCCCCCATTCTAAGGGTCTGGATGATCACCTTGCCGTCGGGGAAGTAGCGCCCGGCCCGGCCCGCCACCTGGACCAAAAGGGAGAAGGTCCGCTCCGCGGCCCGGAAATCCGGCAGGTGGAGCCCCGTGTCCGCCAGAATCACCCCCACCAGGCGTACCCCGGGGACGTTAAGGCCCTTGGCCACCATCTGGGTGCCCAGGAGGATGTCTACCATACCGGCCCGGAACATCTCCAGGTTTTCTTCAAGACTCTTGCCCCTGGCCACCGAGTCGGCGTCCACCCGGCGAACCCGCAGTTGCGGAAAGGTACGGCCCAGTTCCTCCTCGATCATCTCAGTCCCGAAGCCCCTGAAACCGGCTTCAAGGGAACCGCAGGCGGGGCAGGCTTTTGGGGGGACTTCGGAGTACCCGCAGTAATGGCAGATCGCCCGGCCCCTGTCCTTGTGCCAGGTAAGCGATACGGAACAGTGCTTGCAGGTCAGCTCGAAGCCGCAGGAGGGGCAGTGGTAGAAATAGGCGAAGCCCCGGCGGTTAAGAAACAGGATGGTTTGGCGGCCCATGCGGGCGGTTGTAAGTATCTCGTCCTTGAGGCGCGGGGTAAGGCAGCCCTCCGTACCTTCAAGGCTGACCGCGGTGATTTCCGGCGGCTTCCCCCCCGCCAGGCGGCGGGAAAGGTAGAGCCGCCTTATCCGGCCGTTCTCCATGAGGTTCCATGCCTCCGCCGAGGGGGTGGCGGAACCCATGAGGAGCAGGGCCCCGGAGACCGCGCGGCGGCGCATGGCAACCTGCCGGGCGTGGTAGCGGGGCGTATTCCCCGACTTGTAGGAACCGTCGTGTTCCTCGTCGATGATGATAAGCCCCAGGTTGTTAAGCGGGGCAAAGACGGCGCTCCGGGGGCCGATGATGATCCGCAGATCCCCCCTGCGCGCCCGCATCCACTCTGAAAGCCGCGCCCCCGGGCTCATGCCGGAATGAAAGGTCGCCGCCAGGGTACCAAAACGGGCCTTGATGGCCTCCGAGGTCTGGTGGGTCAGGGCTATTTCCGGTACCAGGTAGATTACCGATTTTCCCTGTTTCAGAACCTCCTCCGCGGTCCGGAGGAACACCTCGGTCTTGCCGGAACCGGTGATGCCGTAGAGGTAAAACATGGGGGCCCCGCCGGGACCTCCCGCGGGACTGCCGGTGGGGATTCCGGCAGGGCTGCCGGTGGGGATTCCGGCAGGGCTGCCGGCGGAGGCGGTAATGGTTTCAAGGGCTTCCCGTTGTTCATCCGAAAGTTCCAGGGGGGAGGGGGCGATTTCCTCTTCCGCGCCGTGAAGGGTAGGGGAGGAGCCGGCCCTCCTTCCCGACGGGATCATTGCCGCCAGGGCCTCCCCCAGGCCGCAGAGGTAGTAGGCGGCGATCCACTCGGCCAGGGTGATATCCTCTGCCCCAAAGGTACATTCGGTATCCACCACCCGGCGGATCTCCCGGATACTCGCCTGGTCTACGCCCGCCGGGGCCTCTTCCCGCTCGGCGACAATGTAGCCCAGGAGGTCCCGTTTGCCGAAAGGGGCCATGGCCCGTTTGCCGGGCACCGCCTCCCTGGGGGTTTTGGCGGGGGACGGCGCGGCCAGGTTCCGGTAAGTAAAATGCTGGTTCGCGGGAATATCGAAGACCAGGTCCAGGTAGGGGGCCATCAGGGACCCTTTAATTCCTCAAGTTTTGCGCGGAGAAGTTTCAGGTCTTCCCAGGCGGGCCGTTTAAGGTCCTCGTTCCGCAGCAGGGCGCTGGGGTGGTAGGTGGCCAGAACCGGAATGGGCCCGGTCCCCTCCGTATCCGTGGCGGTGTAGTCAAAAAAACGGCCCCGCAAACTCCCGATGGCGGCCTGTTCGGTGGTTTCCAGGAGCAGATTGGCGGCGACTTTTCCCACGCAGAGGATACTCCGGGGCCGCAGGCAGGAAATTTGACGGCGCAGGAAGGGTTTGCAGCACAGGGCCTCCATGGGTTCGGGATCCCGGTTCCCCGGGGGGCGGCATTTGACAACGTTGGTGATAAAGCAGTTCTCCTCCCGGCGCAGATCAATGGCGGCAAGCATCTTGTCAAGAAGCTGCCCCGCCCTGCCCACAAAGGGCCGGCCCGTGCGGTCTTCATCCTGGCCTGGCCCCTCGCCGATAACCAGAACCAGCGGGTGTTCCGCTCCCTCGCCGGGGACCGCGTTGGTCCTGGCGGCCTCCAGGGGGCAGGAACGGCAGGAACGGATATCCGCGGCGATTCCCTCCGGCGTATCGCCAGGCGTATCGCCAGGCGTTTCGCCAGGCGTATCGCCAGGCGTGGCGCTCAACGGCGCGGCCCGCCGCGGATCCGGGGCCTCGCCACCGGACTCAGCGGTAACGGCGCACTCCTCCCCCGGCCGCCTGTACCCGTCTTCAAGGTACTTGCCGGCGGTATCGAGAAACCTGGCAAGGACCGTCTTTTGCTCCGCGATCATTGCCCCATTGTCCCGCAAGACCGGATCCTGGACAAGGGGTCAAACCCCAATTCCCCGCCTCCTCCAATAGCAACACGTCAAAAACATTATCTAACGCTCGAAAAAGACACCGAATCTTCTATACTTAGAGTCTGTCCATAATGTAGACACATTAT
>JAIRND010000026.1 GCA_031258225.1 Treponema sp. | reverse complement strand
CATATTTCTGCCGATAAAGTCCATGGTGCGCTGAAATACTTCCGGGAGTGTTCCTTCAAATGCGCCTTCATTATCAAGAAAACCATAATTGATTACACTGCCGTCCACTGAAACACATTATATAGAAAATTGTGGACGAAAAAGATGACATTTATATGAAAACAACAGAAGGCCGGTTAAGGTTAAAAGGTTTGTTTTCGATAAATTTAAATTCTCCAATATTTTGAGAATACCGGTTTGAAAATCATCTATTGATTTTTTATATTTTCTCAATATGAAGCTTTTGAACTGTTCCATATCTATGTCGTCGATAGATGTACCGTGAATTAGCTGTTCCTCGGCATACAGAGAACCTCTGTTTCGCAGCAAACGGGCCAGTTCGTCATTGGATGTTACCTTCCTTTTATCTGCACCATTTTTGACATATATGATACCATTTGTATCTTTATAAGGTTTTCCGGTTCCTTCATTAATGGAAACAACTACAATGTTATTATTCTCAATGGATACGGTTTCTGTTGTTACATAGACAGGAGGGTATACTTTTTGGGAGGCGGCGTTTACTACTTGTTGGTTTATATGTTGTATTTCTGAGAATGAAAGTCCTTTCAATTCGCCGTTTTTATCATTTACTCCAAAGATCATTAATCCACCCCGGGAATTTGAGAAGGCTATTATCTCCTGGGCAATACTCTCAATATGGGGCAGTTGTTCCTTGAACTGAACTATACTGGATTCCCCGCCATGAATTATCGCAAGCAACTCTTGTGCTTCCATTACCTAAAATCCGCCTTAGCTAATTTATATCCGCATCTTAAGCCGATGACCCGGAAGCTATTCTCCAGTTCCCGATATTGCGTTTTTCAAAATCAAAATCTATGCCTATTTTGAATAGTTTTTTCCCGCCGCTTTTCCATTGTAGAAGATATTCCTTGCTTTCGATTTGTTTTAACGCTTCTTCTGCGGTTCCGGTTAGTTTAAATTCAAAACAGTAAATATATTTATTTGTTTCTACCAGCGCGTCGATCCGTCCATCGGCCGTCCGCAGTTCAGACAAACAGTTCAGGCCGAACATCCGAAATATTAAATACACTATAGTTTGATAGTACTTTTCCTGTTTAATATGTATGTCATAAGGGATGGCGGCAAATACAGAACGGAGAGCGTTCAGGGCATCTTCCGGATTTCCCTGTATCAGAGATGCATTTATTTTTCGCGCATAAGCATAGGCTTCGTCATTTCCGGTTTCAATGTAATGCTCCAAAAGCGAATCCGCAAAAGAAGCGCGCACCTCTTCGTTTGGGTAATCAAGAATGAAGGTTTCCGTTTCTCTGTTGTAGCCGGCGATTGTCAAATAACCGGCCTGATACAAGACCGGAAGGGCATTCATTTTATCGACATTGAATCTTTGAAAATCCCGTATTGTTATCGTTTTTCTTTCTAAATCAAGTATATCTATTTTTTGCTCATCAATTAATTTTATCAAGAAAGCGGGAGTTGCCGTTGAATACCAGTAACTTTCAAATTTTCCTTTGTTGAAAAAATGATTCAATAAACCATAGGGATTATAAACAGTTGCCGCTTTTTCTGAAAAACGGTATCCGTTATAAAAATGTTTTAATTTATCCGTGTATTCCTGTTTATTTTGATTAATTTCGGTAATAACGCCTGTTATTTCAGGTTCAAAATTGATTTCCAGTTCTTCCTGGGTTATGCCGCACAAATCGTAGTAATCCGGGTTGAATGAGATATCGGTAAGATTGTTTAATTCCGAAAATACGCTTACCTGAGAAAATTTTGTAACGCCGGTTATTAAGACAAATTCCAGGTATTCATCAGCGGATTTCAACACGCCATAAAATCCTTTCAGAATATTCTGTAAGCACTTGTAGAGTCCGGCGTCATCAATTGTTGAAAGCAGGGGTTTGTCATATTCGTCAATGAGTATTACGGCTCTTGCATTGAATCTGTTTTTTGCGTCAATAATCAGGTTCATAAATTGTTCAGGCAAAACGGTCCCACGCAAACTTAAATCCATTTTGGAAGCAGCCGTTTCAAGGTTGTTGCGAAGCATCGCGTTAAGCAGATCCGCGCCTTCATGGTAATTTCCCGGATTTAGATCGAGTTCTATTACAGGTTTTTTCTTCCACTGCCAATCGGAATTACCGATAAACAGGCCGGTAAATAATTCCCGCCGGCCTTCAAAAAGGGCGGCCAGGGTGGAACAGAGGAGGGACTTGCCGAAACGGCGCGGGCGGGAAAGAAAGACCGGTCCCGCCGACGCGGTAATAAGTTCGTAAATCCGTGCCGTTTTATCAACATACACAAAACCGGCTTCCCGTATTTTGGCAAAATCCTGTATGCCCAGGGGCAGTTTGCGCTTCATCCGGCCAGGACTCCGTCTTCGATCTGGATGCGCCGGTCACAGCGTTCCACGGTACTGAGCCGGTGGGCGATTATGATGAGGGTTTTACTGCCGCTTACGTCGTAGATCTCGTTCATTATTTGGGCTTCCGTCTCATCGTCCAGGGAAGAAGTGGCCTCGTCCAGCACCAGCACTTCCGGGTCATTGTACAGGGCCCGGGCTATGCCGATACGCTGTTTCTGTCCGCCGCTTAACTGAATGCCGCCTTCGCCAACCAGGGTATTGATGCCTTCTTTGGCTTCAAGGAAATCCCAAATTTTGGCTTTTTTTAAGACCCGGATGATTTTTTCTTCGTCATGGTCCGAGCCAAAGGCGACGTTCTCCGCCACCGTGCCGTCAAACAGGTAGATGCTCTGGGGTATGTAGCCAATCTTGCTGCGCCAGGAACGGATATTGGTACGGTCGATTAAGGTATCGTCCACATAGATGTGTCCCCGCATGGGCCGGTAAATGCCGATGAGCAGATCGACAAGGGTGGTCTTGCCGCTGCCGCTTTCCCCCACAAAGGCGATTTTTTCGCCTATGCGTATTTCAAGGGAAATGTCTTTGAGGACGTTGTCCCCTTTCAGGTAACGGAACCAGAGGTTTTCCCCGCGGATCGATCTGGTAAACGCCACGGGGGAGAGGCCTTCGCTATCGGTTTCGAGGTTAAGATCGTCATCGATCATGTACAGGGACTGCTGCATATAGGCTATGGAATTGACGTATTCCAGCATGCGGTTTATCGCGGGCAGCATCCGGTACAGGGCAAGGGCGTACATGGAGATGACCGGGATGACCATGGCGGCGGAATTGTAGCGCCACAGGATGTAACAGACCGCCCCGATTAAAAGGGAGAAGCCCAGGTTTTCAAGTATGTTTTTGGGTATGGTTCCCAGCGTGGCGCTGAGTATGGATGTGTGGGACAGGGTATTCGCGGAATCGGTAAAGGTTCCCAGTATTTTATCTTCGTTACCCTTTAGTTTTATGAATTTGAAGTTGCCGAAGGTTTCCCACAGGGTTCTGCTGAGTTTTACGTTGGCGGCGTAACGTTTTTCCCCCAGTTTTTTGCTGAGCCGTACCAGGGTGGCAAAGACAAGCAGGACGATGAAGATGAGGGTGAAGGTGAGGACCAGGGTTATCTGCCAGTTGACGAGGATCATGAAGCAGTAGAGAAACAGTACCGTGCAGGATTCTGAAAATATTTTGAGCAGATTCAGCAGCAGGGTACTGAGGTTGTTTGCCTCGCCCTGGATCATCTGCGCGAACACGGAGGGGTTTTTCTGAACGTAGACCTTGTAGGGGAGGGCAAGGTAGGTTTTGAAAAGCCGGGTGGCGAAGTAACGGAAGGTTCCCAGGGAAAATTTGTTTACGGCGTAGTTGTAAAAAATATTATAAATGGTTCTGAACACGTAGAAAACAATGATCGTGATGCCGAAGGAGATGATGAACGTGTTTTTGCTGGTGAAGTTGAACAGGTTAAAAAAGTAGTTATACCAGCCGGAATCTACCGCGCCGGGGTTTGACGCGATGGTGATAAAGGGCATGACGACCGAAACGCCGGCGGTTTCAATTACGGACAACAGGATGGACAGGACAAACAGGATTACCAGGTAGATTTTCCTTTTGCGTTCCAGAAGGCGGTTGAGTTTTTTAGGTATGGTTGTTATGGCGGTATACAAGGGGAGGCATCCTTTTTTTAGTCAAAGAAGTGGCCCAGGTCAAGGGAGAATTCGAAGCCGGAGAAGGGCCGTCCGGTTTTTGCGGCTTGTTCCAGATCAAAGCCGACGCTGAGGCAGAGGTAGAGGCTCCGCATGGCCTCCGGGAATATAAACAGTTCCACGCCGCCGGTGTAATAGGCGGTAAGGCCCTGTTGGGTGCTTGTGGGCCTGGGCAGATGGACCAGGCCGATATCCAGAATGGGGGACAGGAAGAATTCAACGTTGAAGATACGCATCTTGGGACTGTCGAACCAATCGGAGGGGCGGGCGGTCCAGACGCGGAAGGGGAATTCGAGGTTCAGGGAAAGCATGAGGCCGGCCTGGATCTGGTTGTTTTTTATTCCCCGCAGGACATCGCCGGCGTTTTCGTAGGGCCGGGAGCCGGCGGACAGCCAGTGGCGGAAGCGCAGGCGGGAGGCGATGCCGAAAAAATTATCGAACAAAAAATGGCCGCTGGCGGTTAAGGCGTAGTAGTTGTTCCAGTTGTGGCGGATATAGTCGTAGCTGTTGGTGTTCTCAAATGAGGCGCCAAGTCCCCTGCGGAAATTGCCGATCCAGTCAATCTGGCCGAAGCCCAGGGTCTGGTCCAGGCTGGTGGACAGGGAGCGGCGGCTGGCGTCCCATTCGTAGGTGTCCCATGTGCCGGGGCGGTAGGTGAAGTTCTGGGAAATACGGGGGGTGTAGCTGAGGCTGCCGTAGTCCGATATCCGGATACCGGTGGGGATGTTCCACTCGACGCCGAAACATATGGAGTTGTAGAGGCCTTCGAAAAATTTTCCGTACTCATCCTCATTCCGGCCCTCATTTTTGGGGTACCAGTTGATGGTGTGGACGGCGTCGAAGGTGAAGGTGGTGTGCCGCCAGGGGAGATCCATGGAAAGGCCCGCGGTGTTGGTGTAGCCCAGGGCTTCCTGCCAGGTGTAGTTGAACTCGTTATCAAAATCGATGTTCCAGTTAAAGCCCAGCGCGGTGAAGGGGATGCCCGTGTCGAGGAGGAACGTGAAGCTGCTTTCGTTTTTAGTGTTGAGCCGGTAGCCGAAGTCTATCCGGAGGGGGGCCATGGTACCGAAGAAGTTGTAATCGCGGCCCTTGAGGGTGAGGTCGAAGCCGTCGTTGCTGTTCCAGCGGGGTTTGGGGAGGACGATGATGTTCCAGGTGTCGCTGACGGAGACCAGGAGATCCACGGGAATCGTGCCGTCCGGTTCGACCGGTCCCAGCGTATAGGTGATCCGCGCGTCCTTGTTGAGGACCCGCTGGTTCACGAGGAGCTGGGTGTGGTACTGGATGTAGAGGTCAAGGGCTTCCTGGCCTTTGAGGAGTTCCCCTTCGGTGAATTTACCGTGGTAGCGGAGGGCGAAGGGGCGGGTAACGCCCTTGATGTCGAAGGCGATGTTCCGAATTACGTAGATAACCGGGGTCTCCGGCATGGGTGTTTGCGGATCCTCCGGCGTGGTCTCCTGGGCGCCGAGGAACCGGAGGCTGAAAAGGACAAGTAAGGTTATATGGCCCGTTTTGGGCGGTGATATGGTTTTCAATTTACGATGCTTCCTACACGGCGGGCCGCTAACGGCCCGTGATCCCGCAGATTTTTAACAGGAGTTCTTCGCCGGGAGGTTCCGGCAGGACCTCCGCGCCACGCGCGGAGGGGACGACGAACACGGCTTTGCCGCGCCGGTTTTTTTTATCCCGGGCCAGGGCTTCTATGAAGCGGGCGGGTTCCCCCATGAGGGGATGGGGGGCGGCGGTTTGGTAGCCGTGGTTTTGGAGCAGGGTAAGGATGCCGCGGACCCGGCGCGGGGGGCTGATCCCCAGGCTCTGTCCGAGTTCGCAGGCGCGGGCGATGCCCCAGGCTACGGCCTCCCCGTGGCTGATCCGGCCCAGCCCGGAGGAGGATTCCAGGGCGTGGCCGAAGCTGTGCCCCAGGTTGAGCAGGACGCGGCGGCCCCCAGTTTCGCGGGGGTCTTCTTCCACGATCCGGCCCTTGTAGGCGACGGCCCGGGCGACAGCCGTCCGCAGCGACGGCCTGGGCAGCTCAGGGCCGGCCTGGAGCAGGCTGAGGAGGTCTTCTCCGTCGGGGATGAGGATGGCGGTCTTGATGAGTTCTGCCATGCCGGATTTCCACTCCGCCGGGGGCAGGGTCGCGAGGGTGTCGAGGGGGAGGTAGACCAGACGGGCGGGGTAGAAGCTGCCGGCCAGGTTCTTGACGCCGAAGAGGTCGCAGCCGGTTTTACCGCCCACGGCGGCGTCCACCATGCCGAGGAGGCTGGTGGAGACAACGCAGAGGCGGACACCCCGCATGTAGACGGACGCGGCAAACCCGGTAAGATCGCTTACGACCCCGCCGCCGCAGGCGATGAAGAGGCTGTCCCGGCCCAGGCCGGCGTCGTGGGCGCGGCGGAGGATCCGTTCCACGCCCTCCCAGTTTTTGCGGGTTTCCCCGGGTTCAAGGACGCAGAAGGGGGTTTCCTCCGGGGTTGCGATGGCCCGGGCCGGCGGGAGGGTATGCTCGTCGCAGACGATGAGGACCCGCGAGGGGGGGTCTGGGGTTTCGTCGAGGATGGATCTGAGGGGGGGCACGGGGCCGGTGATAAGGACATCCTGGGGGTGGGAACCCAGGTTAAAACGGTACCGGTTTACCTGTCCCGCGGGGGGCGGCGGCGTTTGGAGATCGTTCACGGGGCGGGCTCCGGCGCCGCGGTGTTCCGTATGACCATGCCGGATAGGTACAGGGTGTTTGGGGGGGTCTTTTCCCTGTCCGGGTAGTCCGGAATGGTTTCCGCGAAGATTTCAAAGGTCTGGTCGTCCAGGGCCTGCCGGGCGGTCGCGGTGTCCACGGTTTTGAGAAACGAAAGGCCGTGGTTATGGCAACTGTGTTCGATGATAAATTCCAGATCGCTGACGCCGACGAGGAGGACCACGGCGTAGTTTTTCCGCCGCGCCTGCTGGACGACGCGGTCGATGGCGTCTTTGTAGGTCATGATGTTTTTGATGGTCCGTTTGAAGTAGCGGTAACTGCGGTGGAGTATCTCGTTGGCCCCGTCGATGGTAACGGCGTACTGGATGTTCCGGTGGTTGAGTTTTTTGACCGTGATCCAGCCCTTTTGTACGAGGCGTTTGAGGATGGAGTTGGTCATGCCCAGGGAGGTCCCGGCGATGTGGGCAAGGTCCCGCTGGCGCAGGTTGTGTCCGGGCGAGGTGGTATAGATGTTTTCCAGGATGACCAATTCGGTATCCGGGTGGCTGATGATATGCTGTTGCATATGCTGTTGCATTTGGGGTTGCCGGAATGGACCAGCCGGAGGCCGGCCATGAAGGCAAGGGAGGACATGAAACACACGCGGGGATTTAGACGGCCGAAACGCGTTCTAATACCACGATGTGTTGTGGAATATTGTTCAAACAGTGAACAACATAGCACATCAATCCTTAATCCGCAAGGTTATGTATGAGGGATTCGACGCGGCCGAGGATCTCCGAGCGGATGAGGGGGCTGGGGCGGCCGGCTTCCTGGAGGCTTTGCCGCCACCGGACGGAGAATTCCTGGGCGTCCCGGAAGCTGAGGGGGAGGCGTTTCCCGGTGAGGAAGGTTTCGGCGTTTCTGTCGCGGAGTATACATTCGCCGGCAAAGACGACGCGGAGGTCGGTGAGGATGTTTTTGCGGTTTTTCATGATGAAGATGAGGACGCCGCCTTCCGAACCGCTGTCCCGGTTCCCGAATTTGCGGTAGGCGCTGAAATCCCACTGGTCCAGGGGGATTCTGAGGCGGGTGAGGAGTTCCCGCGATTTGAGGGCCGGGCCTGGGGGGGAGAAAAAGCGGGAGGCGGAGATCCAGCGGGAATTTTGGGCGCTTCTGAGTTCGTAGACGGCGTCCAGGGCGATAAGGGGGGCGGCGCAGTCCAGTTGGTAGCCGGGGTTACAGATGTTGCCCCCGATGGTGGCAAGTCCCCGGAGTTGGGGGCCGGCGATGCCTTCGATGGCACGGGTGAGGGCCTCCGGCACGATTTTGCCGAGCCGGATGATGTCCCGGAGTTTTACCATGGCGCCGATCTCCAGGTACTGTTCGGTGCGGCTCATGTGCCGCAGTTCGCCGACTTCGCTGAGGGAGAGGATGATTTTGGGGAGTCTGAGTTCCGCTTCCGCCTGGCTGCGGATGATCTGGGTTCCCCCGGCAAAGGGGACCGCCTCCGGGAAGCGGGTCCAGGCGTTGAAGAGTTCGTTGAAACCCCGCGGGACAAAGACCTGGTTAAGCTGTTCGGCCATAGATTCTCCTCTGCCGTATATCCGCGGCGAGTTGTACGGCCTGTACCAGGGTGTCGGGATCGGTGCAGCGGCAGCGGATGCCGCTGAAGGCGTCGAGGATCTCCTGGCGTTCGGGGCGGGGGAGCCGTTCCAGCAGGGCTTCGGCGGCGAGTATCTTCCCGTTTTCGCAGACCGCGCAGTTCCACAGGGAGGCGCGGGAAAAGCCTTCCACAATGTCATGGTATTCGTCGGTCTGGGAGAAGCCTTCGATGGTGATGATCTCGCCGCCCCGGATGCGGAAGGCGGGGATAAGGCAGGACTGGACGATGAGTCCGTTGAAGATCACGGTACACGCGCCGCAGCAGCCGGTAAGGCAACTGGTTTTGGTTCCCAGAAGGCTGAAAAAATCCCGTAAAATGTCCACCAGGCGGAGTTCCGCGCCGCTGTGGACCATGACGTCTTCGCCGTTGAGGATAAAGTCGATGGTCATTGTTCTGTCTCCTGGCCCTTTCCCTGTTTCCGGGATTTTTGCCTGAAAATTTCCCAAACGTCGCCGGGTTTGAGGGGGATCGCCGTGTGGCACTGGTCAACGGCCTGGGAAACGGCCTGGATATAGGCGGCCGGTATGCAGGTAAAGGGGAGATCCCCGATGCCTTTGGGCTCCGTGGCGGAGTTCCAGAGGAAGTCGACGTGGATGGCGGGGATTTCACCGGGGTTTGGGATGCCGTAGTCGGAGATCCGGCCCGGGTTGAGGGCCCCTTCCCGGTACTCAAGGTACTCCCGTGAGGCCCAGCCCAGGGCCTGGACGGCGGTTAGTCTGAGGGCGCGGCGGGCCCGTTCTTCCGAGAGGATGAGGCCGCCGTCCACCGCCATCCAGATGCCCCGGATGGAGGGGGTATAGGACTTGTCCCCGATTTCCACTTCCACGACCGCCGCCGCCCAACTGGGCCGGCTCCGGCTTTCCAGATCGATGCCGGGGGGGGTATCGAAGCCCGGGGGAGGGGGAGGCTGTTCGGGGTTTCGGAGGTTTTCACAGTGTTCGCGGACTGTGATGGGCAGGGGATCCCTGAAACGCTGGTTTCTGATGGTTTCACAGCTTTTTTTGATGAGGACGCTGAGGGTACTGATGTTCCGGGAGAGGATCGCGGGCCCGGGATCCGGGCCGGTATTTTGGGAGACGAGCCGGACATCTTCCACTCCAAGGATGTCCCGGGCGATGCCGGACCAGAGATCGACGGACTCTTGGCCGGCTCCCATGCCGGTGCGTATCTCCAGGGACCCGTCGATGTTGAGGGTAACTTCCACCTCGCAGTCGGTCGCGCCGGGGTAGAGGAGGCCGCTTCCCTGCCAGCCCAGGGCAATGCCGATGCCCCGCAGGGGTTCCGGGCGGGCGGGGGGGCTTTCGCGGTGGCGGCGGCGCAGCAGTTCATAGCTGGCCCACTTGCGGTAGTAGCTCCCCATGCCGGCAACGGTATCGAGCAGTTGTTCCACGGGGGCCTCCTCCCGGAGCGGGATGAGGCCGGCCAGACCCTCCTTGCCGGGCCGGTTGTTTTTGCGCCATTCGGCGGGGTCCAGCGCGAAGGCGTCGGCAAGGCGGGACTGGTGCCGCTCCATGGCGAAGGCGCCCTGGGCGGCCCCGAAGCCCCCAAAGGGGCCCTGGGGGGGGATATTGGTCCTGATTGCCCGCGCCCTGAGTTCCAGCGCCCCCCGGCCGGCGATTCCCATGACGGCAAGGCAGCTCTGATCGAGGATCTCCTGGGCGAAAACGCCCTGGGCCCCAAGGTCCAGGGTCATGTCGATACGGGTCCCCAGAATCTCCCCCTTTTCGCCCAGGGCGCTGTGAATTTCCGTAACGGAGCTGTTCCGTTTGGGGGAATAGCGGAAATCTTCCTCCCGGTTGAGGAGGAAACGCACGTTCCGCCGGGTAATGAACGCGGCCAGCGCGGCCTGGCAGGCGACGAGGGAGGGGTACCATAGCTTCCCGTCCATAGGCAGGCCCAGGCCGGTAGGTTCGGTGATGATCGCGTCGTCCTCAAGACCCAGCACGGCGGCGACAGAGCGGGAGACGTGGGAGGGCCACTGGGTGGCGGTGTGGATGACGAAGCGGAGCCGGCCGTCTTCCCCGTCCTGGCCGCCGTACTCCGCGAAGGCCCCTACCGGTTCGCCGTAGGCGTGTTCCTGGATGCCCGTTGAGTATACGCCGTCGATGACCCGCGCGGCCCCCGCGAAGGCGGCGTCCGGGTCGCCGCGCCGGTAATCGCGCCGGGCGAACAGGCGGGGTCCGTCCGCGGCGGGCCCCGCCGCGCCGCCGGTGCTGTCCGGGACCTCCCGGGCACTCCTACTGTCCAGGCCACCACTGACACCAGTGTCCAGGACACTACTGTCTAGGATACTACTGTCTGGGACACTACTGTCCAGGACGGGATTAAGGGAGTCCGGGGGCCCGGCTGGGCCGGATTCCGCGCCCGCCGCGGGAGCCACGCCGCCCGCCGGGCCGTCTTCCGGGCCGGCGGGAAGGGGAACGGCGTCCCCGGACGCGGGGGCGGCATAGACCGGCGTTTCCTCGTGGACGACGATCCTGCACTGCCGGGCGTAGGCGTTGAGTTTGGCCTGGTCGGGACCGACAAGCAGGGCGACCGGCTCACCCAGGTAGGAAAGCTCCTCCCCGGCCAGGATGGGGACCGGAAAATCCGCCAGTTCATTCGTTCCCGGAATGTCGGCGGCGTTTATAAGGGTATAGGCCCGTTCCAGAAGGGGGACTTCGACGGACAGGAGGCGCCCCCTGGGAACCGGAGACCGGATCGTAAGGCCATAGAGCGTGGAGTGAAAGGAGATGTCCTGAAGCAACGGGATACTCGCAGTTTGTCGCGCTTCGCGCATGAAACCTCCAGATCCGGCAGACTGCCCGCCATCTTTTAGGCAGTATAGTAGGCGGCGCCACTTTTCGCCACGGATAAGACCGGTTTTGAAGAATTTTTAACCTCGAAGCTAAAGCTGTAGGCGATAATGTACAACCTTTTCCTTACAGTACAGGGCCATATGCGCCTATTCCCGGCGCTCAAGCGCCCCGATGAGCTCGAAGCCCAAATCGATGCTGAACG
Organism: Treponema sp.; assembly: GCA_031258225.1. Taxonomy (GTDB): domain Bacteria; phylum Spirochaetota; class Spirochaetia; order Treponematales; family Breznakiellaceae; genus JAISFT01. The sequence continues at coordinate 3,335 of JAIRND010000026.1, read as the reverse complement.
AGTCGTTGTAGAGGTCAAGTTTGATCTTCGCCCTCTTTTTCCGCTTATCGACCTTTATGATTCTGCCCTCAAGCCCCATAAGGGGCCCTTCCACCACGACGATACGGGAATTTTCGTTGAAGTAGACCCGCGACTTCCCCGCCACGGGACCCACATTCTTGATGAAGTGCAGGGCTATTTCCAGGTCCCGGCCGGTCATGGGGCTGATGTCCCGGTTGGATTTGAGAAAGCGGAAGAACCCGTCGGTACGGCGGAACGACCACTGGTAGCGGCGTATGTCCTCCCCCTCATCCACCTCGACAAAGATATAACCGGGGAACACGGCGGGAGTGGACTGGCTGATAAGGCCCTTGCGTTTGATGTCGATACGGCGTTTGGGAAAATAAATCGGAAAGGCTACTTCCGGATGCATGGCCCGCAGGAGTTTTATGTACTTTTCTTCGGATCGTGTTTTTACCTGAACCGCGTAGTAATTCACCTGTTCAGGATACAAAAAACGCCGCCGATAGTAAACGTGGGGGTCTAACGCGCCGTATGAATCCGGGAGTAAAACGCTTTGTTCTGATTTTTTCTCTTTTCGCCGCCCTGGCTGCTCCGATTTTTGCCGCCAACCTGTACATTCTGGTGGCGGAAACCGGCGGCGGGACGGAAGAACCTTCAGGGGAACGGCGGGACGCGGAGTTTGAATCTTCCTTCCTGTGGGAGACCTGTCTGTTGGACGTATTTTTTGAAACCGGCCACGTGGTGAGCAACGCGCCGGCCCTGAGCCTGGACGGGTCTGAGGTCCTTGACGCGGAATTCGCGGAAGCCCGCTCCGGCGGGGCGGATTATGTCGTCGCGGCCCTGCTGGACTACCCGGCGGCCGCCGACAGGCAGGCCAGGCCGGAGCGGGTGAGCCTGAGGGTTTACCGTCTGGAACCGTACCGCTGTGTCTACGAGTGGACCGGTTCCCTGGATCCGGACGGGAGAAACGCCGGGGCGCTGACGGAAAGCGAGACCGGACAGGCCAAGCGGCTTATCCGGGGACTTATCCCCCACATAGAAGGATGAGGTATGAAACAGTTATCCGGCCTCTGGCCGCTTTGGAACACGCTGATCGTAATGGCGGTTTCGCTGAGTTTTACCGGGGCTTCGGTGTGGGAGGGCGCCGCCGCCCTGGCGCCCAGGGGCGATCTTCCTGAGGACGGGTACTACGCGGCTACCAATTCCTTTCCCACGAATACGGTGGTGGACATTACCAACCTTGAGACGGGGCGCTCTATCCGGGCCATTGTGGCGGCCGGCCTTACGACGCCCGGTCTGTTGGCGGTCCTCTCCCCGGACGCCGCCGAGCGTATCGGCCTTGGGACTAAGACGATTGGCCGTATCCGCATGACCCAGCCTGAGGACCCCATAGCCTTTGCCCGCTTTACCGAGGGCCTGGCCGCCTCAGGCGATCCCGACTACGATCCGGCCGCCATGCTTGCCGCCGGCGCTTCCGCCGCCGGTGGTTCCGCCGATGGCAAACCTGCCGACGGCAAACCTGCCGATGAGATACCCGCCGCCGTTCAGACGGCCCAGGCCGCTGAGACGCCGCGGGGAACCGGCGAGCCCGCGCGGCAGAGCGAAATTCCCCCTTCCCCCCCGCCGCGGACCCTTGAAGACCCGGACTACGCCGAATATTCGCAGAGCAGCATCGTCAGCGTCGGCGCGAATTCCGCCGCTTCCACCCCGCCGGGGCAGGCTGCCGACGGCAATTTTGCCGACGGCAAAATTGCCGATGAGTGGGAGGAGGACTGGGATGATCGTTCCTATTCGGCCTACGCTTCCGGCGACGCGGACAGCCCGGAACGGACCAGCTACCTGATCTGGGAACAGGGTGGAAGCGTGGGTACGCCGGAGGCCGCGCCCCCCCGCGCCCAGGCTGCCGCCCCGGTCCAGGCCGCCCCGGTGGCCACGCCGCCCCCGGAACAGGTCCCGGAGCGGGTCCCGGAACGGGAGGCCGCCGTGCCCCAGGATCCCTGGGAGGCGGCCTGGAGTGAAACCTCCTCAAGCCGTTTCGTGGCGGAGGCCCGGTCCGACGCCAAAACCTCCGGCGCCGAGAGCAGCGCCCAGGCCCGGCTCCTGATCCAGCAGCCCGTCCAGCCCGCTACCCAACCCGCCGCGCAGGTCCCCCCCCAAAGTCCCGTGGGGGAGTATACCCTGGTTCCCGCTGAGGAACGGCCCCCGGTCCGGGACCCCGCTTCCCCGCCCAGGATGGTCGAGGCCCCCCCCGCCCAGCCGGTTGACAGTATCGATGAATCCCTGTTTATCGATTCGATTGAGAAGGTCCGGGAGGATCGCGCCAGGGCCGCGGAAGCCGCCAGGCTGGCCGAGGAACAACGCGCCGCGGAAGAAGCGGCCAGACGTGCCGAGGAGCAACGCGCCGCGGAAGCCGCCAGGCTCGCCGAGGAGCAACGCGCCGCGGAAGCGGCCAGGCTGGCCGAGGAGCAACGCGCCGCGGAAGCCACCAGGCTGGCCGAGGAGCAACGCGCCGCCGAAACGGCCAGGCCGGCTGAGGAACGGCGCGTTGTGGAGGCGCCTGAGGTGATCGTCATCCTTCCCAAAGAGGCCGGGGAACCCCAGGGGCCCTGGGTTGATCCTATGGCCGAGCCCCCGCCGCCTCCGCCCCCCGAACCGCCTGAGATCCTGGTTAACACCCCCGAAGAACCGGGGGACCCCCAGGGACCCTGGATAGTCGAGCCAAGCCGGGAAGTTCCGCCGGAACCGCCGCTTGAACTGACGCTTATCACGCCGGTTTCGCCCCAGGTCCCCCCGGAACAGGGGACGGACAGCGCCTTTTCGGTCCCCGTGAACGTTATCACGGAGATGGAGAAGGGAAAGTACTACGTCCAGTTGGGCGCGTTCCGCAGTATCGCGTCGGTGGAATCGGCCCTGCTCACGATCAATCCGGGCTACCCCCTGAACGTACAGAACTCGGGCAGCGCCGATGAACCCATGTACCGGCTCCTGGTGGGTCCCGTGAACTTAGGCGAATCCGGGGCCCTGGTCCGGCGTTTCAAGGGTTCCGGCTACCGGGACGCCTACATACGCAGCGGGGGGTAGCAGCCTGTGGGACTTGTAGATTGAACCCGGCGGCTTGCTGGCATGGTACCAGGCACCATGCGCGTTTACTTAGGTATAACGATCTGTTGATTTCCTCCAACAGCAACCCGCTGGGGAGCGGCAGTCCGGCAACGGCCTGCCGCTCCCCAGATCAGCTTACGTTGTTTGTTCAACCGGCCCTTATACCCACGATAACCACCATCGTGGCCTGATACAACGATCAAGAAAAAAGCCCCCGCAAACAAAAGTAA
>JAIRND010000090.1 GCA_031258225.1 Treponema sp. | reverse complement strand
TATAAATCCCTATGGCCTGATAGTTTTCCCGCACGTTTACTATACGAACCTTTTCAATAGTCCAGGGCCTGACTATATGCGTAAAATTCAGGCTTACAATGAAGTCTAAGCCGTTGATTATTGTCAATTTCGTCCATTGCATAAGGGGATGTGTACGGCTCATATTCCCCAGCCTTTATCAGATCGAAAATACGTCGGACAAGGGCCTTATGCTCCAAATAGAGCGGAGCCGCCCTTCGTGTAAGTCCTTACAACGTAAAGACTTACGGTTACAGCCAAGGCCGGGAATCGAACCCGGGACCTGCGCATTACGAGTGCGCCGCTCTACCGACTGAGCCACCTTGGCAGACGCCTTCCCTGTATATCCGAAAAAACACGGATTGGCAAGTGGGTCAGGGGGCGGCCGGCCGGGAATTTAGCTGTCCATCTTGCGGATTTGCCCGCCATTGATATAATATTGGTAATATGAACAATACGTTAACTAATCTGGTTCGAATCGGCATTTTTTATGATGGGTATTATTTTTACAAAGTAAGCAACTACTACAAATATGAACACCCACGAAAAACGCGGATAAGCATTTCCGGCCTGCACGATTTTATCCGGAACGAGGCGGCCAAAATAAGCGGCGCCAATTTTAAGCAATGTCAGATTGTGGATGCCCATTACTTTAAGGGCCGGTCTTCGGCCAGGGAAATGGGAGAAAAAGTACAGAGCGAACGGATATTTGAAGACATTCTGATGCGGGAAAATATTATCACCCACTACCTGCCCCTGCGGAACGGGCCCAACAATACGCTGCAGGAAAAGGGTATTGACGTGTGGCTTGCCCTGGAAGCCTACGAGATGACCATGTACAAACATTTTGACATTATCGTACTGGTGGTCTGCGACGGCGACTATGTTCCCCTGGTCCGCAAACTCAACACCCTGGGAACTCACGTGATGCTTATCAGTTGGGATTTCGACTACTACAGTGAAAGTGGAAGGCTGGAAAGCACCCGTACGTCACAGGCGCTGCTGGAAGAGGTGTACTACCCGGTTCACATGACGCAGATTATCGAGGATAAACATCCCGACGAATTTGTCAGGAACCTCTTTGTCATGGACCGGGAACACCTTATCTCCATCAGCGATATTGTGGGCAACAAACAGATCGATGGAACAAATTCCATGCGCCACAATACCGGCGGCAGCGATGTCCGCTACTCGACAATACTGAACCTGAAGGACGGCTACGGCTTTATTGAGGACAGAAGCCGCAACAACATCTTTTTCCACTTTAGCACGGTAGAAAACGCCGATTTTAACGATCTAAAACCGGGGATGAAGGTTAAATTCTACCAGGAAGAAGATGAAGAACAGTCCAAGATCGCGGCGGCTCCCCGTTTCCGGGCAACCAAGGTATTCCTTGCCGAATCCGAATAGCCGCCGCCCGCCGGACCGTCAGCGGCCTTCCTCAACGCTGTTGTAGGCCGCCCGCTTCATCGCGTCTTCCACGCTGGCGCGGATCTCCTCCTGGTCACGGGTCCTGGCGGGGATATTGTCCATCGCCCGGGCTATCTGCTCATTCAGAAGCTGTTCGGAAATCGAATAGAGTACATAGTAGTAATACTGTTCGCTCTCAGTCTTCTTCCCGCGGTCAATCGTGCGAAGTTTGACCCAGTACTCCTTTTCCCTGGCAAGGCCGCTGATCTCCACCCGCGAGAACGTGGCAACCACCTCCTCCACAAAACTCCTGTTCTCCGCGGTGTTCTTGTCCCCCAACTGCTCGCCGCCGAAACTGGCCTCCACGTAATTGCTGATCCGCCGGGCAACCGAAGCCTGGATATTGAAATTGTTCACCAGGGAACGCAGGAGTTCCAGGTTTTGCCCGACCCCGTAGTCAACAATGGCGATTTTTCCCTCAAAACCGGGCAGGCGCTGCAGGGAATCCGTATCAAAGTCGATAGCCGCCTGAACCCAGGCGGGGATCTCCGAACCGGTTACCGCGCCCTGGTAGTCTACCCGGATCCGCTCGATACTGGTCGAGGCCCTGGGCGCCTCGACGCCCGTTCCCTCGATACTGCCGGTGGGGCCCTGCTTCGAAGAACCGGCGCAGGAAACCAGCGCCGCCGCCATGCAAAAAATCCCCGCGAACCGAACCATCATGGTCATCCTCATCATTCACTCCTCAAAAAAAAATTCAAACCCAAACGGGCTTTAATAGCGGAAGTTGTTCAGAAACTGAAGTTTCTAAACAACCCTAATATTGATTCTACAGCTTGTTTCTCCTGGAATTGACGAAACGGGAAAAATCATTGATGTTTTTTACCACGATTCTATCGGCGTGTATCTCAAGGCGGTGCTGGGAGGCAAAGTGCTGCAGAATATCACGGGTTTCCTTCGCGTCCATCCCCGCCCACTGCGCGATATTATCCACCGTAGCTTCAAATTCCCTCTTTTCCGTGGTTTTGTCAATATTCGGCTGGGTTTCATCGAACATCAAAAACACGTCGGCAATTTTAGCCTGGGGCTCGCTTAACACCAGGGTCATAAAACGCCGCTTGGCGTCGTAGATCCGCTTACAGAACATCCGCAGGAGCCGCAGGGCAATCTGGGGGTTCCCCAAAAGAAGAACCTCAAAATTCCTCGCGTTGAATTCCAGTACCTTTACATTGTCCAGGGCAATGGCGGTGGCGGAACGGGGGGAATTTTCAAGAATCGCCATCTCGCCGAACATGTCCGGGGGCCCGATAATATCCAGGGTCTTTTCAAAATCGCCGATGATCTTTACCAGATGCACCCGGCCGGCCTGAATCACATAAAAATTATCGCCCGGTTCAAATTCGGAAAAAATAATTTCCCCCGCGTTAAAGGTCCTGGCAAAGCGTTCAAAGGATTCCAAACCGCCGGCCATCTTATTCCCCCAGGTCCTCAAGGGCGCGTTTCGCCTTAACCGCCACTCCGTCCCCTTCCGGGGCGGGCATGCTCAGGACTTTTTTGTAAAAGGCCGCGGCCTGTTCCTTTTTTCCCAGCCGCTCATTGGACCGTCCGATGTAGAAGACCGTCTCCCGCAGATCGGGATGCCGGGGGTACCTGTTCAGCATCTCCGTATAGTAGTGGATGCACTCCGCGAATTTGTTGAGTATGTGGAGGCAGCGGCCAATTTCAAAGGCGCTTTTCGCGGCCCATTCGCTTTGCCCGTGAGTTTCCTCAATGCGCTTAAAGGCAAGGAAGGCCTGCTGGTACTTTCCCTTTGCCATCAGATTCAGGGCGTCGTAGTAGGCAGCGGAAGGATCGTCTTTTTTCGGCGGCGCGGCTGTCTGGACTTCGGCGCCGGAGGCAAGGATACGCTCCACCTGTTCCAGACCCGATTCCACTGCGGCGGCGTTCTTCCCCGAAGGGTAGTAGGCCAGGTAACGGTTAAAAACGTACTGGGCATACGTGTAGCGTTTCTGCCTGAGGTAGTATTCCCCCATGCTGAACAGCCCGGCCTCCGGGTTCTGCTCGTCGGTTTTGAGCAGAATGGCAAGCTGCCGGTGGACCCGCCGCAGTTGGGTAGAAAAAACGGTCAGCATCTTCATGACGATTCGGGTGTTGGTCATGGCGGTTTGCTCAAATTCGGGAATCGAAAAGGCCATAACCGTGGAATCTTTAAGGCTTACGGCGTTTTCTTCCCTGGCGTAGCGGCCCAGGGCGGACTTTACCCCGAAAAATTCCCCCTGCTGGACCATATCGTGCATGTCGTTTCCCGTTTCCATGTCCTGGTAGACCAGGTTTACCATGCCGCTTTGAAGAAGAAACACCTTATCCGCCGGATCCCCCTTGAAGTAGATCACCGATCCGGCCCGGAACTGAAAGGTTTTCGGCATTAAGCCCCCCTACCCTCTTTCCCGGCCGGGGCACGCGGCAATCTTCCCAAAAACCGTAGTGATACGACCGTCGCCGGCACTGCTATGTTTCAACGAGAACACCGTTACCATTCCTTAAGTTTTAGGTCCATAATGACTACAATGATAGACCTGCATACGCACTCAAACGCCTCGGACGGGAGTCTTAGTCCGGTTTCACTTATCAGAGAAGCGGTCCGCCTTGGAATCTCCGCGCTGGCCCTTACCGATCATGATAGCATTAAGGGACTGTCGTTTGCAAGAAACGAAGCGGAATCCCTGGGCATCCGCTTTATTCCGGGGATTGAACTTGAAATAAACCACCCGTATCCCGGTCAATTCCACCTGCTGGGGCTGGGGATCGTCCGGCCAAGTCCCGCGTTTATCGAGGCGGTGGAGGGTCTTTCGCGGCTGCGGGAGGAGCGGAACCGGGGGATTCTGGAGCGTGTAAGACAGATGGGCCTGGAAACGACGTGGGATGAGCTGCTGGGGCTTGCCCGCGAGGATTCGGCGGCCGGTCCACTGGTCCCCCGCCTAACAAACGCCGGTCCGGCCCCCTCTTTGGGGCGGCCCCACTTCGCCGCCCTGCTGATCAGGCGGGGAATCGTGAGGAACCAGGAACAGGCCTTTGAGCGTTATCTAAAGCCGGGAAAACCCCTGTACGTCCCCAAGGCCGGGCTGGACTTTGACAGGGCCCAGGCCCTTATCCGGGAATCCGGGGGGCTGCCGGTGCTGGCCCACCCCATGTCCCTCTACGTGTCCCTGAATCGGCTTCCGCCCCTGCTAGAGGACCTGAAAAACCGGGGCCTGGCGGGCATTGAGGCCTGGCACCCCACCGCCAAACTACGGGAATGCCGCCGTCTTGAGGAGATGGCCCGGAATCTGGGGCTCTACGTCAGCGCCGGCAGCGATTTTCACGGGGAAAACCGGCCCGGCCGTTCCCTGGGGCACAGTTGCGCGGGCCGGCCCATCGACGATTCGATACTGGAGGCCATACCGGAACTCCGCGGCTAGTACGCAGTCATGATTGTAATTGTGGGTTTTTTTGGTGCTTCCGATGCTTCCCGAAACCGCACAACCCTGTTTGGCATGGGCATGGGCACCAAATTTGGATAAGTCAGGCACCATTCAACCTGAGATTTTAGGTGTGATACCCGCCTAACCTTAACTCCCTATCGTGAACCGTTGCGGGGGCGGGGATAGCCGGCGGGGAAACATTTGGAATTCCCCGCCGTAGCGTATTGAAAATAGCGCAGGCGGACT
>JAIRND010000089.1 GCA_031258225.1 Treponema sp. | reverse complement strand
ATTATTCGTGATAAATGACCAGGAGATGCTCCGTATGGCGGGAATATCGTTTTCCGCCTGGGCAATTCGCAGAAGGTAGTCATCCCAGTCATCGGAATGACGCCTGTCCGGTTGTGTATCAATAACATCATGGATGAGTTTTTTCGCTTCGGCAAATTTTTTCTGTTTGATTCTCTTTTCAACCACCATCCGGCGGAAGGTATCTATCTGTATGTTCTCTTCCACATAGTTCCACGCCGTTTTGGGTTTGTGGAGACTCTTGTAAAAATCGATGATCCGGCTGAGAATTTTTTCCGCCGTGCGGGAACTTTTGTCCTGAATCTGATCGAGTAATTCCCGCTGCAGATGTATAAAGGCTTCAGGATTTACCGTTGCCGACAGGGTCATAAGAAGGTCATTAAAACAGTCCGCCATATATAAACCGGCGTATTTTTTCTTTGATACTTCGGCCATGCAGTAGTCGTACAGAGCCTTGACATCCGTTTTTGGATCGGCGGCGGCCTTTTCCAGAATTTCAAAGGGGCGGGACTGATACTCATCGCCAACCCAGTCGATGAGGTCACTGTCAACGATTTTCCCCAGCCAGCGGGCAAATTCCTCAATATATGCCTGGGCAATCAGTACCGCTTCGCGGTGGCTTCCTTAATCATGGCGGTACGTTTCCATCCTGACCGGCGGCAGGGCTACTCCCAGTCCGGCGGCGGTTTCCCGGAGGGTTTTCCATACCTCGTCCGTCAGCGGAACGCCCTCCTGTTCGCAGCGGGCCTCCGCCTCCCGCTCCCGCAGTCCGGCGTAGTAGACCCGCCGGGCCCCCTCCGCGGGTGTAAGGGACCGTAGTTCCTCCAGCATGCGGCTGATATCCTTTTTGAAGTCCTCCGGGTCCCTGAACAGGTCCAGCCGCAGGGCCATGAAGAAGTGGCAGACCCTGGCGGATGTCATCTCCGTATCCATGACCGCCCCGCCGAAAACACCGCCTGAGGAAACGGCGCAGAGGATGTCCACCATGACCGCCAGGCCGTAGCCCTTGTAGCCCGCCCCGGCGATTCCTTCCCCGCCCAGGGGGAGGAGTCCGCCTCCCCGTTTGTAGAGCATGTCCTCCAACAGCCGGGCCGCGTCAATGGTGGTCCGGCCATCGGGTCCTACCGCCCAGCCGGGGGGAATGGATGTTCCCTCCCGCGCGGCCACCTCGATCTTCCCCCGCGTTACCGTGGTGGTAGCCATGTCCAGGCTAAAGAGATCCTTATCCATGCCCGGAACCGCGAAGGCGATGGGGTTGGTGCCGAACATGGCCTCCCTGGCGAAGGTCGGTACCCCCAGGGCCGCGGTGTTGGTCATGGCGATGCCGATCATGTCCCGGCGGGCGGCCATTTCCGCGTAATACCCGGCGATGCCGAAGTGGTTGGAGTTGCGGATCGAGCAGATCCCCACCCCGTGGGCGGCGGCCATGTCGATAACCTTTTCCATGGATCGTTTGCCCAGGGAAAGGCCCATGCCCCCCTCCGCGTCAAGAACCAGGGAAACCGGGGTTTCCCGCAGTACGGTGGGGGTAATGCCGGCCCCAATCCGGCCGGTTTTAATGCCGTCCGCGTAACGCCTGATCCGGGCAAGGCCGTGGCTGCCGATGCCCCTGGCGTCCGCGGCGACCAGAATTTTCGCCGAATCTTCCGCCTCGTCGTTTGGAAGACCCAGGCCGCTAAATATGCCGGTACAGAGTTTTTCCAGGTCCCGGCGGGAACTATACACCATGGGTACAGTATGGCCAAAAACGGCCCCCAGTACTAGCCGGGGCCCCGCGTATCTTCATATTTTTGTCCTCATCCTGTAGGCTGGGGTCTATGCGGATTCTCAAGGACCGGATACTGGCGGAGGGCAGGGTTCTGCCCGGCAACATCCTCAACGTTGGGTCGTTTCTTAACCAGCAGGCCGATATCGACCTCTACAACGAGATAGGCCGGGAATTTGCCCGCCGCTTTTCCGGTGAGCGGGTAAGCAGAATCCTCACCATCGAGGCGTCGGGCATAGGCATAGCCTGTATTACCGCCCAGTACTTCAAGGTCCCCGTGGTTTTCGCGCGGAAGTTCCGGACAAAGACCATCGGCAATGACCTTTACGGCGCGGAGGTGAGTTCCTACACCCACGGCGTTGACTACACCGTTGTGGTGCCCCGGTCCTATATCAAGCGGGAGGATTCGGTACTCCTTATCGACGATTTTCTGGCCAACGGCTGCGCCCTGGAGGGTCTGGTATCCTTAACGCGGGCGGCGGGGGCCCGTCTGGCCGGCGCGGGGGTGGTCATTGAGAAGGGCTTCCAGCCGGGGGGCAGGCGGCTGCGGGAGAGGAACATCCGCGTGGAGTCCCTGGTCGTTATCGGCGGCATGGACGCGGAAACGGGCATCCGCTTTCTGGACCCTGTTCAACCTACGGAAGCACGTACCGTAATCCGTTAAGTATCTGTTCAAGGAGGAACAGGGCCCCCCACTCCCCCAAAAAAGATTTTTCCGTTACGTCAACGTAGCTGAGGGAGGGCATGGCAATCTCGATGCCGCAGAATCGCTGTCCTTCAAGGCGCAGGGCGGCTATGGTATTCGCGTCGGCAAAGAGCAGATGGCAGGGGGAGGTGATAAGGGAACTGGTCAGGGCGCCGCCCCGGTTGATCGAATTAAGGAAGGCCCTTAGCCGGGGGACAAAGGGACTTTCCCCCTCGTCGTTGAGGGAGATCGCCTGGGGGATCATGCCCAGGTAGGAACTAAGCCACCTGGTCAGGGCGTAGGCAGTGGAGGCTTCGGCCTTTACCGAAAAAAGCGCCCCCTTGGGAAAGCCCAGCATCGTCGTAAAGCGGGCCAGGAAACGGTAGGCCCGCGCCCGCGCCTGTTCGACACGCTCCAGCGCGGGAGCGGGGTCCGCGTCCAGCGCGGCGCAGACCTGCCGGAGGAAGCCCTCAAGGGCGTCGAAACCCACCGGCGGGCCTTCCTCCGGGATAAGCGCCGGTGTGCCGAAATGGGCCCGCAGCTTTTCCGCCAGGGCGGCGCCGTATTCGGGGTACACCGCCACATTCAGCGCCGCCTGTCCCAGACGGGCAAAGGACGCCGCGTTGTCCCCCGCGCCGGGGACGGCCAGAACCTCCACGCCGCACAGACCGAGGAGCCGTTCCAGGGCGTGGCGGTTGCCCTCGTAGTACCGCTGGTAGATGCCGAGCCCCAGGAGATTCACCGTTCCCGCCCGCCGCGCCGTCCCCGGCGCGTCCGGCGGTCCGGCCAGGACATCCACGGCCGCGGCAAGGGCGCGCTGATACCCCGCGCCGAATGTCCCGGAAAAGCCGGCCGTCTCCAGGGCAACGCAGGGCGTTCCCTGTACGCTCCGTTCCAGAAAACCGCGCAGATCATCCCCGATAAGGGCGGCTCCCGGGGAATTAACCACGGCGATAAGCCCGTGGCCCTGCCCCGCCGCCAGGTGGAGCAGCCGTTCCAGTTTTTCCCGCCCGGAAAAAACATAATCATTGCCGTCCAGGTAGGTCGCCGGTACCCTGGGCATACCGAAGTAGAATTCGCCGCGGAAGACAGGGGAGTTCCTCCCGAAATTCCGCGGGAACTGGCTGTCCGAAATGGCGCTGTGGTAAAATTTGCAGCCCGTGGGGCCGTTGAGGATCGCGCAGGAATCCTGTATCCCCTCCACGGCAAAGATGGCGCCGGAAAAACTGTCAGGCGTAATGTTTTCGGAAAAGGCCCTCATCCTTTTTCCACCCCTCAAGCAGATTCATGTTGAAAATTTCCGCCCAGCGCCGCGCCGGCACAAGGCCGCTGAAAAAGCCCGCTTCGGGACTGTAGCTTATGGTATCCTGGTAGACCGGCCCCAGGTCCTCCGCCGAAGGATAGGGCGAGAGCAGCAGGTCCGGCTGTACCCGCGCGATGTCGGCGTTCCGCCTGTTGGCGTCGTAACCCAGTACCAGTTCCCCGATGGAATCCCCCAGTTCCGTGGTAAAAAGATCGTCCTGGGAAAACGACAGGATCCCCACAAAAACTATGTTCATGCCCGCGTCAAGGGCCGTCTGGAGTACCCAGTCGATGTTTTGGGTAATGGTGATGATCATGACCCGTTTGCCGAGGAGTTTTGGCCTGATACGTTCCAGTTCTGTCCGGTACCGTTCCCGGTACTCCGCCAGTACCGCCTCTATCCGCTCCTCACTCCGGTGAAACTTTTTCCCCAGGCGGCGGGTCCAGAGGCTGGCGGCGGCAAAGCCTATGGGGAAGGGATCGTCAAAAAATTCCGCGCCGTACTCCTTCTCAAGAAATTCGCGGATCGCCCGGCCCATATAATCCCCCCAGGCCAGAAGGTTGATCTTCCCCCGCTTGAAATTGCGAATATCCTCCGGCGAGGTTTCGCGGATAAAATGACAGTTTACCTGTATACCGAACCGAATGAGAATCTCCTTCACCGCGGCAAAACTGTCGTACAGGGCGTAGGTCTCCGCCTTCTCCGCCACGATATTAACCGTGTCTTCCACGGCCTCCACGTTCCGGTCTATAAGGGCCCGCGCTATTTCAAAGTAGGCGAACAGTATCCCCTGCAGGAAATCTCCCGCGATGTTACCATCGGTACGGATGGTAACGATCTTCGTGGTTTCGTCCTCCAGGTCCAGCACCCGGTTTATGTTGTCGCCGATGATCCCCGCCGGGCAGGTGCTGAGTACGAAGAACACCCGCGTTCCCTCCCCGGTCCGGGCTTTAAGGGCCCTTATCCTGGCGCGCAGTTCTTCTATTCCGCCGAAGATCATCACCCCCTCGCCCATGTCCGAGGGAACCAGAGGCGGGGAACTGGTGTAGGGCAGCACGATCCCCCGCTGCAGGAGGAAGCGCCGGGGGGTGGACGTGATCGTCTGGTAGGCGATATGGGCGCAGCTGCGGGGTCCGTGGGCAATGCTGACACAACCCGCCACCTGGGTCGTTATGCTCATGGCGCCGTTAAAGGCGCAGCCCATAAGTGGTTCCCGCGCCACAAGGCTCTTGGAAAAAATACCGGGGGCGGGAGCGTCCCCGTCCCCCTCCGGCCGGGCCGGGACCGTCCGGGGAAGGGGAAAAACGCTCCGTATCTTCCGGCCCAGGATACGTTCCTCCAGTTCCTCGTCGCTCAGGGGCGCGGCGGGGTAGAGTTCCGTCCGGGTTTCGATCAAGTCCGCCAGGCCGGCAAAGCGGCCGGCCAGTTCCGAATCGGGAAAGGCTTCCACCAGGCACTTCCCCTGGGCCTCGCAGCGGGAGAACAGATCGCTGCGGGGAAAGGACGCCGCCAGGGGAAGCCCCACGGCCTCGCTGAAACGGCGGATCCGCCCGTCCTCCTCCTCCAGGCCGCGGGAATTAACGATGATCCCCCCGGCGCGGCCCTTCCGGTTCTGATCGTAATTTTTAAGGCCCCGGAGTATGTTGTTCGCCGCGTAGAGGGCCATAAATTCCCCGGAGGTAACAATGTAGACCTTCTCCGCGTATTCGAGCCGTAGGGGCACGGCGAATCCGCCGCAGACCACGTCCCCCAGCACATCGTAAACCGTAACATCGTAAGACCGGTCCTTGATTCCCAGGCGGTCTATCAGCTCGAAGGTGGTCAGGATGCCCCGCCCCGCGCAGCCTACCCCCGGTTCCGGCCCCCCGGCCTCAAGGCAGTCGATACCGAACACCCCCGTACGGACCATGCCGGAAAGCCGGCAGCGATCCGGGCCTGTCTCCTTGAGGTAGTCCAGCGCCGTGGTAAGCCGCTCCCCGTGGAGCAGAAGCCGCGTTGAATCGTGCTTGGGGTCGCAGCCTATCTGGAGTACCCGCTTCCCCCGTTTCGCCAGGGCCGCGGACACATTGGCGGCGATGGTGGACTTGCCTATTCCGCCTTTCCCGTAAATAGCGATCTTCACCATAGCAGTTTGTCGCGCTTCACGCATAAAACCTCCACGTACAACAACCCGCTATGACTGCCCCATAAGGGAGTCCATCCTGGCCTGGAGGTTGCTCTGGATGTACTTGCGTATCTTGATCTTGGAATCCGGGGACAGCCGCTCGGTGAACAGGGACACGTATACCCTGGTGGTTCCCTCCACCCTGAAGCCGAAAATTACCGCCTCCACGTTGAGGATGGTGTGTTTCAGTTTGATTTGCACATTGGCAAACAGTGAGTTTTTGGAAAAATTGGGATCCTCGGTAAACGAGCAGGAAAAACCGGCGGTACTGATATCGCGGATGGCTCCGCTGACAAACTGGCTGCCCACGGGGAAGTTGACCATGGTCTGGGATTCGTTTTCCACGCTGGCCCGCAGGTACTTGCGCCTTCCCTTGGCGTCGTTGGCGTTAAGGATGTTCACGATCTGCGCGATGGTAAGCTTCAGGTCCCGGTGGATCATCGTATAACCGCAGGGCAGGCGGAGCATGTTGACGTACTTGTTCTGCAGGGCGTCGCTCCGGTTGGCGGTTACGATGCCAAGGCGGACATCCGTTAGATCCCCGGCCTTCATGATCTCCCGGATCCAGCTCTCCCATTCCTTCTCCCCGATAACCTGGTCAATGTCAACAAAGATGATACATCCGGCGAAATTCTTGACCAGACGCCTAAGGATGACACGGTCGGTGGCCGCGTAGGCTTCGTATTCACACTGAATCAGATCGTCAATCACGACATTCCGGATTGGCGGCAGGGGGTTAAGAAAAAAAATTTTTTTACCTGCATACTCGACTGAATGTTCTTCTTTGTCCATAGTGTCCCTTCTGAACGCGCCCCTTGTTTCGTTGTAAGTTTAGTTCAATTTTGACGTAAAATGCTATACTCAGGATCATGAATCGCCTTGGCGTCCCCCTTGTCCTGGTCCTCTGCGGACTTTCCTGTTCCCCTTCCCTTCCCCCCCGCGTGGAATTCACGCTGGGCACGCTGTGCCGTGTCAGCCTGTTTGAGGGGGGGACCGCGGCGGATTACGACGCCGTGTTTGCCCGGTTTCAGGAGATTCAGGACGTGATGGCCCCAGGCGCGGCCGCCGGGGGAGAGGCCACGGACCTTGAGCTGGTGAACTTGAACGCCGGGATAGGGCCCGTGATGGTACACGGGGACCTTTTGGACGTATTGGAAGAGGCCCGCCGTTACGCGGAACTTTCGGACGGCGCGTTTGATCCCACGGTGGGCCCCCTGGTACGGCTGTGGGGAATTGGAAGCGACAATCCCCGTGTTCCCGCCGCGGACGAGATAGAACAGGCCCTTGCCCTGGTGGACTGGCGGGATTTGGTGATCGACCGGGCGGCGGGAACGGCCTTTTTACGGCGCCGGGGCCAGGCCCTGGACCTGGGGGCCATTGCCAAAGGCTATGCCGCGGACCAGGCCGCCGCCATTCTGCGCGGCGGGCGGTCCCGGCGGGCCGTTATCGATCTGGGGGGCAATATTTTTGCCCTGGGGGAACGGGCGTGGTGGAAAAGCTGGCGTATCGGCGTCCAGGACCCCCTGGACGAACGCGGAACCTACCTGGGGATTCTCCGGGTAAAGGACAAAAGCGTCGTTACAAGCGGGGTGTACGAGCGGTACTTTGAGGAAGGCCCGCGCCGTTATCACCACATCCTCTCCACAAGCGACGGATACCCGGTAGACAACGGCCTCGTGGCGGTAACCATCGTGGCGGAGCGTTCAATAGACGCGGACGCCCTTTCCACCGCCTGCTTTGCCCTGGGCCCGGAACGGGGACTTGCCCTGGTGGAAACCCTGCCGGATACGGAGGCGGTCTTTGTGGACCGGGACCGGAACGTGCTGTTAAGTTCCGGCGCGGCCAAATGGTTTACCCTGACCGGCAGGGATTACCGCGTAATCCCCACCAGCTCCAGTTCAAACACCAGGTAAGCGTTGGAGGGGATAACCCCCCCGGCGCCCTGTTCCCCATAGGCTAGTTCGGGCGGGAAGATCGCCAGCCGTTTTTCCCCCAGACCCATGTCCATGGCGGTCTGGTCAAGGCCGGGGATCACCATCCCCAGGCCGGCGACGAATTCCAGCGGGGCGCCGTGTATATCCGAGGAGTCGAACACCTTGCCGTCCAGAAACATGCCCCGGTAGTTGATTTGCACGGTATTTCCCGCCTCGGGTTTGTCCGCCGACCCCTTCCGCAGAATTTCGTAGAGGATACCCGACGGGCTTACGGTAACATTTGGGTACGTTTGGGTGATCAGGGCAATGTCCGCGTCCCGTTGGACCTGCCGCCGCGCCGTGGCGGCGCTGGTGGCGTTTCTCAGCAGAGCGTCAAAGGCGGCCTGATCCGCCTTAAAGGCGTTGGCCTGGGCGCCGTTGCGGATGATCGTAACGGTCTGTATCGTGTCCCCCTGTTTAACCGCGTCAACCACCTCCTGCCCGCTTACCACCCTGCCAAAGACCGTGTGGCCGCCGTCAAGCCAGGGGGTTTCCAGATGGGTGATAAAGAACTGGCTGCCGTTGGTTCCCGGCCCGGCGTTTGCCATGGAAAGTACCCCGGGACCGTCGTGTTTAAGGCTGGGATCGAACTCGTCGGGGAACTGGTAGCCGGGACCGCCGCTGCCGTTACCCGCCGGGTCTCCCCCCTGGATCATGAAATTCTCGATAACCCGGTGAAACGTCAACCCATCGTAAAAACGCCTGCCCTGGGCCACGTTCATCCGGCCTTCCGCCAGGGCGACAAAGTTACAAACCGTAAGGGGGGTTTTTTCGTATTCCAGACGGACGACAATATCGCCCCGGCTGGTACTGATCCGGGCGAACAGTCCATCCCCCAGGTCTTCCTGGACCGTAGAATCCGCGGCCCTCCGCGTTTCCACCCGTGTACATCCGGCTATCAGGGCCAGAACCAGAATTCCCGACACTCTCGACAATCTATTGATACAACGCATGCTTTTATCATAGCAGGCCCACTTCATTGCATAAAGGGGGCCAAGATTCTATGATTATTTGATGGATTTTGAGGACATTCAGGACGAACTATTCCGGCTGGAGTATCCTTATCTCCATGCCGGAAGCGATCCCGATATCGAACGTTACTGCTACCTGCGGGCCGCCGGCCAGGGCCGGGCCGCCCTTGACATCTATCAATACCGCATCAAGCCCCGTTATCCCGATGATACGCTCCGCATGGCCCTGCTCCACACGTACCGCGCCAGGGATCCCCTGTTCCCCCGGCTGCTCACGGTTGGTTACCGCCGCCTGGCCGAACGGGCCCTGGAACGGGTAAGGCGGCTTATCGGCTATATCGCCGAAAAGGTCCGGACCTACAACAAACAGGACGTATATTCGACCATCAAGGCCATTGAGGATATTCTGCGTTTTTTCCCCAGGGAACAGTACGAGGCGATTTCCAGCCTTGACCGGATGTACCGCTATGCCCAGGTTCTCAATTACCAGGTGGGCCCCATAGAACAGGCCGTGGGGCTTGTCCGGTCCTACCTGTCCCGGTCCCTGCCGGTTCTGGAGCGGGAGCGGAACCGGCGGCGGGACCAGGAGCGCGGGCGTGAGCGGGGTCCAAAAGAGGCGGCGGTTGATTTTTCCCTGGTGGTGTTTTCCGGCGCCGACCTTGCCCGGATTGAAATTCCAGGCCGCTTTACCCGTCCCGAAGACCAGACCCTGGCGTACTGCATGAAGTACTGGAACCTGATACATGACGCCGCCTTTGAGCAGATACTCTTTCTCTACTCCCGCAAGTACGGGAAGAAAAACCACGCGATTTATTCAACGATTCGCCGGGGCCGGAACGCCAACTACCGGGACGAGGATATTTTGAGTTCCGTGATGTCCATGCTGGTAACCGGTTACTATTACTCCATCCAGGGCGACCGCTACCTGCAGTGGAACTGGCAGCATATCAAGAATGCCATGGACAGGGCCGCGGCCAAATCCCCCCCGGCCCCCCCGGTTAAGCCGCCCCCGGCCAAACCCGCGAAGGCCGCGCCGGTCAAACCCCCAAAAGCGGCTCCGGTCAAAGCCGCGAAGGCGGTCCCGGTTAACGCCCCGGAACCGGTTCAAACCCCCAAACCCGCGCCGCCCCGGCCCACGGGGGGCTCCGTGTCGGACCGGTTGCGGAAACTTTCCGGCCGGGGTTACGACCTGTACCAGGACCGTTTTTTGGCCCACGCCCGTCCGGCGATTCGCAAGGTCCTGGGGACGGGCCGGGGCATCTTCTTTTCCCTGCCGGAAAAGGCCGAAGACCTGGTGTACCACTACCTGCGGGATCACTACGCCGATCCCTACATGAACTGGCCGGAAAGCGGTGAGTGCCGGCAACTTGCGGAGGAAGGCTTCAACCTTCCGTCCCTTGATCCGGTGATTGAAGAGTGTTTCAACAAGATCGGCACGTAGCGCCCGCGGGCGGGCCGCCGCGGGACAAGCGGGTTACCGCGGCACAATCGAGGCAAAATCGGTAACGTACAGGGGGTAATTCAGAAGGCCGGTGTAGCGCCCCTTGGGGAAGGCCCGGAAGCTGTAGATATCCTGGATGTATACGGCGGCGGCGTTGGCGGAAATGATCTTTTGTGCCTCCCGGTACAGGGCGACGCGTTTAACCTCGTCAATTTCAGAAAGACTGGCCCGGTAGACCCGGTCAAAATCGGCGTTTTTGAAGTTGATAAAGTTACTGCCCCCGGTGGAAAGGTAGCGGGACAGGAACATCCGCGGGGAACTGTTGGCCGCGTCCAGGGAAATAATGGTGGCCTGGTAGTTCCGGCCCCGGTACACGCCGGAAAGCCAGGTAGCCCAGTCCACAAGCCGAATTTCCGCCTTAACCCCCACACGGGCAAGCTGGTTGACGATTACCTGGGCGGTATCCACGTGCATGGTGTAGTTGGAGGGCACGGTGATCTCCAGGGAGAATCCATCCGCCAGACCGGCTTCCCGCAGCAGGGTCCGGGCCTGTTCGGGATTGTAGGGGTAGGGGCTTACCAGTTCCCGGTTGTAGTACTTGGCAAGACCGGGGATAAGGGGGCTTCCGGACGGTTCCCCCCGGCCGGAAAAGGCGGTGTCGATGATCTCCCGGACATCCACCGCGTAGTTCAGGGCCTGCCGTACCCGTATATCGTTCAGGGGCTTAACATCGTTGTTCAGGGCCAGAAGCTGGACCGAGTTGGAGTAACCGGAAAAGATATCGAAATCCCCGTCCCCAAGCTGGTCAACCAGGGAACCGGTGATCTCCGCGGCGTCGATGTTCCCCCCCCGCAGGGACAGGAGCAGGGCCTCCGAATTGGCCAGGAAGACAATTGTTACTCTGTCCAGTTTGGGAAAGCCGGGCCTCCAGTACGCGGGGTTTTTTTCCAGCACCAGGCTTTGCTGGGTGGTGTAGGATTCGACGCGGTAGGGTCCCGTACCGATGGGGTTATGTTCGCGGTCCGGGTTGTTCGCCGGCACGATCCCGATGGTCAGGTAGGGGAGGAATTCAAGGTCCGGGGCTTTCAGGGTAATGGCCACGGTGGAATCGTCGGGGGTTTCCACCTTTTCAATCTGCGTAAAGCCCTGGTAGGCGGCGGCGATGGCCGTATCCAGCGTGAATTTTACGTCCTCCACCCGTACCGTCTCCCCGTTGTGAAACGTAAGGCCCCGCCGCAGCGTAAAGCGGTAGACCAGGCCCCCCTGTTCTATCGCGCAGGCGGAGGCTACCGCGGGTTTCAGGTCCCCGTCCGGTTCGGGACGGACCAGGCCCTCGTAAACATTGAACAGGATGCTCCTGCCGTCCGCGGTGTTGGAGGGGTCCAGGGGGTCCAGGGTGGCCGGTTCCGAGGTAAAACCGTAACGCAGTTCCAGGGGCCGGGGGGCTTCGACCCTTCCCCCGCCGAACAGGGAAAGGACCGGCGCCAGGGTCAGGGCAACGATCAGGCACAGGTTTTTTGTTTTCATGGCTAACTCCCTTATCTTAGATGCGGAACCGCTTCCGGGGCCCGGTTTATGCGGGAACGGTTCCGGTGACAGATTATACCGATCTGTCGCCCTTGCAACAATGCGCCGCCTGGCACCGGGTTCGCGGGCTTACCAAGGCGGCGGGCGTCGTAGTATGATGGGTGGAAGGGGAAGTGTATGCCGCGTATCAAAATCGGTGTTATCGGGCTTGGCGGAATTGCGGGGGCGGTTCACCTGCCCGGCATAGAAAAATGTCCGGACTTTGAGCTTACCGCGCTCTGCGACATTGACCGGGAAAAGCTGGACCGGACGGGAGAACGGTACCGGATTGACCCATCCATGCGTTTTACCGATTACCGCGATCTTATCGCGCGGGGCGGCGTTGACGCGGTGGATATCTGCACCCCCAACGACTGCCACGCCAGGATAGCGATGGAGGCGGTCGACGCCGGCAAACACTACTCGGTGGAAAAGCCGGTAACGATGAACGCGGGCCAGGCGCGGGCCCTGGCCGCCCGTACCAGGGAAAAGGGCGTAAAGAGCATGGTCTGTTTTTCCTACCGCTTTAAGACCGCCGCCCGCTATGCCCGCCACCTTGTGCGAAGCGGCGTCCTTGGGGAACCGTACCACGTGTACACCCAGTACATTCAGTCCTGGGGGAATCCGGACCTGAATGTTCCCCTGATTTGGCGTTTTGTAAAGGCCCGTACCGGTTCCGGCGCGCTGGGGGATTTGGGCAGCCACGCCCTGGACCTGGTCCGTTTTATTAGCGGCAGGGAGTACACGCGCGTTGTGGGCGACGCGGATACCCTGGTCAGGGAGCGGCCCCTTCCCGGAGAGGCGGGGACGGGGGTCTCCGATGTGGACGATTACTGCCACTACCTGGCCCGCATGGAAGGGGGCCTGTCCGCGGTTTTTGAGATTACCCGCCTTGGTTTTGGCCGCGGTAATTACCAGCGTCTGGAGTTCTATGGCCGCAAGGGGGCCCTGGTGTACAAGCTGGACGAACGCCCCGGGGCGGACGAACTTGAAATTTGTACCGGCCAGCCCTGGGGGCAGCTCAATACCTTTGTCAAGGTTCCCGTTCCCCCCTCTTACGCGGCGGATCAGACGCAATGTTTCGCGGATAGTATCAGGGGAACGGCCGACGGCCTGGCGGCGACCATAGAAGACGGCCTTGCCAACCAGAACGCCGTGGACGCGGTGATCGATTCGTTTGAGCGCCAGTCCTGGGTATCATTGTAAACTGAGAGAGGAGGTATCACATGGACAGGAAAATCAATGTAAGTATTTACAACGAATTCCTTCACGAAACAACCGTGGAAACGGTTCGCGCCATCTATCCCCGGGGAATACACGGTACGATCAAGGGGTTTCTGGAGGAGGATGAGGCCATCGGGACCATCCGCTGCGCCACCCTTCAGGATCACCGGGAAACCCTGGGCCAGGCGGTTCTGGACGACACGGACGTGATGATCTGGTGGGGCCACATGAGGCACCACGAGGTTGATGACAAGGTAGCCGCCGCGGTGGTGAAGCGTGTGATAAACGGCATGGGCCTGATCGCCCTCCATTCCGCCCACGCGTCCAAGCCGTTCCAGATGCTTCTGGGGACCGATACCTACAACCTCCGCTGGCGGGAGGCGGGTGAAAAGGTCCGGCTGTGGACCATCATCAAGAACCACCCCATAGCCCGGGGCCTGGGCGAGACCTTTGTGGTTCCCCACGATGAAACCTACGGCGAGCCCTTTGGAATACCCCAGCCCGATGAGCAGATCTTTATCAGTTGGTTCCAGGGGGGAGAGGTGTTCCGTTCCGGTTGTACCTGGCGGCGGGGGGAGGGCAGGATCTTCTACCTGCAAAACGGCCACGAAACCTTTCCCGTGTACCACCAGAAAGAGATACAGCGTGTCATCGCCAACGCGGTTAAATGGGCCTGCCCCATCCTGCGCGATTGCCCAAGGGACCGGGGCGGCGGCAACGTCCCGCCGCTGGAACCGTATAGTCCGGAAAACGGGGACTTTACCCCCGTTACCACCGGCTAAGTTCCCGCGTCTTGGTACGCGGTCAATATTTTAGGCTGTAAGTAAAGGCTTTCCCAAAACTTCAGTTTTTGGGAAAGCAGCGTTCGGAACGTTACGCGCAATATCTCTGATAACATGGAAGGCAAAATGAAAAAGATTGTTTTTACGGTAGTTCTGATTATGGCGGGCATTTTATCGGTTTCCTGTGTAGCAAACAAGCCTGCGTCAGAATCGCCGGATCCCGGGGAAGAATTTGTAACTACCTTTGATATGATACATGGTATTGTTTCAGAGCGATATTGTCATTTTAACAATAAAAGTATTGATCCATCGGCTCTATATGATAAATATAGAGCATTGATCGGGAATTCCGATGACATCGTCGCGTTCAAGTTGAATATGGTACAATATTTTGCCGATCTAAAAAATACGCATTCGGGTATATTTTTTGAAATGTATGGGGCGTTTTGTACGGCTAAATTGATAGGGGACAGGGTATTTATCGATAAAATATATAAGCGGGATTTATATGCCGGTTTACATGAAAAAGATGAAATAATCGCGATTGACGATGTGCCGGTGCTGGAATGGATCGCCAAAAAATACGAAATATGTTTCAGCCTCTACCACAGCTTCTTTGATGGACATAACAGCGACCAGGGCCTTTGTGAGCTATTTTCCGGCCAAAAGAAAATATTTGGTTAAATCCGATAATGGGCTTAACGAAGTAATTTTGAATTTGGAAAAAATAGATGAACGGGAACTGTATACTTCGTTTGTCCAAGAAAACGTAAAGGGTGAAATTCTTGAAGAAGATATCGGATATATCGCCCTTAATTCAATGGGGGGCAGTTTGGCGGAATTTGAAACGGAATTTTTTAAAGTAGAACATTTGCCCTACCTTATCGTTGATGTGAGGCAGAATGGCGGAGGGAATTCCGCCCTGAGTGAAGAAATACTGGCCTATTTGATAGAGAAACCCCAGGAAGCCTGTGTTTCCAGGCGGGTAATACTACCGCATCAGAATTACTACAAAGGGAAGCTGATTTTACTTACCGGCGTAGGGACGGGATCCGCGGCGGAAAGCTTTGCGCTGGACATTAAAGAAAGTGAAAGTGCGATTATCGTAGGTATGCCTACGGCCGGTGATACCGGTAATGGTCCCCAAACGCTTTCAGTGAATGGCATCTATGGTTCACCGCCTGACGGCGGATCTGAACTCCGTAACATAAAATTTAGGATTCCAACCCGCAAGCCCCCGCAAATATCGCCGAAGGGTTTTCCGATGGAAGGCATAGGCATACCGCCCGATTATTACGTTGCGCCGAATGTGGAAGACTACCTGAATAACGCGGATGGTACTTTGGAATTTACGATAGCATTAATCAGGAACGGAGAAATATAATTGTAATGTATGGGGTACCGCGGGAGCCCGAAAACCGGGATTTTTGCGGTCAAAGGCCGCAAAAATCCACAAGTGCGACAGGCTGCTAGCCGGCTTTCAGGAGCCCAGTACGCCGGTCAGCTTCCCCTGCTTTTTAAGGTTGATGATGTACTTGGCGTACTGGGTATCCACGATGGCGATATGGGAGAGTATCCACTCCTTGAGGAAGCGGACAAAGTTATTGGGGACGAATTTTCTGCCCCCCTGGAAACTTTTTACGTCTTCCACCATTTTGAAGACAAAATCGTCGTGCTGTTTTTTGTGTTCCGCCAGGTAGGGGTACTTTATGTTCTCCAGTATCCGTTCTTCCGCGGAAAAATGGTATTTAACGTAGTCCATAGCCTTGTGGATGGTGGTGAAGAAAAAATCCTGGGCGGCGGCGTCTCCCGCCAGACAGCCCTGGTACAGTTCGTTGGTAAGGCGTATGAGTTCTTTGTGCTGCTCATCGATCAACGGAATCCCCACCGAATATTTGTCGTCCCATTTGACCAGAATTGTTGATTCGTCAGACATGGTATGATTCCTCCGTTCGCAGTGTACCATGCCGGGTCCGGGGATTGTAAGGGACCCTGTGCAACCCTGTTTTAGGCGCGGTTCACATGGTTTATCCGTCTCTTGACATATCGGCTGGTCATACCATTACCATTGTACTAGATGAATAGTACAATGGCGGGGCCGGCGATCAGGTTTACCCTGAATCCGGCCGACGGGGCGCCGATTTACCGGCAGATCATTCAGCAGATCGAGTACGCCATCCTTTCGGGGCGCATGAAGAGCGGCGACCGGCTGCCCACCATCCGTTCCCTGGCGGTGGAACTGAAGATCAACCCCAACACCATCGCCAAAGCCTACGGTGAACTGGAAATTCGGGGGATTCTGACCACCCAGGTGGGGAGCGGTACCTATGTGTCGGACAAGGCGCCGCTTTTGGGGGAGGTGGTTTCCGCCGGGGAACGGCTCAACCGGAAAATCCGGGAGGTGCTGGGCCGTTTTGTCCAGGATATGAAGGCGCTGGGGGTGGATAAGGCGGAGCTCCCGGAACTGATCCGCGGATACAAAGGAGAAGCAGAAGATGATCAAGAAACAAGATGAACCGGCCGGAACGCCCGGACCCAAAAAGAAACAGGACTTTACCCTGAACGCCGCCGGTCTGGGGCTCCTGGCCGTCATCGTCCTTTTTACCGTAACGGGCCTTGGTCTGGGCGGCGGGTTTCCTTCCCCCGCCGGCATCGGGATACTCCTTGGCGTTCCCGCTCTGACCATCCTCTGCATGGTCCTGTTGCCCAGTTGGGCCGCGGCGGTGAAAATTTGTATCCTCCTGTGCTGCGTAGTGGGGGCCGGCTGGGCCGGCTATATCCCCGGACCGGATTTCCCCTACGGCCTGACCCTGTTCTTCACCGCGCTGGCGATTCTCATCGTTCCCGCGGTACAGAAACTCAACGAATGGGAACGGGCCATCATACTCCGTTTTGGCCGTTTCCACGCGGTAAAGGGACCCGGCCTCTATGTCCTTATCCCGCTGGTGGACCGTGTGGCGCGGATCGTGGACCTCCGGATCCGCGTAACCGACTTCGCGGCCCAGGAAACCCTTACCGGCGATTCGGTAACGGTTACCGTGGACGCCATCTGCTTCTGGCTGGTCTGGGACCCGGAAAAGGCCGTCCTTGAGGTGGAACACTACGAGGACGCGGTGATCCTGTCCGCCAAAACCGCCCTGCGGAACGCCATTTCCAGCCACGACCTTTCCACGTTCCTGGAACACGGGGAGATTATACAGAAGCAGATCCAGGAGGAGGTGGACCGGAAGACCACCGAATGGGGCATTACCATCCAGCACATCGAAATTACCGACATCCAGATACCCGAAGAACTCCAGGATTCCCTGTCCCGGCTGGCCCAGGCGGAACGGGAGAAGAAGGGCCGCGTGCTTCTGGCGGAAGCGGAAATTGAAATCGCCAAACGGCTGGAGGAGGCGGTGATCATCTACGCGAAAAACGAACCGGCCATGAAGCTTAAGATTCTTTCGATTTTGAACGAGGGACTCAAGGCGGGGAACTCCATGATGCTGGTCCCCAACTCCATTACCGGGGAGCTTAAGGCTAACGACATCTTCGGCCTCCAGGCGCTGACTGAACTGCGGAAGGGGAAGGAGGAGTAGTACCCGGCCCGTGCGTCATGATTGTGGAATTCCGCCGTTTTAAGTAGACTAAAACCCATGTTGGTGGATGGCAGGGGGCAGCCGGCGTTGACTATCGCCTTTACCGGCGGGGGCACGGGGGGGCACATCTATCCGGGCCTCGCGGTCATCGCCCGTCTGCGGCGGGACTACCGGGTCGTATGGATAGGTTCGGCCGCGGGGATGGACAGGGCCGTGGTGGAGGCGGCGGGGATCGAATTTTATGGGATCCCCGCGGGGCGGCTGCGCCGTTACTTCTCTTTCAAGACCGTACCCGATCTGTTCCGGGTGCTGGGGGGCTTTTTCACCGCCCGGTCCGTGCTGAAACGGCTAAGGCCCGCGCTGCTCTTTTCCAAGGGGGGCTTTGTAAGCGTTCCCCCCTGCGCCGCGGCGGCCTGGTTGAAGATACCCGTGTATACCCACGAGTCCGATCTTAGTCCGGGTCTGGCGACGCGGATAAACCTGCGCTTTGTGCGGCGTACCGGGGGGCGGATGTTCACCGCCTATGCCGTCACCGCCGCCTTTTTGCCCCCGGCCTGCCGTTCCCTGGTTACGGTAAGCGGGAACCCGGTGCGGCCCGGCTTCCGGTCCGCGAACCCGGTTGCGGAGGCCGCGGCGGGACGGGCCTTCCTGGGCCTGGGGGAGGGGGAGCGGATCCTCCTGGTCCTGGGGGCAAGCCAGGGTTCGGTGGAACTCAACACCCTGGTGCGGGAGGCCCTGCCGGAACTGACCAAGTATTACGTGGTGGTCCACCAGACCGGCCCGGGGAACGAGGGGGCGGAACCCTCCGGGCGCTACCGGCCCTACGCGTACTTTAGGGAGGAGATGCCCCAGGTACTGGCGGCGGCGGACCTGGTACTGAGCCGCGCCGGAGCCGGCACGGTATGGGAAAACGCCACGTGTGGAAAGCCCATGATCCTCCTCCCCCTCCGGGGAAGCGGCACGCGGGGGGACCAGGTGGAGAACGCGGAATTCTTCGAGCGGACAGGCGCCGCGCTTGTGCTTCGGTCCCGGTCCGTTTCCATGGGAAACCCTGGCAGCGTTACCGCGGACGATCTGGCCGCCCTGGTCCGGGACCTTGCGGAGAACCCGGAACAGGCGGCGGCCCTGGCCGCCGCCGCCGCCCGCGTTGCCCTGATCGACGGAGCCGCCCTTATCGCCCACGCCCTGGACGAGGCGGTTTTGGCCCTGGCCGGAGGAGGGGCCCCATGACTTCGTTTACGCTTATCGACTACGTGTTTTTGGGCCTCGCGCTGCTTCTGGTCATCCGCTGTACGCTGCGGGGCTTTATCGCGGAATTCATGACCCTCGCGTCCCTGGTACTGGGGGTCCTGGGTTCCCTGTTCCTGTACCGGCCCTGCGCGGTCTTCCTGCGGAACCACGGGCTTAGAGCCTTTGTCGAGAAACTCCCCCCCCTTGTCAACAACCTGCTGCCGGCCCTGGTACGGAACATCCCGGAGATTCTGGCCTTTGCCCTGATCTTCGTCGCCATCTTCCTCGCGGTGAAGCTGGTGGAGTACCTTCTTAGCGATATTATCCAACGGATCAGTTTGGGCGGCGTGGACCGTTTTTTGGGCCTCCTGTTCGGCGTTCTGGAGGGGATCGTGGTAACGAGTCTGCTGCTCCTGTTCCTGAACGCGCAGCCGGTTTTTGACGCGGCCCCCCTGTTGGAGGGGAGTTTTTTCGCGGAACTCCTGCTCCCCCTGATTGGCCGGGGGGGATTACCGGGGGCGGTTCCGGCGGACGGTTTAACCGCGATGGCGGCGGGGGTCCCGTGTTCGAGAATATCATAGCCCAGGCCGCCGCGGGCCGGCTCAAGGGGGACATTGAGGCGGGGATTCTGGCGCCCTCCATGCTGTTCTACGGTCCCGCCGCATCAGGCAAGGGGACCACCGCCCTGGAACTTGGCCGGGTCCTTTCCTGTGAGGAAACGGGGGCCTGGAACTGTTCGTGTTCCAGTTGCGCCCGGCATAAATCGCTTCTTCACCCGGACCTTCTTTTGATGGGCCGGCGGGCCTTTGCCGGGGAAATCGCCGCCGCCGCCGCGGTCCTGCCGCGGGACCCCCGCCACGGGCGGCTTCTGCTTATCCGCTCGGTCAGAAAACTCCTGGGCCGGTTTTCCCCGGCCCTCTGGGAAGGCGACAAGGATCTGGGGAAACTTAACCCCCTGATCCAGGCCCTGGAAGATGATCTTGATGCGCTTGATGCGCTTGAGAGCGGCGGGGCCGGCGCGCCGGACTCCATCATAAAGAACGCCCTTAAACTGGAGGCCGAGGGAATCGCCGATTTTATCCCCGTGGCCCAGATACGGCGGGCCAGTTATTGGGGGCACCTGGCCCCCCTGGGGCGGCGGAAACTGCTCGTCATCGAGAGCGCGGACCGCATGAGGGAGGAGAGCCTCAATTCCCTGCTCAAGATCCTGGAAGAACCCCCGGACCGGCTTACGATAGTACTCTGTACCGCCAGGCGGGAGGGCATCCTCCCCACCCTGCTGTCCCGCCTTAGACCCTACCACTTTACGCGGCGGGACCCTGCCTCGGAAGGGGAGCTGATCCGCCGGGTGTTCCGCGATACGCAAGCGGCCGAGGCCCCGGCGTTGCCGGCGGCCGGGAACCGCGGGGGGCTGGAAGCGTACCTGGATTCGTTTCTCCCGGTAAACCGGGATACCCTGTACCCCCTGGCCGCCTTTTTCGTGTCCAGCGTGGCCCTTGCCACGCTGGACGGTTTTCGCCGCCGCGGCATCGGCGTCCTGCCGGACGAATTGGTCGCCCTGGGGAAGCACTGCGCCCCCATTGCCGGTTCCGCGGGGCTTGGCCGCCCGGTGGCCGGCGGTAAGGCCATTGTCGATAAGGTGCTGGCGGAGGCGCGAAATTTTCAGATACATTCCCTCTTTTTCAGTTTCCTGGCCCTGGCCCTCGATCTGGTTTCGGAGGGACTACGCTCCCTTGAACCGGACCCCAGCCGGGTTGGCTGCCTTGGACTCTGGAAAAAACATGTCGGAATCGCCGCCGCGGCGGGAAGCCTGAACCAGAGTCCCGCCCTTACGCTGGATCGTCTGGTTGCCGATCTTAAAGGGGCCATGACAAACGCGGGAGGCGGCCGGTGAGGGATTTCATCAAGCGGGCCGTAAAAAAACTGTCCAAACTTACACGGGAGCAGATCGAGGAACTGTTTATCGCCGCCGCCACGGAAATCGACCGGCTGGAGACGGTGCTGGAATCCCTGGGACAGGGGATCCTGGTCTGCGACGCCCGGCATGCCCTGGTTCTGGCCAACAAGTGCGCGGAACGCTTCCTCCCCATCGGCGTTTTGGAACCGGGCAACGATCCGGTCTGGCTGAGGGTCTGGGACGAGAAGATCGCCGGTTTTTTGGAGGCCACGCTTAAAGGCGGAGACCGGGTGGAGGAACGGGAATTCGACGCCGAGGCCAAGGGCATCTCCCGCCTCCTCAGCATTTCGGTCCTGCCCCTGGTGCGGGAACACCGGGTAACCGGCTCCCTTGTTTACATCGAGGACATTACGGAAAAGCGGGGGCGGGAGGCGCGGCTGCGGCGGGCGGAAAACCTGGCAAGCCTGACCACGCTGGCCGCTGGGGTGGCCCATGAGATCAAGAATCCCCTTGGGTCCATCTCCATCCATATCCAGTTGATGCAGAAGGCGCTGCGGGCCAATCGTAAACCCCAGGACAAGGCCCGCCCCAGGGGGGAAAACTCCTACGAGGATCAACTGGACAAGTACATCGCCGTGGTCAACGAGGAAATCGACCGGCTTAACCACATCGTTGTGGATTTTCTTTTCGCGGTACGTCCCATGGATTTGGACTTGCGGGAGGGGGACCTTAACGCCCTCATCGGCGAACTGGTGGATTTTATGTCCTTTGAACTTTCCGACGCCCGCATTACCTGCGAACTGGAGCTGGAAGATCGCCTGCCCCTCCTTACCTTTGACGAGCGTTATATGAAGCAGGTTCTCTTGAACCTGGTAAAAAACGCCACCGCGGCCATGCCCACGGGGGGGAAACTCACGATCAGAACCGAACGCCGCGATAACGAGGTTGATATAAGCGTGCGGGATACGGGCCTGGGCATACCGGAGGAGAACCTGTCCAAAATTTTTGAGCCGTATTTTACCACAAAGGCCACCGGATCGGGCCTGGGGCTAACGCTGGTTTTCAAAATTATCCGGGAACACCGGGGGGAGATCACCGTTAAATCACGGGAAGGGGAGGGCGCCTGTTTTACGATCTCCCTGCCCATCCCCCAGCGGGAACACCGCCTTATCGGTTTTGAGGGGCAGGCAGGGCCCGCGGATGGGGGAGGGGGATCATGAAATTCCGGCTTTTGGTCGTGGACGATGAGAAGAATATCCGGGAAGGACTGGCGGTGTCCCTGGAGATGGACGGCTACGAGGTCGTTACCGCCGTCGATGGGGACGTGGGGCTTAAACGGTTCGGCAAAGGCGACATCGACCTGGTGATCACCGACCTCAGGATGCCCGGCCTGTCCGGGGAGGAACTGCTGCGCCACGTTACCACCGAGAACCCCGGCATCCCCGTGATCGTCCTTACCGGGCACGGTACGGTGGAAAACGCGGTGGAGGCCATGCGCCGGGGGGCCTGGGACTTCCTGACCAAGCCGGTCAACCTGGATCACCTGTCCCAACTGGTTAAGCGGGCCCTGCAAAACCGGGAACTGGCCCTTAAGCACCGGGAACTTGAGGAAGAACTGGCGCAAAAGAAGCAGTTCGAGACGATCATCGGCACAAGCGCCCCCATGCGCCGGGTTTTCGACACCATCAGCCGGGCGGCCCCCACCAAGGCTTCCATCCTTATCACCGGGGAATCCGGGGTGGGGAAAGAGCTGGTGGCCGACGCCATCCACGGCCTTTCTCCGCGCAAGGGCAAACCCCTGATCAAGGTCCACTGCGCCGCCCTTGCGGAAAGCATTTTGGAGAGCGAACTCTTTGGCCACGAGAAGGGCAGTTTTACCGGCGCCGTATCCCGCCGCCGCGGCCGCTTTGAACTTGCCAACGAGGGAACCCTGTTCCTGGACGAGATCGGCGAAATCGATCAGAATATCCAGATTAAGCTGCTGCGGGTTCTCCAGGAAAAGAAATTCGAGCGCCTGGGGGGGGAGGAGACCATTGAGACCGACGTGCGGCTGGTGGCGGCCACGAACAAAGATCTGAAAGCGGAAATAGAGAAGGGCAATTTCCGGGAGGACCTGTACTTCCGCCTGAACGTGGTCAACATCCACGTACCCCCCTTAAGGGAGCGGAAGGACGACATTCCCCTGCTTATCGCCGCGTTCCTCAAGGAATTCGCGCGGGAAAACAACAAAACCATCGAGGGGGTAAACGAAAAGGCCCGCGCCGCCATTTACGCCTACGACTGGCCCGGCAACGTGCGGGAACTGCGCAACTGCGTGGAAAGCGCGGTGGTTATGACCCCCGGTCCCCTGATTGGCCCGGAGGATCTGCCCCCCACCATCCGGCGGGGTAATGACGAGGGCTGGATCCGCATCCCCCTGGGCTCCACGCTGGAAGAGGCGGAGAAGATAATTATCCGGGACACCCTTTCCGCCCAGCGGGGAAACAAAAGCAGAGCCGCCGATGTCCTGGGCATCGGCAGGAAAACCCTGCACCGCAAACTTGCCGATCACGCTGATCACGCCGATTACGGCGCCGACGGCGACGACGGATATGAGGAGGAGGAACTATGATGTTTCCCAGAACCACGGTGGGGGGCGTTTCGCTTCCCCGAATGTTGATCGGAACAAACTGGCTGTTCGGCTGGAGCCACACGGGGCACGCCGCGGACATGGTTATCGGTGAAATTCACGCGCGCCCAGATTCGTTTATCCCCGTGTTCAACGCCTACCTGAAACACGGCGTGGACGCCATTATGGGGCCCTTTTCCACCCACCCCGGCGCCGCGGACAAGATCCACACCGCCCAGGATGCCCTGGGTAAAAAACTCATCTTGATTGATACCCCGGTGATCAACGTGGACGACACCGCCGCCGCCCGCGCGGAAACCCGGGCCATCTTCAAACGGAGCGCGGAGATCGGCTCCACGTTCTGCCTGATCCACCATTCATGCTGCGAACAACTGGTAAACAAGAACCGCGGAATTATCGACCGGCTCCCCGACTACCTTGGCATGATCCGGGACGCGGGACTTATACCGGGACTAAGCGCCCACATGCCGGAGATCGTACAGTACAGCGATTCTAACGGCTACGACGTGGAAACCTACATCCAGATCTTCAACTGCCTGGGCTTCATGATGCAGGTGGAACTGGAATCGGTAATCCGGATCATCCACGGCGCGAAAAAACCGGTAATGACGATTAAGCCCATGGCCGCGGGCCGTACCACCCCCTACGTGGGTCTTACCTTCAACTGGAACGTCCTGCGGCCCATCGACATGGTTACGGTGGGGGTCATGAGCCCCCATGAGGCGGAGGAGGATATCGAAATCTCCCTGGCCGCGCTGGAACACCGGCTTCCAAACCTGGAAGGCCGCTCCAGCCCGGCGGCACAGAGCATTATCCGATAAATTCCGCGTTTTTCCGCGTTTTTTCACTTTTCGGCGCTTGACGTTTTGTTCCGGGAGTGGTATACCTGCCGCTGTAGGTTTCAAAGGAAGTGGGGTACCTGCCTTTAAGGGCGGAATTCCCCCGCTATACCCGTAACTGTAATGGGATGCCAGGACCCGCCGGGTCCTGACCGGTTCTTGTCGTTACAGCCACTTTTGGACCCCCAGGGAAACGGCGGGGGAACGATGGGAAGGCTGACAAGAACGAACCCAAAGTCAGGAGACTTTGGCCTACAGGTTTTTTCGTTTTCCGGCTCCGGGAATTGGGCGGAAAAATGTAGTCATCGCGTTTTTTTAGACGGTTGTTTTAGTACCGCCGGGTAAGGAGTCTATGTCCGTAGTTTATCGGTTTTGGGGGGGGGGGGGGGGGGGGGGGGGGGGGGGGGCCGGGGGGGGGCGGGGGGGGGGGGGGGGGGGGGGGGAGGGGGGGGGGGGGCGGTGTGGAG
>JAIRND010000035.1 GCA_031258225.1 Treponema sp. | reverse complement strand
GCTTTTTTATCAGTGAATTGAACCACGCGGTAACAAGGGTAAGGCCGGTAAAGGCCAAGACCACCAGGGGATTCAGTACGGAGATAATGGCGGCGATCCCGGCCAGGGTAATAACGTTTGAAGAAACCGTTGCCGCCCTGGTCAGGACTCCCCCCCAGCCCCAGCCGTCCCCGTACAGGAAACGGTTCGCCTTTCCCTTGAGATCCAGGAAGGACGCGGCTTCTATCCGCTCTAAATCCGCCTCGTACAGGTTTCTTGCCAAATCAATTTCAAACTTGTTAAAAACCGTAGAACCATTGAGAAAATATTTGGTATGGAAAAAGTTAATCAGTGTATTTCCGAATAACACACAGAGGATCAAACAGCCGGTGTAGAAGGCAAGTGAAGCAAGATCGCGCGCGCCGGTCAGCTCGTCAATGATGAATTTAGGAAACACAATGGAAGCGAAGGGTACCGCCCCCTGGAATACGCACCACAGCAGTAAAAAGACCAAGGACGATTTCCTGTATTTCCAGTAGAGCTTTACTAGATATTGTACACCGATAAACAACGACTTCTTTTTACCCATTTCTGATTCCCCCACCCTGACTCCTCGAGCGGAATCTTCCATCATCCCCGGCACCGCCGCCTAATTGCCCCGAAAAAGAAATTGCGCCCCCCGGCCCCGTGCCCCGTTGACTTGCGCGTCAAATTAATCTAGCATTCCAAAAATGGTGAATACGTTCAAGCGGGGTCTTAAACTTCCCACCCGGAAGCACGCTACCGAAGGAAAGCCGGTAGAATTGGTCCCCAGCCCCCGCCAGGTGTACATCCCTGTGAATCAGCATTTTGGAGCCCCCAACGCCTGTTTGGTAAGGGCAGGTGATACGGTCAAACGGGGCCAGAAAATTGCCGACGGGGCAAGCCCCGGACCCATGACCGTACCGGTCCATGCTTCCATTTCCGGGGTCGTGAAAAAGATCGAAAACCGGACCCAGTCAAACAACAGCGAAGGACTCTGTGTGCTTATCGAGGCCCAGGAAGGGGACCAGGCCGCGGATACCCTGGAGACAGAATACATGCCCCCCCTTGATCCGTTTAAGTGTTCAAAAGAGGATGCCCTGGCCCGCGTCCGGGAGGCGGGTATTCAGGGCATGGGGGGCGCGGGTTTTCCATCCCACGTTAAACTTTCCCCGCCCCCCGGCAAACCCATTGATACTATTATCGCGGACGGCGCGGAGTGCGAACCTTACCTGACCACCGATGAGGCGGCAATGACCGAAAAGCCCCACCTGCTTATCCAGGGCCTTGCCATCGTGATGTGGATCACCGGGGTTAAGAAGGCGATTATCGGCATGGAGGACAACAAAAAAAACCTTATTCCCCTTATCGAGCGGGAAATCCGGCTTAACGAACGGGTCCAAAGCGGCGGGCTGGACATTGGCATTGGCCTGTGCCGTACCCTCTACCCCCAGGGCGGGGAAAAGATGCTTATTACCGCCCTGACCGGCCGGGAGGTGCCCTCCGGCGGCCTGCCTATGGATGCGGGCTGCATCGTTCAGAACGTGGGCAGCCTTATCGCCATTGCCGAGGCATTTAGCCTGGGAAAACCCCTTATCGACCGGGACCTGACGGTGTCCGGCGGGGCCTGCAGGACCCCCAAGAACATCCGGGCCCCCATCGGCGTGCTTCTTTCACAGTTACCCGTGGAGTTCATGGATATTGATACGGAGCGCCTGGCGAAGATCGTCTTTGGGGGTCCGATGATGGGAAACGCCGTGCCCAGCCTGGACATACCTGTTCAAAAAAATACCAGCGGCATTATTCTGATGACGGCCCAGGAGACGGCGGCGGACGCGGAGGGCCCCTGTATCCGCTGCGGCCGCTGTATCCGCAACTGCCCCTGCCGGCTTTCCCCGGTGATCATGAACAACAGTCTGGATTCCGAAGACCTTGACTACGCGGTTAAGGCGGGCCTGTCGGATTGTATCGAATGTGGCAGTTGCACGTATGTATGTCCCGCCCGGATCAAGCTGGTCCAGCGTTTCCGGGTGGGGAAGCAGCGTTTACGGGCCCGGCAGGCCCTGGAAAGGGCCGCGGCCGCCACAAAGATGGCGGGCAAGGCGTAGCCCGGTACAAGGAGCAAGTTTTACATGGCGGAAGAAGATAAAAAAACGGTAAACGCGGCGGGGGACAAAACTGCCGGGAGTCCCGCGGCCTCTCAGGAGTCCCAGCGGGCCCGCGGCGCGGAAGGCGGATTCCCGTTCCTTGCTTCCAGCCCCCACATTGTCTCCCCGGTACGTTCAGACCGGCTCATGGCAACCATGCTTATCGCCCTGGCGCCGGCGACTATCTTTGGGATCATCCTGTTCGGGCTTCCCGCCCTGCTTACCGTACTGGTCTCGGTTATCGCCGCCGTCGCGGGGGAAGCCCTGTTCCGCCTTGCCACCCGGCAGGAACCGCGGGTAAGGGACCTGTCGGCTGCCGTTACGGGCCTGCTCCTGGCCCTGACCCTGCCCCCTTCCATCCCGCTGTGGATGACCGCCCTGGGGGCGATCTTCGCCGTTGTCGTAGCCAAGGAATTTTTCGGCGGCCTGGGGGCCAACGTGTTCAACCCCGCCCTTGCGGGCCGGGCCTTTATGCTGATGAGCTTCCCCGCCGCCATGACCCGCTGGCACCGGCCGCCGGGATATTTCGCGCTGGCCCTGAACGACCGTCTGAACGAGGCCAGCATCGTGGACGGGGTAAGCGGGGTAACGCCCCTCAACATCACCAAACTCCTGGTTGAAGAAAACCGGCTGGGGGAGGCTGTCAACGCGGTGGGAAAGGACCTTCTCGCCTCCGGCGCCGCCTGGGGCGGCGACTACTGGTCCACCATCAAAACCCTGTTCATCGGGAACCACGCGGGGGCCATTGGGGAATCCTCGATACTTCTTATCCTGGCGGCCTGTCTGGTGCTGCTGCTGACCAGGACAATCGACTGGCGGGCCCCCCTGACCATGACCCTGGCGGGATTTCTGGCCTCCTGGGCCCTGGGCTACGATCCCCTTTTCGGCATCTTCTCCGGGGGTCTCCTCTTTGGCGCGGTGTTTATGGTTACCGACTACGTTACCGCCCCCCTCACCGGCAGGGGAAAACTGATCTTTGGCTTTGGGGCCGGGCTTATCGTGGTGCTGATCCGAAAATGGGGGGGCTACCCCGAAGGGGTTACCTACGGCATCCTTATCATGAATGCCCTAAGTCCCTTCCTCAACAGGCTGCTGCCCAGGAAATACGGCTATGTGCCTAAAAAGAAACCGGCTGGTCCCGCCACGGGAACCGCACAGGGGGCCTCATGAACGAAAAAGAACCGGGCGCCGTTAAGCTGGGCCTTACGCTGGCGGTCTTTGCCGTTGCCGCCTGTGTTATGCTGGCCTTTGTCTATGCGGGTACCGAAGACATTATCGAAGCGAACCAGCAAAAAGACACGGAGGAGGCCCTGAAAGAACTTTTCCCCGGCGCGGGTTCCCCAAGGGAAATTACCGGCATTCAAAGTCCCGATCCCGCGGTAACGATTGAACGGCAGTACGAGGTTCCGCAGGGTGGGGAAATTGCCGGCGTAGCCCTCCAGGTTTCCCGGAGCAGTTACGGCGGCCCCATCAAGCTGCTGGTGGGGGTAAGTGCCGATAGTACCATCACGGGGGTTAAAATTCTGGAACACAAAGATACGCCGGGGCTGGGGGCCAATGCCGCTTCCCCCTCCTATACCGGACAGTTCACCGGAAAAAGGGTGGCGGATCCCTTTAAGGTTAAAGCCGATGTGGAGGCCATTACCGCCGCCACGATCACAAGCCGGGCGGTAGCCGACGCGGTCAGGGCCGCGGGACAGGCCGCCGCCGCGTATCTGGGGGGCAGCCGGTGAGCGGCAAGACACGGGAGCGGTTTTTCCGCCTGTTTACCAACGGTATTGTCCGGGAAAATCCCCTCCTGGGCCTGATGATCGGCCTCTGTTCCTCCCTGGCGGTAACGACCGAGGTAGTCAACGGTATCGGCATGGGCCTTTCCATGACCTTCGTACTCCTCATGTCCGAGCTGGTGATAAGCCTGTTCCGCAAGATTATCCCCGAATCGATCCGTATCCCCATCTTCATCATCATCATTGCCGCCTTTACCACGGTGATCGACTACGTGCTTAAGGCATGGTTCCCGGTTCTGTCCCAGGCGATGGGGGTCTTTATTCAGCTTATCGTGGTGAACTGTATCATCATGGGCCGGGTTGAGGGCTTCGCCTCCAAACGGCCCGTGGGGGATGTTGTATTCGACGCCCTGGGCATGGGCCTGGGCTACACCTGGGTCCTCGTAGGCATTGCCGCCGTGCGGGAACTCCTGGGCAGCGGCAAACTCCTGGGCTTTCAGGTGCTGCCCGGCGCGTATCAGCCCATTATCTTTTTTGTGCTGCCGCCGGGGGGTTTTTTTGTGTTTGCCCTCTTTATCTCCCTTAATTTGTTCCTGAAATCCCGGCTAACAGGGTTGACAGGCTCGAATACCGCCGCGGGAACCGCGACGGATACCACGGCCCATCATCACGGGGGGGCGGCATGACCCTTTTTCAGATATTTATATCCGCTTTCCTCATC
The DNA here is from genome assembly GCA_031258225.1 of Treponema sp. GTDB lineage: Bacteria > Spirochaetota > Spirochaetia > Treponematales > Breznakiellaceae > JAISFT01. The sequence continues at coordinate 16,421 of JAIRND010000035.1, read as the reverse complement.
GACAACGTGATCCTGATGCGCTTCCTTGCCCTCTGCCCCTTTATCGGGATGAGCAGTGACGAGGACAAGGCTGTGGGCATGGGCCTGGCGGTTACCTTTGTTACGGTTCTGGCAACCTGCGTTACCTGGCCCATCTACCGGTTCATCCTGGTATCCCTGGATCTGGTGTTCCTCAAACTGCTGGTCTTTATCCTGGTTATCGCCTCCCTGGTGCAGTTGGTCGAGTTTTACCTTAAAAAATCCGCCCCCGCCCTGTACGGTTCTATGGGTATCTACCTGGCGCTGATCACCACCAACTGCGCCATCCTGGCGGTAACTCTGGACGTGATCGACAACATCTGTCCTTTTACCGGGAAGCCCTATACCTTCATCGAGTCCCTGGTTTATGCCCTGGGTGTGGCCCTGGGCTTTCTGCTTTCCCTGCTGCTTCTGGCGGGTATTCGCCGCCGGATAAAGACCAGCCCGGTTCCGGCCTTCCTTAGGGGCACGCCGATCCTTTTTATCGCGGCGGCGCTGCTCTCCATTGCCTTTATGGGCTTTAAGGGCCTGGTAAAATGAGGAGTTTGCCGTGACGGTCGTGCTTGTTACTGCGGGGTTTTCCCTTCTGCTGGCCTTTGTCCTGGGGGCGGCCCTGGGATTCTTCCGCAAGGTCTTTGCCGTTCAGGAAGACCCCCTTATTGGCCGGATACGGGAGAATCTGCCCGGCGCCAACTGCGGGGCCTGCGGTTATCCCGGCTGCGATGGTTACGCCGCGGCGCTGGCCGCCGGAAATGCCGGGCCCGGCGCCTGTTCCGTGGGGGGCAGGGAAACCGCGGAAAAACTTTCCGCCATCGTGGGGATCGACGCCACTGTTATCCCCACTGTTACGGTCCTGGCCTGTCAGGGTTCCAATCTCCACGCGGCGCGCAAGGGCTTTTACACGGGACTGGCAACGTGCCGGGGGGCCAAATTGTCCGCCGGGGGAATCAAACTCTGCGCCTGGGGCTGCCTTGGCTTTGGGGACTGCGTAAAAAAATGCAAATTCGGCGCCCTAAGCCTGCAGGCCAACGGCCTTCCCAAGGTAGACTACGCCAAATGTACCGGCTGCCGCCTCTGCGTGGCCGAATGTCCCCAGCAGCTCCTCAAAGGCATCCCCCGCGATCAGAAAGGGGCCCTGGTCCTCTGTTCCAACCGCAGCCCAAACCGGCCCCAGGTCTCCAAAAGCTGCAAAATTGCCTGTATCAAATGCGGCCTCTGCGTAAAAAACTGCCCCCAGCAGTGCATCGATCTTTCCAGTAATATCCCGGTGGTGGACTACACCAAATGTACAAGCTGTGGGACCTGTACGGAAAAGTGCCCCACAAAAGTTTTTAGGGTCTTCGAGCGGGACCTTATGGCCATGTAAAGCCGGACGATGGTTCCGCTATGACAGGCAGCCTGTGGTGGTTGTAGGTTTTTATGGTTTTTTTGGACTGGTGGAACGGATTTGTGCCCTGGCAGACAGCGGCGGTGATCGTCAGCGGGCTCTGCATTGGGCTGTCCAAGACGGGGATCAACGGGGCCAGCGCGGTAATGATACCCCTTCTGGCCCTGATCTTCGGGGCCAAGGAGAGTACCGGGGTGGTGCTGCCCATGCTCTGTTTCGCGGACCTGGTGGCGGTTATCTACTACCGGCGGGCGGCGGAGTGGAAGTACATTATCCGGCTGCTGCCCTGGGCCCTGGCGGGCTTCGGCCTGGCCCTGCTGGTGGACCGGGTGGTTCCGGCGCGGGGCTTTAAGGCGCTTATCGGCGTCTGTATCCTCACCGGGCTGGTGGTGATGTTCTGGAACGACCGGCGGGGGAAGGACGCGGCTATGCCGTCGGCCTGGTGGTTTTCCGCGATTTTTGGGGTCATGGGGGGCTTTTCGACGATGATCGGGAACGCCGCAGGGCCTGTCATGTCGGTGTTCCTCCTTTCGATGAAACTGCGGAAGACCAGTTTTGTGGGGACCGCAGCCTGGTTCTTCATGATTATCAACTACCTTAAAATCCCGCTGCAGTACTTTGTCTGGCACAACATCAGGCCGGAGGGGCTGTTGTTCGGCGTTACGCTGATCCCCGCCATCCTCGCGGGGGCGGTCCTGGGGGTTCTGGTGGTAAAAAAGGTTTCCGAGTCCCATTACCGCGTAATCGTTTATATCATGACCATTATCTCCGCAACGCTGCTCTTTTTGTGAGCCGGAACGCGCCGATTTTTCTTGACCCCCGCGCTCCCGAATAAGTATTTTTTAAGAAAACGGACCCATCCCGCGCTTTTTTAGTCACGGGACCCTCTCCGGCACCGGGGAGGGGTCTGTGTTATAAAAGTTTTTATGGAGGCCGCGCCCGCGGGGGCGTGTAACTGACTGCAAGAATGTCCAAACACTTCTCTCACGACAAGAATCATCATCATAAAGAGCCGGCAGAGGGTAAGGGAGACGATCCCGCGCCGGAACAGGCGGCGGATAGAGATGTGAACAAGGCATCCGCGGATACGGCGGGGCCGGCAAGCGGGGAGGCGGCTGCCGGCTGCCCGGCCCCGGAAGAAGTTCAGGAACCGGACAGAGCCGAAGAGACGGCGCCGGAGGATCGCGTTGCCGATCTGGAAGCCCAGCTTGCGGAGGCGCAAAACCAGTTTTTGCGCAAGGCGGCGGATTTTGAAAATTTCCGCAAGCGGATGAACCGGGAAAAACAGGACGCCATTGATTTTGCCAACCAGAGTCTGCTGTCGGATCTGATCCCCGTCCTTGACGACTTTGACCGGGCCTTACAGTCCGCGGAAAGTTCCCGGGATTTTACCGCCCTCTACGAAGGGCTGGGGATGATCGCCAAACGCCTTTCCTCCACGCTGGAAAGCAAATGGGGGCTTAAAAGCTATGCCGCCGCCGGGGCGCCCTTTGATCCCAATTTTCATGAAGCCCTGATGATAGAAAAATCATCGGCCGTAACCGAACAAACGGTGCAGATGGATCTGCTTAAAGGCTATACGCTAAAAGACCGGGTAATCCGCAGCGCCAAGGTAAAGGTGCTGATACCCGATCCCGGGGCTCCGGCCATACCCGTTCCGCCCTCCACGGCGCCGGGGACCGGGGATACCCAGGCCGGGGAACCGGAGGCTCAGTCTTAGTACAATGGCGGCGGTAAGGGAATTGTTTTAATATGTAGGGTGCTAACAGCCTGCAAAGGAGATAGTTGTTATGGGAAAGATTATTGGCATTGACTTGGGGACTACCAATTCATGCGTAGCCGTCCTTGAGGGCGGTGAACCGGTGGTAATCCAGAATTCCGAGGGGGGACGCACAACCCCCTCCATTGTCGGCTTTACCAACAAGGGCGACAGGGTGGTAGGCCAACCGGCCAAAAACCAGATGATCACCAATCCGGAAAATACCGTGTATTCAATAAAGCGTTTCATGGGCCGTTCCTACTCCGAGGTTGGCGCGGAAATGAAGCGGGTACCCTACCACGTGGTAGAACAGGCCAACGATGTAAGGGTGGATATCGCGGGGAAAAAATACTCCCCCCAGGAAATTTCCGCCTTTGTACTTCAAAAAATGAAGCAGACGGCGGAGGATTACCTGGGTGAAACCGTTACCGAGGCAGTCATCACCGTGCCCGCCTACTTCAATGACGCCCAGCGGCAGGCCACAAAGGACGCGGGCAAGATCGCCGGGCTCGAGGTAAAACGCATTATCAACGAGCCCACCGCGGCTTCCCTGGCCTTTGGGTTCAACAAGGACCAGAAAAAAGAGAAAACCATCGCCGTCTACGATCTGGGGGGCGGTACGTTTGATATTTCCATTCTGGAACTGGGGGAAGGGGTTTTCGAGGTAAAGTCTACCAACGGGGATACCCACCTGGGGGGCGATGATTTCGACCTTAAAATTCTGGAATGGCTTATCGAGGAATTCAGGCGGGATACCGGAATCGACCTGGGACAGGACCGCATGGCCCTGCAGCGGCTGCGGGAGGCCAGCGAAAAGGCAAAAATTGAACTTTCCGCCATGCAGACCACGGAGATCAACCTGCCCTTTATCACCGCGGACCAGAGCGGGCCCAAGCATTTGCAAAAAAGCCTGACCAGGGCGAAATTTGAGCAAATGGTGTCGGACCTGCTGGACCGGTCCAGGGAACCCTGCAAGAAGGCCCTGGCGGACGCCGGACTCAACGCCGATCAGATTGACGAGGTGATCCTGGTTGGGGGTTCCACGCGGATCCCCGCAGTACAGCAGATCGTCAAGGACCTTTTCAAGAAAGAGCCCAACAGGGGGGTAAACCCCGATGAGGCGGTAGCCATCGGCGCGGCCATCCAGGGCGGCATCCTGGGCGGCGACGTAAAGGACGTGCTGCTCCTGGACGTAACTCCCCTTTCCCTGGGCATCGAAACCCTGGGCGGCGTTATGACCCAGCTTATCCCCCGGAACACCACCATCCCCACGCGGAAGAGCCAGGTTTTCTCCACCGCGGCGGACGGGCAGACCGCGGTCTCCATTCAGGTACTCCAGGGTGAGCGGGAAATGGCGAATCAGAACCGCACCCTGGGCCGTTTCGACCTGGTAGGCATTCCCCCCGCGCCCCGGGGCGTTCCGCAGATCGAGGTAACGTTTGACATTGATGCCAACGGAATTGTCCATGTGTCCGCCAAGGACCTGGGCACGGGCAAAGAGCAGAAGATACGCATCGAAAGTTCATCGGGACTGAACGATCAGGATATCGAACGCATGGTCAAAGAGGCGGAACTCCACGCCGAAGAAGACAAGCGGGAACGGGAAAAAGCGGAAGTCCACAACGAAGCGGACAGCATGATCTACAGTACCGAGAAAAACATCAAGGACCTTGGGGACAAGGTTAGCGCGGCGGACAAATCCAAAGCCGAAGAAGCCATTGCGGATCTGCGCAAGGCCCTTGAAGGCGGAGATATTCAGGCCATCAAGGACAAGACCGAGGCCCTGAAACAGGCGTCCTACAAAATTGCCGAGGAGATCTACAAGGCCCAGGGCGCCCAGCAGCCGGGTCCCCAGGATTTCAACGCCGGGCCGGGTGAGGCCGGAACCAATACCTCCGGTGATACCAGCAATACCAAAAGTGCCGAAGACGCCGACTACGAAGTAATGGACGACAAATAAGGATGTTGATGTGGCCAAACGTGATTATTACGAAGTTCTCGGTGTACAAAAAAACGCGTCCAAGGATGATGTAAAAAAGGCATACCGGAAACTTGCCATTCAGTATCATCCTGACAAGAATCCGGGGAACAAAGAGGCTGAGGAGAAATTCAAAGAAGCCACCGAAGCCTACGAAGTGCTGTCAGATGATCAGAAAAAGTCCGCCTATGATCAGTTCGGCTTTGCCGGGGTTCAGGGCATGGGCGGCGACACTCATGACTGGAGCAGCTTTCAGGGTTTTGAGGATATTTTTGGCGGCGGCGACTTTAGCAGCATCTTTGACACGCTCTTTGGCGGCGGCTTCGGGGGCGGGGGCCGCTCGTCCCGGGGCGCCGGGGGTGTCCGCCAGGGCGCGAACCTCCGTTCCGACATCGAAATTTCGTTTAAGGACGCCGTTTTTGGCACCAAGGTTGAACTTCAGTATTCCCGCAACGAAAGCTGCCCGTCCTGCCATGGCAGCGGGGCGGCGGAGGGTTCCGGAAAAAAAGTCTGTCCCAGTTGTCAGGGTTCCGGCCAAATACGCCGGAGCCAGGGCTTCTTCTCCGTTGCCTCTACGTGTCCAACCTGCCGCGGGGAAGGCTACATCATCGAACACCCCTGTAAAGAATGCGGCGGTTCCGGTGTCCAGCGGAGAAAGCAGAAGATCATGGTTACAATCCCGGCGGGGGTGGAAAATGGCCGGCGGGTCGTTATCGCCCGGCAGGGAGACGCGGGCGTCAACGGCGGACCCGCGGGGGATCTTTACGTCTTTATACGGGTCAGGCCCCACGAGTACTTTGAGCGTCAGGATCTGGACCTGTACTGCGCGGTTCCCATCTCCATCACCCAGGCAAGCCTGGGGGCGGAGATCCACATAGGTACGCTGGACGGCAAAACGATAAAAGTAAAGGTATCGCCGGGCATTCAGAACGGCAAGATGCTTCGCATCAGGAACGAGGGGGTTCCCTCGTCCAGCCGGCGGGGCGATCTGTACATCAAGTTTATGGTCCAGGTGCCCGACAAGCTGAGCAAACGGGGCCGGGAACTCATGGAAGAACTCTCCAGGGTTGAAGGGGAGAACGACAGCCCCAAACCCATCCCCCTGTCCGAACTGGCAGGCTCCTAGCAGCCTGTTGTACTTGTAGGTTTTTGCTCCACGTTGTGTCGCAAAAACCACGATAAATGGGCTGCTAGACCGGCCAATGTCCCAATGCCCTATACATCAACCTCCACCCAGCGGACCCTCCCGGCCAGAACAGCCTCCCGCAGCCGTTTTTCCTGATCATTCAGACTCTTCGCGGTTCCGCTTTTTACCTCAAGAAAGATAACCTCGGTAATATTTTTTTGATTCATGCCCTTGAAAACAATAAAGTCCACGGGCTTGCCGACAAAACGGCAGTCCCCGGGGTCATAGGGAAAACCGGGCAGCAGGGGGGCAATCTGCTCCGATACAAGGCCCCCAAGAACGGCCCGGGACTGCTTGAGCCGGTCCCTGACGGTTTTTTCGAGTCTGCCCCCCTTCCACTCCGCCTCCTCCATGCCGCGCCCCTGTTTAATCCCAACGCGGATCCCCAGAATAAAAAAGAGCAGGCAAAAGACAAACCCCAGGGCAAGGAGAAGCAGCAGGGGAATACCAAAAATATAACTTTGCATCGGCGCTGGCCCTGTCGGCGCTCCTTACTTGGCAAACTGCCCGGGGACGGGTACAATATGATATGGATGATCGGCCTTTAGTTCAATGGGATGACCGCTATCTGACGGGTATTCAGCTTTTCGATGATCAGCACAGGGAACTTATCCGCTTTACCGATGACCTTTTCAAGGCCTGCCAGGCGGGGGACACGCAGGCCAGTGAAACGTTCAAGAAAACGGCCCACGCGGCGGTGGAATATGTGAAATACCACTTTACCGCGGAAGAAAAGATGTTTGACAACATCAAGTATCCACTGGCCGCCGAACACAAAAAACAGCACGAAGTGTTTATAAAGCGGGTTTTGGATAATGTACAGAAGTTTGAAAGCGGAGGCAAATTTGTCCCGCTGGCGTTTGCCCAATTCCTGCGGGAGTGGATTTTTACGCATATCGCGGGCCACGACAGGCAATACGCTGACTTTATCCATTCCCTGAAGCGCAAGGGCCTTCTAAAAACGAATTAGTGTCCGTTCAAGGTACTAGGCTTTCTCCAGTAAATACAAATACTCCCTGACGTGTATGCCCCTTTTTTTAAGGTTCCTGCCGCCCCGGAACGTGTTATACGTTGTTTCCAGAACTTCCAGTTTCCCCAGCCTGTTCAAAAGGTCAACCATCTCACCATGCGTAATAAAGCCTTCGGAATTAAACGACACCAGCAAAAACTTTGCCCGTATTCGTTCCACAAGGTCCCTGAACGAACTGTAGGCACGGGCCTTTTTGTTGTACCACGATCTGTTCCAGCCCTCAGGAATCCCGGAAACACTGCTGATATTCCCCGGCTCGGCGTGATCGACGATCAGGTTCAGCATAAAGTAATTCGACCCGTATGGATGCTGGTTGTACGGCGGATCGATATATGCCAGGTCAACATCATCAACAGAATCAATGATAACATTGGCGTCTCCCCTGCGGACTTCGTATTCACACTCAAAACTGCTGAACACCGGAAACGGCATGGTTATGTCCCCAAGGATCCGCGCCAGGGCTTCTCCGGCGTTGCCTCCGAATTTTCCAACACCGGTCTTTGAATCTTTGTAAAAACCCTTAAACACGCCGGAAGTGTTTGAATGTACCGATGCCTCCGCCAACAGGGGGGCCAGAAAATATTTTCTGTATTCGTCCGGCACTTCTTCAATACAGTCCCGTGCCGTGTCGATATAGCAGGCGTTTCTGTAGGTATAAAAAACCCTGTCCTCCCCGCAAATAACAGTTCCGCCCCGCGGCGCGTAGAGTTTTGCGATAAAGCCGGGCTTCAGGTTTTCTTCTTTCAGTTTGGCAAGCAGTTTTTCGCGGTAGTCAAGCAGTTCCCCCATGTTTATTTCCGACACATTTGACAGGTAGCACCGGTTGATAACTTCGGAATATTTTTCCAGATCGTTTGCTATTATTTTAGAGGAGTAGTGTTTCAAATACCGCGCGACAATCCCCGAACCGGAAAAAACATCAAAGGTTTTTATGGTTTTTCTGTTAAGACGCGGCAAAACCTTGCTTAACCCGGCCCCGATAAACGGCAGCAAGCTCCTCTTGTTCCCTATGTACGTTATAATTTGCCTGTTAAGATACTCTTCATTTTCTTCCGGAATACCATGTTCTTCCGGGCCAAAAACGCCCATGTGCCGGTCGTACTTTTTCTATTCAGGCCGCCCGGACGGTTCCGGCGGCTCCGCGCGATCCGCGGCGTCTTTTTCGGACTGTTCGCGCCTGCGGACGCTTTCCTTAAAAATCTCCTCGGCGTCAATTGCCTTGTCCACCCCAAACTGGGGAAGACCGTTTACGGTCCGGAACGGCGTGCCCTGGCGTTCACGGTAGGCCCAACTGTTTTCATCGTTTACCAGGTGGTCCAGAACCGTGGAAAAAGCCAGGCTGAAGAAGATAAGCGTCGCGTTGTTGCGCCGTTTGGCGGGGAGCAGGGCATCAAGCCGGGTGGATACCGGATTGGGAATTGCGAAATTGTAGGCTTCCCAGGGGTTGTCAATGCCGTCACAGGGGATCACCTTGTCCGCCCCGCCGATTCGATTGGCCTGCTCAATTCCCGACGCAACCAGGGTAAGGCTGCGCCTGAGCAAACGAATGGCGGGGTACACCTGCGTGATGTCTTTTTTTTGGATGGGCGGGGGGAATGGACTGTCGAATTTGTAATAGGGCAGGAAAAAGAGCCGTTTGATCCAGTGGATCTCGCAGAGAAGCCGCTTGGCGTAGGTTGAAGTACGGGACTCCGACTGGCCGATGATGCGGCAATATTCGATAAGCCGGGACAAATACTCTTTTTCAACGGCCACGTTGATATAACCCTGCCATTCGCCAATAATGCTGTTCAGGTCCTCGTCAACGCGGACCGGCCCGCTTGCGCCGCTTACCACCGTTCCAAATTGAACATTCCGTAAACCCAGGAGCATATCGTCCAGAATCCGCATAATCACTACGGTTTGCAGCAGGGGGTCGGTGGGGGCAATAAGTTCGTAACCCTTTTTAAGATCGTAAATATCGCGGAAATAGGGGTAAATATCGGGAAAACCGGAAAGCCGTTCCCAGCCGGCTTTGGGGAAAAGGGCTTCCAGGCAGGCGACCCCCTGGAGCATGGCCTTGCGTTCTTTTTGCCGGGCGGCCTCCTTCTCCCCGCGCTCGACCTGTTCCGAAGCGCCGCTGTCCTCGTCCCGCTCCCCTTCCGCCTCTTTTTGTTCGTCTTTTTCCCCTTCCCCGCCCTCACGGACCGGTTCCTGCCTGCCCTTAAGCTCCGCGGCCATGGCGGCGGGGTCTATTTGGTCCGATTCCGAAGCGCCGATAAAATCCATGAAGCGGTTCCGCCGGGCGGAAAAAAACACATCGTAGGCAAGGTAACGATCGGAGAGGAGTTTCATCAACAGCGGGTAGAGATAGTAATGAATATCCCGGCGCACATCGTTAAAGGCAATCAGAACCTCGCGGATAAGGCCCTGAGATTTTTCCCTGGCGTCCACAGGGTTTTCCACATAGAGTATCTTGTAAAGCAGCTTAAAGGACTCCTTGATATGCTCATCGACCTCCAGCCGTTCCAGAACAAAAAGGGGCCGGTAGATGTTTTTTAGAATATCAGAAAGCTCGGTAATCCTTACGTTTCTGGGATGGGCCTGAACTTTGGCAATATCGGACGCGATTTTTTCAAGGTTCCAGTACCGCAGCGTATCAAGAACACTGTAGGCAAAAGGGCTGGTCCGTTTAAGTTTCTCGTTCCGTTTGGTGTTGTTCCGGGGGAAAAGGGTTCTGACGGAAGTAACCAGTTGTTCCACGGTTTTATAATACACGTTGAGTTTTTTATTGACGAATGAGGGATTTACCAGATCCGGCGGATCGCCAAAAAATGACAACGCGGCCATAAAAGCCTGCGCCGCGGATTTGATTTTGAATTCCGGCAGGGCACAGAAACGGTCCATTTTAATACGCTCAAAATAGGAAGCCTTGACCGGTATCAGCGGGTCATCGGCCGGATCCACAGGCCGGCGGACGCTTACCCCCTTGATCAGGTCCGTCTCCCCGTCAAACGCCAATTCAACGCGGTGTTTGGGGCGCTGGACCCCAACGGGACTGTCCCCCAAAGCGGCCTTTCCGGAAGGCCCGGGCTTGGCCTCTTTTTCCGTGCCGCGTTCCACCCCCACTTCCCCGCCAAGAAGTTTCGCCATCCGCTTGGCTTCCAGATCATCGGTAACGCCCAGCTTTTTTCGTACCTGGCTTAATTCACCGGGGGCGTAGATTGCCTTTTCTTTTTTTGCCATATTTATACCCGCAGAAAAAGTTTCTCCCCGGTCCCAAACAGGTTATGGATCTGTATCTGCTCTCCTTGGGCCGACATCACCATGCCGTTGTAGTAACCCAGAGGACTTTCCAGATCCGCACGGGAAAGAATAACATTATAACTGCTCCGCAGTTGTTCCAGGGGGGTAAATACCAGATCTACCATCCCCTCTACATCCTGAATGACCCACTCCGAGGCGATCCCCGCCGGCATGGTGATTCGTACCGCCGGCAGGGGGCTTAACTCTCCGTCGACCCACAGGGCGTTCTCGTTGTTTCGGCGGCTTTCCCTGGTTTGGTTTTCCGCAAGGGTAAAACCTACGCGCCGGCCCGCCCCATCAAAACCGGAAGCGGTACACCAGACCGACTGCATGGGGTACGGGTAAAATCCCTTGAAATCAAAAAAGAACCCCGATGTGCGGGAAGGATTAAGGATTATCCGCTTTCCCCCAATGATCACAGCCCCCCGTACCGCCGCCAGGGTCTTGTAGGCATAGACACAGCGGCGTTCGGAAAAACCCAGGTTTACCACCAGGGGGCAGGTCTTCTTTCTGCGCAGATTGTACATCAGGTGGGCCGTAAAGGCCGGGTTACGCGCCCTGGCCGCAATGTCCAGGTCAACCCGGACGGTATTGGCGTCCAGCCAGGAGTGCACTCTGAAAAAAAATCCCATGGAATGGCTGTCAACAGCGGAATTGTAAAGCCCTCTTGGAAGTTTCCATCCCCCAAAGGGTATTACCTTCAGGTATTTGTGCTTTTCCCGGGTTTCCCGGTCATAAAGGAACACCTGGGCCATGCAAAAAAGTTTAACATTTATGAGCAGGGCTTCCATAAAAAAACGGTCCCCCTGAATGATAAACGACTCCCATTCCTTTATGCGGGCATCCAGCAGAGAGCGGGGCAGGGGAAACCGGTATGGCCATTGAACGGCAAGAAGGTCAACATCCTTGAACGCTTTGGTCCAGGTTCCCTGCACGGGTATCCCGTTCTCAATGGGCGTGTTCCGCGGAGCGGACAATTCCCTTGTGTACATTCCTCCGTAGTATAAACGATTTTGGCATGGAGGCAAAGGCCCGCCCTGTTTACAGCACGCCGGCTTTCCAGTGCCAGATGGGCCGGGAAAGGCGGGAAGAGAAGGGATTTGTCCGGCTAAAATCGGGCAGCCAGTCCCGGCCCGGCGCCGGTTCCTGGTAAAAACCCTCCTCAATCTCGTACTCCGTAAGCCATTCCAGAACCCGCTCGTATTCTTCCCGGCCCAGGTAACGCTGTGGTGACGCGGCGGGGGCCGTTTCCTCCCCGCCGCAGCAGGTGTACTGGGTCATCAGGGAAAGAAGCGCCCTGCCGCGGGCATGGTGGTGAAACCACTCGATAACCTGCCGGGTAGACTCCAGGCAGCCTGGAATAATGAGATGCCGGATAATTACCCCACGCGCCAAAACAGACGCGGCCTGGGGGGATGCACCGTCTTCCGGGGCTTTAACCGTGTTTTTCCACCGCAGTTCCCCCCGGAAACTTAACATCCGTAAAATGGCCGCCACCGCGCTCCGGGGGTAGTCGCTGGCCCTGAAAAACCGCGCCCCCACCTGGGGGTCCAGGGTCTTTAGATCGGGCAGATACACATCTACCCGGTCCCGCAGCAAATCCAGAACGGCCTCGTTCTCATAGGCCGACGAATTCCAGAGTACCGGGATCGTCAGCCCCCGCTCCCTGGCCAGGTCCAGGCCGGAAGCAATGGCGGGCGCCGCGTGGGTCCCTGTAACGATGTTGATATTCTCCGCCCCCGCATCCTCCAGGGCCAGTGTAATGCCGGCAAACCCGGCGGGGCTTACCACCCGCCCCATGCCGTTCCGGGAAATTTGGTAGTTCTGACAGAAGCCGCAGCCCAGACCGCAGCCGGTTATAAAAACGGTCCCCGAACCGCCGCGGCCGCTGACAGGGGGCTCCTCCCCCCGGTGGATGGATGCGGCGGCCAGCCGCAGTTCCGCGGTTTCCCCGCACCGGCCCCCTGCCCCCATCAGGCGGTTCACCGAACAGCGCCTGGGGCAGAGGACACAGCACGAATAAGGCGAGAACTCTGCGGGGGAGAACTCCGGACCGGGAGATGGTACAGGGGCCGTTATTTCTTCCCCTTTTCAGAGGCGGATTTCTCCCGTTCCCTGATGCTCCGTTCCAGACGTTTAAGGGAATCCTTAAAATCCTTGTCTTCTATCCGCTCCCAGGCGTCCACGCCGATTCGGAAGCCGGGACTGTCCTTTGGCCCGGATTTCGGTTCAGGGACAGGCCGCGGCGCGACAGGCTGTGGTACGGCGGGCTGTGGCGCGGGGTCAGCGGGCCGCGGGGAGTCGCGGACTTCGCCCTTGCTCAGGGTAAGGGAGATACCCCGGATATCCAGTTCGGGAAAACGGCGCCGGGTCTGATCCAGGATCCACTGGGCCTTGGTCTGCAGTATCTGAACCCAGCCGGGATGGTCCGCCTCCACCACCAGAAGCCCCTTTTCCAAATCCCGAATACGGGTATGCCCGGCGGCGGCGGCCATACCGCAGTTCTGGCATATCTGGGCCCAGGATGAAAAAAAGACCGAATAGGTTTTGGCCTTTTTTAAGAGGTCCACATCGATAATCGCCGCCAAATATTCACCCGCCCGTTTCATCTTTCCCCCACAGAACGCCGTCTTTAACGTAGTATACCAGAGTCCCGGTATGCCGGTCCTCATCAGGTCCCCCGGCCTGTCCGGAATCGTCCCCGGCGCCGGCCATGTGGGCAGGGCGGATATAGTGATCGTAGGGCTCCTCCGGGAGGAAGGTGTAGAAAGCCTGGTCGTAGGCCGGCATTACCGCAAGAAAACGCCGCCGTTTTTCCCCGTCCATTTCCAGCAGCACATCATCCAACAGCAATACCGGACTTTTCCCGGTTACGCCGGAAAAACACCGGGCCTGGGCAACCCGCAGCAGCAGGGCTAAAAGCCGCCGTTGGCCGGTGGAGGCCTTTCCGGTAAATTCATCCGTACCCCGGCAAAAAACATAACGATCCCGGTGAGGTCCGGCAAGGCTTAACCCTGCGGAAAAATCGGCGTCCCGCCGCTCCGCAAGGAACGCGGTTACCGCTTCGATGCTACGGACCTTCCAGGATGGAAGGTACCGGATCGTGATGCCGTCAATGCCGGAAACCTCCCGGTACAGGGGTTCAAAGAGACTGGAAAAAAGTTCTACCGTCTTTTCCCGCTGTTCCATCAGCTTAAGGCCGTAGACCGCCAGTTGAGGGTCAAGGGCATCCAGTACCCTTGCGGAAGACGGGCCGGGTCCATGCTCACGGAGGATGACATTTCTTGATTTCAAAATCCGGCGGAAATTTCTTAAATCGTCAAGGTACAGGCTGTCGCAGAGGGAAAGGCTCTGATCAAAAAACCAGCGCCGCCGTTCAGGGCTTCCGGAAACAAATTCCATGTCCTCGTGGCAGAATACAATACAGGGAACCACGGAAAGCAAATCCCGGCGATCTTCCACCCGTTTTCCGTCAAGAAATACCGTTTTTTTGCTTTTTTCATACTTAATGTGGAGGTCATGACAGAGTAACGCGGGGTTATCACCCGGTCCGGGGCCAATTTTTACCCGAACGGCGAAATTTTTCTCGCCGGTTCTGGCCAACTCCCCGTCTCCGGCCCCCCTAAACGAGGAACCATAGGCGGCGACATACAGGGCTTCCAGGAAATTTGTCTTGCCCTGCCCGTTTTCCCCTACCAAAAAAACATCTTTCCCCCTGACAACAAGCCCGGTATTGGCCAAATTACGAAAAAAAACAGTCTCCAGGGAATAAAAGATCATGATCCTGTCCTTATTGTTCCGCCTATTGATAAGGTTCTGTCAAGTCCGTAGGTTTATAGCATGAAAAACATACCAGGGGACAGCCAAGGCGCCCATGGGGTTCAGCAGCCGGTACGTTCCGCCCTGGCGGACCTGGCGGGACTCACGATATTCAAAGATTGCGGGGAACACCAGCTTCTCAGAAGTTTCCGGGCCCTTTTGGAGGAGTGGGAGGCCCTAAACGACAACCCGGCGGGGTTTGGCGCGTATCTCAAGGTCCTGGGGAATTCCCCGGGACGAAAGAATTTTCCGGGGCCGTCCGCCGGTTCCCCGGCCCCTCCCTGGGAGGTCCCGTCCCTAGGAGCCTGTGGGACTTGTGGATTTTTGCGGCCTTTGACCGCAAAAATCTCCGATTTTCGGGCTCCTTTGGGAGTCTGCAAGGTAGAAAATGCGCAATTTTGTGCATTTTCTTTATTATTTGGGCTAAAGCCCCACAGACTCCTAAGCCTGCCGCGTTGTTGGGCGGCGCTTATGGGGGAGCTGGGAAGCGCCGGGCAGGGTTTTTATTCCCGTGTCCGGGAACTTGTCCTTGGCAGCGACAACCCCTTTACCCTGGCGGCGGAACAGGGCCGTGAAGCCGGCGCTTTTCTGGCCCGGTTGGCCGGGGACGACCTGGACCGCCTGGGCCGCCTTGCCAGTTTCGACATCCCCACCCTGGGTTTTAACCTTGCCCTCTACCTGCGTTCCCACGGCCTGGAAGACGCCGCCGCGGGGGTAGAGGCGGAGGCCCGGAGTCTGTGGCAGATGGAGGGACAGGCCGCCGGCGGGCTTTTGGGCCCGGACAATTCCTGGAGCGGCTCCCTGGAGGCCCTTGCCGCTCACGTCAGGCAGCGCGGGGCGGGTTCCCTCTCCTGCCACAATTTTTTCCGCTGGACGCCATCCCCGGGCCCTGCCGTTGCGGGCCTCCCACGACCCGTACTCAACAGCGATCCCATATCCCTGGCAGACCTTTCAGGTTACCGGAGCCAGCGTTCGCTGGTCATCGACAACACCCTTTCGTTCCTGGAAGGCAAGACCGCCAACAACCTGCTCCTCTACGGCGACCGGGGAACCGGCAAGTCCGCCACCGTCAAGGCGGTATGCCGGGAGTACGCGGACCGGGGTCTGAGGCTCCTGGAACTTCGCAAGGAAGACATGGGGGAACTCCCCGCCATTCTGGAATTTACCGCTTCCCGGGGTCTTAAATTCATCGTTTTCATTGACGATCTTTCGTTTGAAATTCTTGACGATTCTTTTACCGGCCTTAAAGCCCTGCTGGAAGGCGGCGTTGAAGGCCGCCCCCCCAACACGCTGATCTACGCCACCAGTAACCGCCGCCACCTGGTACGGGAACACCATACGGATCGTCCGGGCGGGACAGGGGATGCCGCAATCATCGATACCATGCAGGAACAGCTTTCCCTCTCCGACCGTTTCGGCCTTACCGTGTTTTTTACCACCCCCAGCCAGGAAGAGTACCTGGACATCGCCTGTTTTATCGCGGAACGGCGGGGCCTGGTACCGGACGGCAAGTTCCGGGAAAACGCGCTGCGCTGGGAAAAGTGGTTCAACGGCCGCTCCCCCCGCACAGCTTTACAATTTGTGGCCTGGCTTAGCGGGGCAAAGCCCTTCCCCTGGGACTAATAAAGGCCCTTGTGCTTTTTTCCAATTGGTCATATTTACAGCCCGGTTTTTAGACAACGCGATAGCAATATTAGGGTTGTTTAGAAACTTCAGTTTCTGAACAACTCTAATATAAAGATGATTGTAATGGATTTAGGTGGAACATTATTGACCGATGATAAAAAATATCAAATTATACATTATCAATATCGGAAAAATGTAAAATGGGCATTGACAGAAGAATAAAAGGTTGTTATTTTAGTATAAAAGTTAAGGGAGATAAATCAAATGACCAAGGGAAAAGTAAGGGAAATTTATGATTTAGATAATGGGCGCCTTGTTATTGTAACGACAGAT